>CAWVYB010000038.1:0-16251 GCA_963934215.1 uncultured Flavobacteriales bacterium | reverse complement strand
CGAGGAATTGCTAAAAGAGATGCCGTGACGCACGTCTTAAGCAACCACTTTAAGCGTTTTTTCCCAATTGATTTCCTCTTGTTTTCCAGAATAATCCCCAAGTAGCTTCAAGCGCTTGGAGCATGCAATCTGAGAATCCACCAAACTTGGATGTGCACACGTGAGAAGGATTTCGCCATCTTCCATGTCGATGAGCAATTGCAACGGTTCAATCGGCTGATGATTGCGTTCAGCCCATTCGAAAAAGGGCCATACCATGGACTCCACCCATGGACTGATTCTTAAACTCTCGGTACAGCGTGCCAAGTGAGAGGCTTCGAGCATGCCATCGTCCACGTCACAGAGGAACCGCCCCGCCGTCAACAACTCCATGAGACTCAGGTGAGTTTTAATGTGCTCGATAGTCGTATCCAGTGTCAGGAAAGGCACGGATCCTTCATAGAGAATGTGTCTTAAATGTCGCGCAAACAACGTGATAATACGTTCCGCGCGGCCATGGTCTCCAAAAGTTAAGTGGTTTTCAATGGTCAGCAGGATCACATGAAATCTTTGGTCGTAGCGATCCAATACCGCCTGAGATTGTTCGGCCTTCTCCAAGCGATCATTGAGCCGCTCTTTCTCGTGCAGTCTTTGCAGTTGCAGACGCAGCTGGATCAAACGCGAATGAATAGATTCTGGGGAGTCGTTTTTTTGAACGACTGCAGGACTGATGACCGGAATGCGATAGGCAAATGCAAATAGGGCCAAAGGTGGCATGACGGAAATAGACCACAGATCATCCTTTAGGAAGGCATGCAATGCACCGCAAAGACACCAGCCAAAAACACTCAGAGTGGCGGGGTGAGTTGAGACAAAAGCCCAAGAAACAGGCTGTGTTTTGGTTTGAGTCAGTGCCCGAGAAATGAAGAAAGGATAGGCGTCCTTCGTCGCCCTCGCGATGGTCACAAACCCCAGTGCTGCCCAACCGATCGTCCAACCCGTCATGTCTGCGAAGCTAGGGTATTCATCCATTTTCGGGCCGCTGCAAATGCGCTAATTTGCTGCTGTTGAACCTGAGTTTGCAAGTGTTCCCATGCGCCCGTTTGATGCGGAGACAATTGCGTGTTTTCAAAGAGCAATGAACGCACATGGTCATTGAATTGCCGAATGGACTGCTGAGAACGCTGCCCCTCAAACCACCCATTTGAACTCCATAGAAGCATCAAGTCTTCAATCGAGTTACAGGTTTCAGAAATCCCCGTTTGTTCCAAGGCGCTGATGGTTTGCGCATGAACGGTATGACCACCTTCAGTCGGCGGAAACAGATGGACCGCCTGAGCGTATTGAGAAGCCGCTAATTTTGCTTGCTGCGCTGCGTGGCCATCACATTTATTGACTAAAATCAAATCAGCCATTTCCATAATGCCCCGCTTAATCCCTTGTAAATCATCCCCCGCACCCGGTAACATCAGTAAAATAAAGGCGTCAGTCAGTTGGCGGACGGCCGTTTCAGATTGACCAACCCCAACAGTTTCAACGAGAATTCGATCAAACCCAGCGGCTTCACAAAGTAAGATCGACTCATGGGTAGCCCGAGCCACTCCGCCCAACGTTTGAGCGGTTGGACTGGGGCGAATGAATGCCTTCGGATTTTTGGTCAAGGTTTCCATGCGCGTTTGATCCCCGAGAAGGCTTCCTTTCGAACGCTCACTAGTAGGGTCGACAGCCAAGACCGCAACCCGATGACCTTGGTCAATCCATGCCGCTCCGAACGATTCGATAAAGGTGCTTTTTCCAACGCCAGGGACTCCCGTGATTCCTAAGCGCCAACTTTTCTGGCTTCGCTCGGGAGATTGCACATGATCCAACAGTGCTTCCAATCTGTCTCGGTCTTTTGCGAGACTGCTTTCTGCAAGCGTAATGGCTTGTCCAAGGGCCTTTCGACTGCCATTTTGGATTTCATCTGCCCATTGTTTGATTGCATGGGGAGCCTGATGAGCTTTTGAAATTCTCGCCTTAGCCTGCTCCCTTGCTTGAAGGGAGGACGAACGCTCGTCTTTGTTGGTTTTTTTTGGGCCCGCATTTTGCGCCATGACTCGAAGGTAACACGATGCCAAGAGTATATTGCGGACATGTCGAGTACAGTTATGCGACTCCTATTGTGGAGTTTTACGCAATGCCTCTTTTGTTTCCATGCTTTTTCACAGGAAAATCCGCTATCACAGCGATGTGATAGCCTAATCGTTGTTTCAGGATCTGTTACTGATGTGACAGGTCATAACATTCCCGTAGCGATGGTCGTGAACCGATCTCGCATGGGTGGAGGACAGTTTGTCGATTATTTGGGAACTTTCTTACTGGCTGTTTGTCCCGGAGATACGCTCGCATTTGGAGCGATTGGATTTCACACAGTCGAGAAGGTGGCCCCTTCGTCAGGGAAGCAGTGGGATTTGGAAGTCCGTTTACGTCGACTCCAGGTGTCCGTGGGGATTGCAGAAGTGGTGGCCCCTAGAGAATTGAGGGAGATTCTTCGTGACATTGAAGCATTGGGGTACAGTGAAGAGGATTATCGCATATCCAAGGTGGACGCCTTTGCGAGCCCCATCACATTTTTGTACGAAGCTTTGAATCGTGATGAGCGCAGCAAGCGTCTCGTTGCGGAAATGGAAAACGACGATCGCAGGCATGACCTGTTGCGCGAGTTGTTCATCAAATACGTAGACTACGATATCATTTCACTGAATCAAACTGAGTTTGACGCCTTCATTGCATTCAGTGATCCTGGAGACGAGCTATTGCAGACTTGGACGCAGTATGAGTTTATTCGCTTTATACAGCAGCGGTTCGAACTGTTTCGAGGCCTGCCTTCAAAATTGAATGAGAGCGATTATCAATACCAGTGGGATTGATTTAAACGAGATAGGCACTGTCTAAGAAATAGACGAAGATTTGAAATAGCCATCCAATCATGCAGATTCCAACTGCGAGACCTTGCCAAAATTGGCGTTTGATTTCATCGAATCGGGTTACATAGTCGATAAACAGAACGGCAATCCCAAACAACTGAATCAGCATGATCGCTCCGCGTACGTCATCCATGCTCGTTTCAATAGCTTGAATCCACATCGGAGTCCAGTCTGTTAAAAATTCGTTCCAAAAAAAGAAAAGTTGAAAGCTGACCATGCAGGCCAACGTCATGATCAGTAGTGATTTCGTTCGGAAAAGCATGGGATGAATGAACGGTGTGATAATGGAGTGCAAAGGTAGTTTGATTCGGATGTACTAAGTTTGATATCTAGACGTTGTTTAGACCGAAGCAAAGAAGCTACCATGTATTCTCAAAAGATAAATCACATCCGCCTGCAACAAGCCATCGTCGTATTCTTAGGAGTGCTGACGTTTGTTGTGTTCCTTACTTCATGTGCCCACAATGAGTCGTGCAGCGCATATCAGGAAATTGAGGTGGTTGAATAAAGGAGTTTGAGCTGCTGATGTGACTCAAAACTGGAAGTAAATGAATGGCTGCATTTCAGCACTCGTTCCAGCCCAGACAAGTCCGATAACGCCGATTGCAATCAACCATTGAACAAACAAGGGGGATTGGCTAAATCTGTTTCGATACGTTTTTTTCCAAGATTCAGGGACCATGTGAATGGCATACCCCAATGCCATCACGGCCAACACGCTCCGGTAGCCCCAGATCACATCGAAGAACGGTGTTCCGCCGAAACCTTGCGTCAATTGATGGAGCATGCTGTTTGCAGAAAACCACTCATGCCACAAGTCATGGGGACTGCCGATGTCCTCCCATCGTGTTTGAGACCCCGTTCGAAACCAAACGCGCGTAAAGGTGATGAAGTGAAAGGTCAAGAGGATGCCGATGAGGTGCTTCCACCAGCGATTTTTAATTTCCCATGGACTGATGCGCTTCCAGTATTTGTAAAAAATAAGGCCGACTCCATTGAGGGCTCCCCACAGCACAAAATTCCAGCTTGCTCCGTGCCACAACCCTCCAATCATCATGGTCATAAGCAAGTTGATGTTGGTTGAGATGCTCTTCTGAACTCCCGGTAAAGCCCATGCCAAAGCCAAAAAAAGCAAGAGGAATCCGCTTCCGACAAGAATCCATCCGAATGACGGAGAGAGCAAGATGAGAAAGAGTAAAAAGATTCCACCGCTTATCCATGTAAACGCAGAGGCATTGCGATTACCGCCCATGGGGATGTACAGATAATCTTTTAACCAGCTCGAAAGGCTCATGTGCCATCGCTTCCAAAACTCTCCGAGGTTGCGGGCCTTGTAAGGGGAGTTGAAATTGGTAGGTAGATGAAATCCCATGAGCAAGGCGACCCCAATCGCCATATCGGTATAGCCACTAAAGTCCCCATATACCTGAAGGCTGTATCCATAGAGTCCCAATAAATTTTCCAATCCAGAATAGCTTTCAGGATTGGCAAAAACACGGTCGACAAGATTGGTAGCGACATAATCTGCCAACCAAACCTTTTTGATCAGCCCATTGAGGATCCAGAATAGGGCCATTCCAAAACCGGCGTGAGTCAGTGCATACGGACGATGAATTTGAGGAATGAAATCCTTAGCTCTGACAATGGGACCTGCCACAAGTTGCGGAAAGAAGCACACAAAGAATCCGAAATCAACCAAGCTTTTGACCGGTTTGACATCTTTTCGGTATACGTCCAGCGCGTATGACATGGTTTGAAACGTGTAGAACGAAATGCCAACGGGAAGTAAAATACGATCCACACGGAAGCTCGTTCCGAACGAGGAATTGGCGAACCCTCCAATAACATGCTGGGGGTTCCAATGCGTTCCTAGTAGCGGGCTGATACTGTCCGCGAGAAAATAGGCGTACTTGAAATAAAAGAGAATGACCAAGTTGATCGCGATGCTCCAAGCGAGCCAGGCTTTTCGGGTCGCTCCATCTGACGCATGGATTCGGTGTCCAATCCACCAATCGGAAACGGTCGAAAACAAAAGGATGAGGACGAAGGAGCCGCTCGTTTTCCAGTAGAAGAACAAACTCACTGCAAACAAAAAGGCATTGCGCAGGGCCCTTCTTTTTTCTAGAATCGCAAAACCGGCCAACACGAACAAGAAAAAGCCCCAAAAGGCTCCTCGCATGAACGTGAGCGGTTCATTGGCGTCAAAGAGAATCCAATCCATCATGGTTCGTGCGAAGATGGCACAGGATAAGTCGTTTGCCACGATTTGTGGGCAGCAATCCAAGATGAAAATAGGATTTCAGCCAATGCATCATAGCCTCGAGGCGTGAAGTGAATCAGGTCGGGTTGAGCCCAACCTCTTTGATGCCAGTCCTCAATGCAGCCCGGCGAGCCCATAGCCCGCCCTAAATCGAAGGTTACGCAATGATGTCGGGCAGCGATTTGCTGCTGGATTGCGTGCATCCGCTGCGATTGTTTTGCCATGGACTGGCCCTTTCGCATGGAGTCGGTGTTGCTCAGTAAAATCAGTGTCGCATGCGGCGCGGCAATTTGAATGCGCTGGACCATGGCGTCATATTCGACCTCGAATCGTTCTTCGTTCCATGTTTTCCCAGCGGAATGAATGTCGTTGATTCCAAGTCCAATGAAGATGAGGTCCAAGTTGAGAGCAGGCCATTCTGTTTCCCAGCGTTCGCAGCGCATCGCGCTCGAAACTTTGGCTCCATTGTTTCCCCACTCATAGAGCGTGAATTGTGCTTTTTTTCGGGGTGTCGGCACGTGAACAGTCGCGAATAAATCGAAGGCAATTGTGCTTTTCCCGAAACGTTCAATCCCGAAACGTACCGTATCCACCTCCTGGTCAAATAAAAATTTCCAACCGCTTCCGTTCGCAAGGGTATCGCTATGAAGTAGCGTTTCGCTCCCGAGCCATTGAGGGATACAGCCTGTCGCTTGTCCCCAGACTTCAATTGTGTTGCTTGCGTGCAAGCTAGAATCTGATCGAAGCGAAACGTGCTGCCATGTGGCCTGGATGTCTTCGGTGTGTGCACGGATGCCAGTGCTTCCAAAGGGGCCTTTGTATCGACTTTGAACGCAGCGCATTCCAGACCATTCTCCAGAGGACTCTGTCCTAAAATGGGTAGGAGTATCCGTTTGAGCCATGCGGTAAGGGAGCATCCACCCACGGGCTTGATTGCTCATAGGAAAGGCCTCTTCAAATCGTTTTCTTAAACCGAGACCGATCCAACCTGATTGCACATGCGAACCACCGATATATAAGCAGGAAAGAGTCCCGACTCCTTCATGCTGCATTGAGTCCATGGTGTGCCAAACGGCTTCAAGAGGGGTGCAATGAGGAGGTTTACGCCATGTGAGGGGCGAGGACAACGGGATGGAGTCCGAGGACAACGAAATGGAGGCTGTTTCGAATGTTCCGGTCAGTGCGCAAAGAATGGATAGGCATCCAAAAGTCATGGTGCTAACAATGCTGGGGTATTTTCAGAGTGCCATTGCTTCCAGGCGAGCCATTCGGCATCCAAGCTCTGCAAGAGGAGCGATGCGATCTTTTTTGCGCCCCGACGTGTGAAGTGAACATGGTCAGAGCTAGCAAGAGATGGCTCAGAGGCGACCCAGGCCGCCATAGATCCCGCTCCACCCATCACCTCGAAAACATCCCAATAAAGAACATCTTCATTCAAAGCGGCTCGACGCAGTGCATTGCGCACAGGGACAAGCATGGGATACGTGACCATGTGCTGCTCCTCCTTGGTGGCCATGTCAGAAGGGCCAATAACGACGATGGCGGCATTTGGAAGTGTCTTTTGAAACAGTCTGATTTGAGAAGCGAACCACTCACCGTAGCGCTCAACGGCGGCGGTGTCTGCAATGTATGGGACGGCATTTCCGCCAAACTGAAGCAGAATCATTCCAACATTTTGTGATTTCAGTTGCGCTGAAAATTGTGCGCGGTCCAATTGTCGAAATAACGTTCCTGATGACCCGCGCATGGCAACATTATGAAAAACCAATCCTGTATCGGGGAGCATTCCAATAGCATCAACCTCAGGAATAGGGCCGTCGAACTTGAATTCAATCGATTCAAAAACATTCGAGGCTGTCAATGCAGCTACGGGAATAATCAATTCTGATTCCGTACTGTCTGCGGGAATGAGGAATGGACCTAACAGCATCGAGTCCACTTGGCATGTTATGAGAGCATTTGAATCGGTTCGTCCAAACAGCATCTTGATGGAATGAACTTGCCGTTCATTTTGGCCTACATGTTTCCGGGGTTCTATTCGAATCCAGGGTGTTTCGTCCGTTTCCAAAGAAGGGGCATGGGTAGCAAAAGAAGCGAGGACTCCATATCGTCGGTGTTCTATGGTTGAATCTCTGCGGCCAAATCGAGCATGGCGACTCCATCCATCCGAGGTTGTTTGCGTGATGGAGTTCGGCGCTACTAAAGGCATAGGAGCGAGGTACCCCATTCCATAACCTCCCCAACGTTTTTGCCATGAAGTGCGCAGGGAGCGAGTGATTCGATCGCCTTCAATTTGAGAATCTCCAAAATGAAAAATATGCAGGGCATCTTGACTCGTCCGCAGGTGCAAGTGATTAAACAGAAGAGAGAGCTGATCAAAAGCACGCTGAGATCCCTGCAATTGCAAGTTGGGGTGAAGGGATGTTTTTGCAGATCGCCTTGGATATGAATTTGCCTCAAATGTCCCGTTGTTCAATGGAGGGAGTGGCAATATTAACGCAGTGTCTTTTGGGGTATGCGATGCGATCTGCCCCGTTAAGGTGACATGTCGGCTCGCATTCAAAGCTTGACTTGTATCTACACCAACATAGGTGTCATAAGCCACAAGTAACGTGTCAATTGATTCGGGATGAAGAACGGAAGGGGTCGAGTGAAGAAAGTCATCCCATCTTGGAAAGGGAAGCAGGTCAAAAGTCGGGGTGGTGGGACGATACATCCAAAGCCCAGTGAACAGCCCTAAGGCGCAAATAAACGCCAACGTCTTGATTACAGGGTGAGCCTTCGGTGTCATTCCGCTTGCGGAATGCACAGGGTCTGGCCAATCTTAATGACCGTATCAATCCCGTTTGTTAATGCGATTTGTTCAGGTGTTGTCCCTGGAAACCGCTTGGAGATGTTGTACAATGTATCCCCCTTTTTAACCTCATGTTCGGTGCATGGGAGAGAGCGTGAAGGTGAAACAACCTGCTTTTTCGATTCCGTTGTCGTGTGCGATACAGCTGGCTGTAAGTCAATATTTTCGTCCCAATTGGCAAGATTATCCAGGTTGTCATTCCACGTTTCTGACCAGTTTTTTGGTACAAAGGGCTGAAATTCGTCAAAGGTTTCACACGGCATGGTTTCATGGATCCACCAGGGAAGGAGCTGTTTTTGAACGTCCTCGGTCATATTCAAAACTCCTTTCAAACCTGCTCGGTTGAATTCACCCGGGCATGCAATGGACTCCCATTCAGTCAGCACTTCTCCCCATTGCGCCTCGAATTCAGGAGAATCCAGGTTGACCATAAACCGAGCGACAACGCGATAAAATGAAAGCCATTCGTCCAAAGTTTGGTCATATCCTGGCATGCCACTCCATCTCGAAGCGAAGGGCATGCCTTTAAAGAACCCAACCAACACACGCTCAGGGTTCATTGGAAATCGACGCTGCAGTCGGTCCAAGATGTCAATGGCTGCGCGAGTCGATACTTGGGGGAGCATGCGTTCATCTACGTATATGGAACGGGCTATGTTTTCTTTTTCAGCTTGTGCACGTGTCAGTCCCCAAAGTCCAGCGCGTTTATTGCTGCTAATAAAAGCATGGTTGTAAGCTGATGCGAGAACTGGAATCCATTGAAATGAAGATGGGATTTCTTTCAAAGCCAAAGCGCGTTCAATGTCCTTGCCGTATAAACCGTGCATCGCATGCAAAATTTGCAGCCGAAGCATGTTTCCTTCTAGTAGGGATTGGACACAAGCATCTTCAAGTTGAGGATCTTGACCCCAAGGTTGCAGTGCTATTTCCAATGCGTCTAACTCTGGAACGGAATCCTTGATGGTGGGTACTGCGTTTGAATCGTACCAAGTAGGAAAACGATTCTGGAACGATTCAAAATCCGCGCAGTTGATTCGCTCCACGGTTAGCTCTTTCCACAGGGCAAGGTCCGATTGA
Source organism: uncultured Flavobacteriales bacterium (assembly GCA_963934215.1). GTDB lineage: Bacteria > Bacteroidota > Bacteroidia > Flavobacteriales_D > Sanyastnellaceae > UA16. The sequence continues at coordinate 7,115 of CAWVYB010000038.1, read as the reverse complement.
CTCCAGCATGTCGTTGGGAAAGCCGAAAAACAAGCTGCACCTGCAATGAGGGCAACAGATAAAATTGTCTTGGAGGACATGTGTCAAAAGTAGGGACACATTTTCATTGAATAGATAAAAGGATAGCCCAAGAACAGGGGGTTAGATAAATCGACGTAAGTACTTAAAAACATTATGAATAATTGTTATTAAACGCTGAATAGCATATATTTGAATTAGGTCATTGAACATTAGTTCTTGGAGGACCTAGTTGTGAATCGTAGTGAAGCATCTGCAACGGCGGGTGCTTCATTTTTTTGCTTCAATTTTTAAATGCCACTTTGAACAATCCGGCATTTGATGCGTTAGAGATTTATGAAATTGCATCGCCTTCAATCCCGTCAATGGCTTCCTCTAAAACCAGAGGAGGCATGGGAGTTTTTCAGTATTCCAGAAAACTTAGATAGGATTACTCCAAATGACATGTCCTTCAAGATTCTTTCTGGAGGCGGTGAGAAAACATTTAGTGGTCACATTATCTGTTACACGATCAAGCCTCTATTCGGGATTCCCTTGAAGTGGGTCACTGAAATCACGCATGAAGAAAAGGGTGTATACTTTATAGACGAGCAACGTTTCGGGCCTTACCGATTCTGGCATCACATGCATCGTTTCACTCCTGACAATGGGGGAGTCCTAATGGAAGACGTTCTTCACTACGCCTTGCCTTTTGGTCTGTTAGGTGAATTGTTTGGAGGCTTCGTGCACCGGAAGGTCAAGGGTATTTTTTCTTTTCGAGAAAAAACACTCGAGACGTTCTTTCCTGGCGCCCGTTTGGTCGACTAAAAAAGGCGAAACCTCAAAGAGATTTCGCCTTTCCATAACGGAATAAATATTCCTTAGCTCTCGAGAGCTTTCTCAATAATAAAGAGAATGTGGCCACGATGTGCTCGGGTGAGTCCATCAGGAGATGAAGCCGATTTTTGCTCGCGCTGAATGCGTTTCAACGATGATAAGACCATTGATTGTGCGATCACGTCGTATTTTTTTGCGGGGTCCAATGCCGTGATAAGGCCTTGGACGTAAGCAATCTGAAGTTGCTGTCGGACCGTATTGACAGAAGTTCTGAGATCTGCTTTGAAAATGCCTGTTGTTAAATCAGTCATATAGGTATCCAAAGCATAGTTGTTACCATAATTCCTTGCATCAGTAATGCGCTGCAGCACTCGGGGATGCATTAGATGCGCGAGTGCTCTTCGTTGAGCACTTAAGATTCTCGCATGAATTTTCGGGTCTTCGGGTTCACTGAAGAATCCGAATCCGCGACGCTGGCCTTGCAAGTAACCGTATATCGTTTGCGATGCATCAAAGGCAGAGGGAGCGAAGGCATAAGTGGCCAATGCTTTCATGGCAGCCTTTTGATCATTCTTCGAAACAGGTTGAAGTGGAGCGCCTTCTTGTTGCGATGGGCGGGCTCTGTTGTAGCGAATGCCTCCAATTTGACGGGTCATCACGCCGAGTTGAGTCGCGTATTCTCCAGTGAGCGTTAAATAGGCACGCCGCACCTCCATATAGCTGTCTTGGCTGTCATTGCCATACATGTCTATTAGTTGAGGCAGCAGGTCGTTGACCAATTCACAGCGCTCTACTGCATATGCGACTGGATCATTTGACAGGTCATAGATGTTGACATCTGGATTCATTCCGCCTCCAGGGCGTCGCATATCGTCGGCATCATTACCAAACATCAAGTTGGCCTCAGTGGATCGCTGTAAAATGCTTTCAAGTCGCGCTTTTTCTGCATCCGAGTCATCAAATCCACTCGAGTAACCATAGGCAATTGCCCACATGTCATAGGGCCCGGGCTGGTCATCGTAGAATTTCGTTTGGTCTGATTCTTCTTTGGTGAAATTGATGGCAGGATAATCCATCACACTGTTGCTCATGCCTTGGGCATTTACGATCGCACGGTCTTTCAAATCCTCTGGGCTGAGCATGGTGGAACCCGCCATGTTGTGGCTCAATCCCAATGTGTGTCCAACTTCATGCAACACCAAGCGGTGCAAGGTTTCACGTGTAAACTTTTCTTGATCTTCATCGGTAAAGGAGCGGGCACGCAATGCTGCAAATCCAAAAAGAGTTTGCTGCGCTTGAACTGCGCCTGCATCGCAACGGTGCATCCACTCTGCAGCCAAAGCGCGAGAAGATGTGATGTCAGCAGTCGGCTCAGTGAAGTCCATCATTCCAGCCTTTTGGAACACTTCGGACCGCCATAGTCTCCCGGTCATTCCGCTCCATTCTAACATGATGTCGGCACCTAAGATTTCTCCAGTTTTGGGATTGACAAAGCTGGGGCCATAACCGCTGTACCTCGGAGATGGAGAGGACGTCCACCGGAGTACATTGTAACGAATGTCTCCTGCATCCCACAGGGCCGTATCCGGTTGAATACGCACTTCAACGGCATTGCTAAACCCCAGGGGCTCGAAGGCCATATTCCACTTTTCTACTCCAGCTTGAATGATCTCGCGAAATTCATAAGGAGTGGTGTTTTCTATCCACCAAACAATGGGTTGAATGGGGTCTGAAATGGCCGCTCCGGGATCCTTTTTTTCCAAATTCCACCGGTGAATCATGTCCAACCATGGGGTGGAAGAAGCGGATGTCATGTCTTCTGTCTGTGTGCTGAAATATCCAATGCGGGCATCATCAGGTCGTGGTGTGAAATCGTTTTCAGGCATTTGAAGAATGCTATGCTGATACGATACAGTCACATAGCGCGCGTCCTCCAACGCAGCACCTCCTCGTTTTGGGGCCGGGTTGTCATACACGTAATCCACGGAAACTTCGGTGTTGGAGGGATAGTTGTTGATCCGTGTGATTTTTGACTTGTCTCGTGAGAGTTTGCCTAAGATCCCATCACCAGGCTTACGCGATGGACGCTTGACCATCTCAACGACTTCTTGCAAGAACAGGGCATCTCCTGAAAGGGCAAATACAGTTTTTGAGGAGTCCATGCCTTCCACTTTAAGGCTGGCCAAAATGGGAGTGTTGATATTGGCTGAAGAAGCTCGAGCAAGCGGAGACGTGGGGTCGAAGTGGTAATTCGTGTTCTCCGCATGGATTTCAATGCGGTCGAAATGCTTGTGGAATGAAATGACTTTCGAATTGCGATAGCTGCCTCGTGTAAAACCCGATTGTGCGACTCCGTCGTTGATGTGAGAAAAGTAAATAAACTCCTTTTCTAGCATTGAATCGGGAACGATGAACCAACTTTTCCCAGAAGCCGTGTCGGAATACATGGAAAAAAGCCCTGAATCCAAAGCACACGTTTTGGTGAGTTCAGAAATCGATTTGATGTCGTCTTTCTTGGCTGGTCGGCCCTCTGAAGACGATGTCTTGCCTTTCTTGTTCTTCTTAGATCGCTGAGCGGAAAGCTCATTGATCGGAGCAAAGGCACTGGAAAACGCAAGCAAAGCGGCGATAGCATAGGCCGAAATGGAGTGGTTCATGTGGTCAAAAGTGTGTGTCGTGGTCAGTTAGGAAGCGCCTAATCTAAGGATATTCAATGCAGATGCGTCCCCTCCCTATTTCATACCTCGATCGAGTTTGATTTGTTCATAAGCGGCCTGAATGGCAATGAACCGTTCCTTGGCCTGTTTTTGATGCGATTCACCCAAATCTTGGACTTTATCGGGGTGAAATTTCACGGCCATTTTGCGATAGGCTTTTTTGACTTCTGAATCTGTGCTGGATGGGTCTATTTCCAATACGGAATACGGATCGGCCTTTCCAGCTTGGAACATTTCCTCAATACTGACGCGGTCGCGTTCATGGATTCCGAGCCATTTGGCAATTTGTCGAATCACATCCAATTCAGAGCTGTGAATGTGTCCATCTGCTTTGGCAATTCCAAATAGGTATTGCAGAAGCAATAGTCGCTTAGCATGATCCATCTGCAGACGAATCTGCTCAGCAACTCCGCGCGTGTCGATGGATTGACTCAGAGTCTCGCGCAACATTAAGGTCAATTGATCCGCTTGTGCTGGTCCGAAATTGTTTTTCAAAAAAGACTTGACAAAGTCAAGCTCAGATTTGAGAACCTTATCATCGGCTTTCATAACAGCGGCGCTCAGGACAAGCAGCGAAACTGCGAAATCGCCTGATCGTGTTGATCGGCTGTTGTCACGCCCCGTGGGGTTTTGTTGGGGTGCTCCAGAAGACCCTCCGGCAAACATCTTGCCGAACGAATACCCCAAGATGCCACCGATTGGGCCGCCTAAAGCCCAACCGATGGCACCTCCGATCCATGGGCCGTAATTGCTCACGAAAGTTCAGAATAGCCTTCCGTGATGAAAGAAGTAAGCTCGGCGCCTTCTAGCAAGCCTTGAGACAATCGGGCTAAGTTTCCAGCTCGTTTGGCCAGTTTGGCTTGTTCCGCGGCGTCTGATTCGTTCAATAGCTTTTGAACCATCGGGTGATTGGCATTGACTGCGACCTCATAATTTTCGGGCATGTCCCCGAACATCTGAAATCCTCCACCACCAACTGCTTGCTGTTCCTTCATGCGTCGCATGAATTCAGCTCGGGTAATGGTGATTGGTGCTGCTGATGGAGACATCGCTACAAACTTCACTTTGTATGTTCCTGCTGGGAAGGCTCCTTCGATAATGGGCTTGAGCGTTTCTTCCTGCTTCTCATCCAAGGCGCTGGTCGAGGCTTCGTCCGTTTCAATCAAGTTGTCAATGACATCTGAGTCAACACGCTTGAATTGAACATCTGGATAGGCTTCTTCTAGTTTTTGCACCATATGGGATGCCAATGGTCCCTCCATGACCAACACTTTATAGCCGCGCTCTTTTGCCGGCTCAATAAAGGCGTGTTGTCCCTTTGGATTATTCGTGTAAGGCAAGATGACCTTACCACTTTTATCCTTCTGGGTTTCTCCAATAGCAGCAATCAACTCTTCGTGTGTCATGCATTCGCCCTCGGTGTCCTTGAAGAGTAAGAATTTCTTCGCGCGCTCTGTAAACTTCTCATCTGTCAGCATTCCGTATTCAACGAAAATGCGCAAGTCATCCCATTGCGCAGCGAAGGTCTCCCGGTCCTTTTTGAACATCGAACCCAATTTGTCCGAGACTTTCTTGGAGATGTGGCCGCTAATTTTCTTGACGTTGGCGTCTTCTTGCAAGTAAGAGCGCGACACATTCAAAGGAATGTCCGGAGAATCAATGACCCCGTGCAGCATCGTCAAAAAGTCAGGGACAATGTTCTCGACGTTGTCCGTGATAAACACCTGATTCGAGTACAAGTGAATTTTGTCCTTGCGCAACTCCATTTCTTTTTTGAGCTGCGGGAAGTAGAGGATGCCCGTCAAATTGAATGGGAAGTCCACGTTGAGGTGAATGTGAAACAATGGATCCTCGAAATTCATCGGGTACAGATCCTTGTAAAACTCTTGGTAATCCTCATCCTTCAAGTCCGCAGGCTGTCGGCTCCACAAGGGTTGGGTTTTGTTGATGACATTCGGAACCTTCGTTTCGATTTTCTTGACGGCATCATTTTCGTCCTTTTCGCCCGAAGGATCATCTTCCCAATTGCTGGTTGTTCCTGAAATGATTTCGACCGGCATGAACTTGCAATACTTGTTCAGAATACCATCAATTCGCGCCTGCTCCAAAAACTCTTGGCTGTCATCAGCAATGTGCAGTACAATGTCAGTGCCCCGTTCGTCCTTGGTCGCTTCTCCAATTTCGTAAGCGGGTGAACCGTCGCACGTCCATTGGACAGGCGTACTGTCCTCTTTTTGACTCCAAGAAATGATGTCCACATGTTTGGCAACCATGAAGGCCGAATAGAACCCCAAACCGAAGTGGCCAATGATGGCGGTTTTCGCATCATCTCCTTGGTATTTGTCCAAGAATTCCGTCGCGCCTGAGAAGGCAATTTGGTTGATGTATTTGTTGACTTCTTCTTCGGTCATGCCAATGCCCCGATCTCGAATAGTCAATGTTTTGGCCTCCGAGTCAATGATCACCTCAATGGAGGTGTCTCCTTCGACGGCAGGCATTTCGCCAAGCTTCGCAAGCGTTTTTCGCTTTTGTGTAGCGTCCACAGCATTGGACACCAACTCGCGGAGGAAGATCTCATGGTCGCTGTAGAGGAACTTCTTGATGATGGGGAAAATATTTTCCGTTTGAACGTTGATGTTTCCTTTTTGCATGATGCTTGAATTCGATTTGAATGGATGCTTTCAATGACCGAGCCAATGCGATACACGGGTGAAAAAACTGCCATTCTGACCCTTGAAGTGTCGATTGAGATGATTGCAGCAGACATCCTGTCGGTTGGGTGCTAAATTGCTGCCATGATTTTAACAGCACCCTTTAAATTTGGTGGGTTTTATTTCACCTACTTGGCCCTTTCGCTTGCGTTCTTTTTCCCTCGTTTTGCGAGCGGTCAAACTCCGCAAGAACAAGATCCCGATTGGTCTGTTTTGATGCAGTCTCCTGATGTGAAACCAGCCGATGTTCGTGCTGTATTTGAAGCACATTGGGAAGGGAAGGAACGTGTCAAGGGGTCAGGTTATAAGCAAGTTGAACGGTGGCTGCACCTCATGGACGGCAGAACGGATGACCAGGGATATGCTATTGATTCGGATGCTTCAGTCGAGGCCCACCGCAGCATAATGCAGGGCAGGGAGTCGGGACGTTCAGCAAACGGGAATTGGCAAGTGTGCGGGCCCACGTTGACAACCATTACGACGCGAGAGCACATTCGGGGTGTGGGAAGAATGAATGCCATAGCATTCCATCCAAATGACGATCAAACCATCTTTGCTGGTGCTCCTGCTGGCGGACTTTGGCGCAGCTATGATGGAGGAGGTTCGTGGGTGACAAATACAGACGATTTGCCAACACTCGGGGTTAGTTCCATTGCATTCTCTTCAATCAATCCTCAGATTGTTTATATCGGAACAGGTGACCGCGACGCATCGGATAGTCCGGGAATGGGCGTGATGAAATCGGTCGACGGCGGGTTGACGTGGGATTTTGTCAACGACGGTATGGCCAATCTGACGGTAGGTGACATCTTGGTTCATCCAACGGATGATGATCGCGTATTTGCAGCCACGA
>CAWVYB010000037.1:0-16478 GCA_963934215.1 uncultured Flavobacteriales bacterium | reverse complement strand
CGGATACATGGAAAATCCTCCGCCCAAAACATGTGTGTCATGCGGAAAGGCCACAATGGAACCCAAGGGCCTAGGGACAGAGCGGATTGAAGAAGAGTTAAAGGAACATTTCCCTCAAGCACGTGTGGCCCGAATGGATTGGGATACCACACGGAGTAAGCACGGCCATGAACGCTTAGTACGGGCCTTTGCCAATCAAGACTACGATATCCTGGTAGGTACGCAAATGGTGACCAAGGGATTGGATTTTGCGCATGTGCGCTTGGTGGGCGTTTTGAATGCTGACCGCATGCTGAGTTTTCCCGATTTCAGATCGTTTGAACGGTCTTTTCAAATGCTCACGCAAGTAGCGGGACGAGCAGGTCGAACAGGTGAAAGAGGCAAAGTGATTTTGCAGACTTTCAATCCAGAGCACTGGGTCTTAAACAAGGTCATGGAACACGATTACCACGGCTTGGTGAAGCAAGAACTCTTGGAACGGAAGAATTATAAATACCCGCCATTTGACCGCTTGATTCGAATTACCCTGAGGCATTCAGATGCAAACCGTTTGGAGGCTGCGGCGGAGGTTTTGGCTTTGCGGCTGCGTCAGCGATTTGCGGAAAGGACAATCGGGCCAGAAACACCCGTGCTCAGTCGAATCAACGATTTACACCACCGCATCATCTTGTTGAAATTCGAACGTTCCCTCGCTCCAGCGAGTTACAAAACGCTTCTAGGTGAAGATGTCTTTTCCTTTCAGTCAGATGACCGATTTAAGCGAATCCGGATCACAGTTGACGTAGACCCGGTTTGATGGAATGCTGTGTCCCTGAGGGAGAGATGAACGTCCAGATACAGGGTGTCGTTTGACTCCATCCGATGCGATCGATTCCAACTTGAGTCGGTGCACCTGGAAGAGAAATCTGAAATTCATTCAGTTTTTTCCCTACCAAGTCAAAGGCTGTGCCATACCACAGACCGGCCTGTTGGCAAGCGAACGTCAACTGTCGACCATCCCATTGCACCGATTCCATGAAGGAAGGGGTTTCAATCAATTCACTGGTGTCTCCGAAGTAATGAAATGAGGGCGTTCCGTTTCCACTATTGGCTACACCAAGGGTGTCTGTTTGCGCCGCATAGCTGATGTCTGCAGGATTAGCGAGTCCACTGCAAGCACCTTGAACGGCCACTTCCGAAGTGCTAAAGTCATTGGAGTATTTGGTGATGCGCGCTGGTAACCATGAGCTGATATAAAAATTTCCATCGGCATCCATGTCGATGCCATCCAAGTTGCCGATTCCCGAACCATTGACGAGGGTTGTGAGTTCCCCAGAATCCAAATCAGCAGCGAGTATAGAAGCGTTGTTGCCCCAATTGACAATGATTGCACGGTTGTTGGCTTCATCGATCACGACGCCATTGGGTGTGGTGCCTGTATTTGAAACCAGAACTTCCGAGCTCATATTGGCAGGGTCTGCGATGAGCACGCGGTGGATTCGTCCCGTTGAGAAATCACTCACGATCACTTCACCGGACCGGCTGCCCATACCGTTGAGAAAGCCAGCTCCAGAAATGGATAAAGCTCCTAGTGCGTCTCCGGACTCTAAGTCATAGGCTCGGACGATGTTGTTCCCAATGGCGATGAGCATTCCGTCCACGACCTCCATTCCATGCGTTGCTGTAGCAGTTCCAAAATAGGAGTAGGAGACACCCCCATTGCTTGTTTCGAGCAAGCTGGTCCCATTGGAAATGAACCAACGGTTCTGGGTTGGGTCATACTCAGCGGCTTCAATGTTGCCTGGTGTTTGAGCTAGACCAACGGTAGCAATGAGAATCAAGAGGGTAGCAAGGGCAGTAATGTGTTTCATATCAGGAAGATTGATTTAGCGAAGTTAGGGGTCTTTTCAACCGGCTGCTGCGTTGTTCTCTCAGTTCTTCTAACCGGGAGCCTTCAGTGCAGGCAAAGCCTTCAGTTTGTCGGTGCCGAAAGCAGGAGAAAGCGTCTTTTTTTTCGCCTTGTATCCACCCATTTTAGAATGAGAATACAATGTGGCATGAACACCAGGCGATGTCACGCTTAGTCAATGCTCAAAATCAACGGCCTCCAAATATGGAGCTGCCGACTCGGATCATGGTCGACCCTTCATCGATGGCGATTCTCCAATCTCCGCTCATGCCCATGGAAAGCGTGTCCCAAGAGGGGTTTGAAACAAGTAATGATTCGTACAAGAGACGGAGTTCTTTAAACTCACGTGCGACTTGTTGGTGGTCAGGGGTGAAGGTGGCCATGCCCATGAGTCCCCGGATTCTCACATGTTCTAGACCGGCCAACGCATTGCCTTCGATGAAGCGTGTTAGGTCGGGAGCTTGCCATCCGAATTTCATGTCTTCTTGAGCAATGTGCACTTGCAATAGGGCATCGACTGTTCTCCCGTGGTTCTTGGCCCTCCGATCGATTTCTACCAATAGACGTTCGCTGTCTACGGCGTGAATCAAGTGAACGAACGGCACAATGGCCTTGACCTTATTGGTTTGTAGGTGACCAATTTGATGCCAACGAATGGATTTTGGAAGTGCCGCTTCTTTTTCTTGCAATTCCTGCACGCGATTCTCACCAAAGTCCAGTTGATCAGCCTCCATGGCGTCTTGAATGGAGGCGTTGGGTTTTGTTTTGCTCACTGCAACGAGTGTGACTTCTGGTGTGAGTTCTTCTCGAATGGACGCAATGCGGTCCGCGATTGAAGGGTTAGAATCTCTCATTGTTCGAATGAATGAATGAACAGTCCGCTCCGCAATTTGGGCTCAATCCATGTGCTTTTAGGGGGCAATGTGCCTCCGTTATTTGCAATGTCCTTCACCTGATCCATCAAAACAGGATGCAATTCAAAGATGCATCGGTCCGAGTTTTTCTCAATTCGAGTGACCAGTTGACTGGAGGCTAAAGTACCTGGCAGGTATTTTAATCGCGGGTCTTTTCGGGCGTCAATGATCTGGAAAAATGGTTTCAAAACAGACTCATTCAGCCAACCCGCATCGATACCCTGATCAAAAGGTGAGCGCAGCGTCCACTTCCAACTTCCATGCGTGCTGTGCACATGAAGAACCCCAGTTGATGGGGGTGCTTCGAATGGCGCTTGGAGTGGTTCACAGTCGAATTCGTCTTTGAGTTGATTGAATAAAGCGGTCCAGTCGTCCTTGGAACGTTCGACTTTCACAACTTCACGGTGGTAGCCCCGAATGATCAATTCTGATTCTGGAATGGCGAAGGTCAAAAGACCTTGTTTATGGGCGTCTTCTGGATGGCGTCGACCCAATTCTACGCTGGACGCGACCCGGTGGTGTCCATCTGCGAGATACAACGCAGGCAATCCATCGGCAATGGAAGATAGTTGTGCAGCCTGTGCAGGTTTTAAGATCCATATGGTATGCCGGATGCGATCTGTAGTAGAGAAGTCATAATCAGACCGGCTGGACTTTATTGCAGCGAGGTGCGCTGTCAATTGCGTCGCAGCCAAGTTGTCTTCAGGATACGCGCACAAAATGGGCTCCGCATTGCAGCCAACCTCCTCCAAGTACGACGCGAAGAGCCTTTCGCGTTTTTTTAATGTTTGTTCATGCCGCTTCAGTTTGCCTTGCTCAACGAAGGATAGGTCCATCAAACCTACGATGCCTGTGCATGTCCCGTGAGGAGACTCCTGCCGGTAAATCGCTAAAGTCGCATCGGCGGGGGATTGAAGCCAACTGTTTTCTTGAAAGGAATTGAACTTCTTCTTGACCCACTGAAAGAAGTCTTTGCTTCCCCGTTTGGCCTCTATTTTCTGCTGGCCATTAGGATTGATGACGTGCAGGTAACTGTATGGATTGCGCTCGAGTTTGTCCCTTAGCTCAGCTTTACTATAAGTCAAATACGACCTCGATGCCACGAGGTGCGCTTTGTCCTTGGATGGAAGGATGATGCGGAAAGAACGCAACCAGCTCAAGCGCTCAAGTTTTCGTTTATTTCCTGAACAATGGAAACGATTTCCATTCCAATGCGTTCTTGCGCCTCAGAAGTGGCTGCACCGATGTGTGGAGTCAATGCGATTTTAGGATGACGCATCAAGTCTTGTCTCGGCTTAGGTTCTCCAACAAAAACATCGAGTCCTGCACTCGCAACCTGTCCTGAATCCAACGCTTCAATGAGCGCGTCCTCATCCATCACGCCTCCGCGTGCTGCATTGATGACAATGACCCCTCGTTTCATTTGACCGAATTCAGCCGCCCCGATGACGGCGTCACCATTGGCCTGTGCAGGAATGTGCAGGCTGATTGCATCTGCTTTTGAGAATGCCTCAGCCATGGTGACCAATGGGATGTCAACCTGAACAGTTGTGTCACCGATGGTCACAGGAAGTTGGTGTGAGCCGGTGTTCTGGTCCACTCCAATGACCTTCATACCGCAGCCCAAAGCATAACTCGCGAGGGACTGGCCAATGCGGCCAAAACCTATAATCGCAAGGGTTTTCCCCCTGAGTTCAGCTCCTTTTCCGTAAGCTTTTTTCAATCCTTTGAACTGATCTGTTCCTTCAACGGGCATACGTCGGTTGCTGTCGTGCAAGAAGCGACTGAGACCGAAGAGGTGTCCCATGACGAGTTCTGCAACACTTTGCGAGCTCGAGGCTGGTGTGTTCCGAACGGCGACACCATGTTCACGGGCGTAGGCCACATCGATGTTGTCCATTCCAACACCGCCACGAATGACGAATTTTAAATTGGGACACACATCAATAAGCGGTTGACGAATTTTCGTAGCGCTTCGGACAATCACTCCGTGCACCTGCTCTTTTTGGATAAATCCAATCAGGTCTTCTGGTTCAATGAATGAGGTCCAAACACGATGTCCAGCTGTTTCTAAGGCTTCTTTTGCTGCAGCGCTAATGCCGTCGTTGGCGAGGATGTTCATGAAATCAAGTCTAAGTGTGAGAATAGAGTGTCGAAATGAGGGGTCAATGGCTGCGCTCAAGTTCTTTCATGACGTCGACCAAGACTTGCACAGAAGATTCAGAGAGGGCGTTGTACATGGATGCGCGGTATCCACCGACGCTCCGGTGGCCTTTTAAGCCATTGATTCCGGCGTCTTTCCAAAGAACATCGAAGGCGCTGCTTAAAGCATCGTCTTTTAGTCGGAAGGTCGCATTCATGTTGGACCGGCTGTCTGCGGCCGCATGGCCCTCAAACAAGCCATTGCGATCGATCTCTTGATAAATGAGGTTGGACTTTCGCTGATTGCGTGCTTCCATCGCTTGTACACCACCTAAAGCTTGCATCCAACGCATGGTGAGCATGGAAACATATACCGGAAAGACCGGAGGTGTATTGAACATACTGTCCTTAGACGCATGAACGGCCAAGTCCAAGTAAGAAGGGATCGAACGCCCTGTTTTGCCAACAGCATCGCGATCAAACGCATACATGACAGTACCGGCTGGGCCCATGTTTTTCTGAGCACCTGCGTAAATCATGTGAAAAGCTTCCGGGTTGAACTTCCTGGAAAAGATGTCTGAACTCATGTCTGCGATCAACGGGACATCAGCGGAAGGCACGCCGGAAAACTGTGTTCCGAAAATGGTGTTGTTGGATGTGTAATGCAAATACGCTGATCCGGAGGGGACCGAGTCAAGAGCTGGAATGCGATCGTAATTGGTCGCTTTAGACGAACCTATGACGTGAGCTGTCCCCGCGTGTTTCGCTTCTTTGATGGCCTTGTTGGCCCATGTGCCGGTATCGACGTAGGCTGCGGAACCTCCTTCAGGAAGGAAGTTGTAAGCCGCTGTAAGAAAGCCTAAACTGGCTCCACCTTGAAGAAACAATACGTCGAAGCGTTCAGGCAGATCCAAGAGACTTTTGACCAAGCTTCGAGCCTCCTCCATGACAGCAACGAATTCCTTGCTCCGATGGGATATTTCGATCAACGAAAGACCCATGCCATTGAAGTCCAAAACGGCCTGAGAGGCTTCTTGCATCACTTCCGGTGGGAGGATGCACGGGCCTGCAGAAAAGTTGTGTATTTCCATGCTGTAAAGTTGGTGCATTGCATCCGGAAGTCACAGCGTTTTTTGCGAAGATTTTGTTAACGTAAATCGCGTCTTTTTCCCGTGAACTAACGAATCAATTCTTCGGCTTTTGTTCGAAAAACCTGCAAATGGAAAAGGTCGTCCAAGGGCAATTGTTGGATCAGGTTCGTGTGCGGAATGAGTCCCTTCAATATGGCAAGTCTGCGATCTTCACTGGGGATGAGGTTGAGCAATTCAATGACCTGATCCTGTGTGAGGCAACTCTGATGCTGTCTGGAACCGATTGCCCGGCATTTATCGGATTCAAACGTGAGCGCATTGATGGCATTCAGCCAGCGCTCAAAGGCCTGTTCTGAAATCAACGGAAAACAGCTACCTAGCAATGGGTAATTTGGCAATGAGTCGAGCTGTGAACGATTAAGTTCCACATTGATGGCATAGTGCGTCAGGCCGTCGGAGTCTTTGCTCAGTGGAGCATTCATCTCCCGACCGTTTTCTTTTTTAGCGGCACGAAGTGAATCCGATTCCATGGGACTGTCGCACGGCATGACGCGCTCACAGTATGAGTCCTTTGTCTCGAAGCGCAGGGTAACGAATGGCCCATCGCATGGAGCGGACCATTGCCATAGAGAGTCCGTCCAAACGGAGTCCAAAAGCAGAGTTTTTCCTGCAACGAGAACACGCCAGGAGTGCAAGGCAGGCGTATCAGAGAGGCTGGTGTCTATGGCGGCTGAAGACTGCGTTTCTTGTTGGGCATTGCCCGTGTAAGAAAACGTTGCGAAGAGCATGGTCAGCAACGAAAAAACAGCAGATCTCATGACTCAGGGTCTGTGGTGGCATGAGGATGCGAACCGGAACGCCCTGAAAGCCAATCAAGGGGTTTTCCAATGCTTAACGTGTTTGTTTTTTGCGCCACAAAGAGCATGCATGCCAATCCCCAAGCGCTAGCCAATGCTACGCGAAAGAGGTGCCAAGTGGTGCCGTTCTGCTCGGAAAAAAGATGCTCGCTCCAAGTCGCTATGCCCCAGCAACCAGCGGCCGTGAGCAGCAGGGCCACGCTTCCTGCCTTCAAGGAGCGAAGTGCCGAAGGAGTCGTCCATTGGGTGATGTGGATTACGAGCACCGCCATGGCAATGAATTGCATGGCCGTAGCGACGGTCACTCCCCACGCCACACCCAGAATTCCGAGGTCATTTTTCATGGCGTACCATGCCGTCCCGCCAATCGCCATGAGAAAGCCCAGTTTGATGAACGTTGCCGCCACTAACGAATCCAGCGCCCTGACCACGGCGTCACCCAATTTGATAAGCGACCGCATGGCCACACCGAGAAACAGAATTTGAACAACAGGACCAGCCAATAGGTACTGGTCTCCTAAAAATAAGACGGCGACATCGGTGGCGAACCACACGAGCACGGCACTCATCGGAAAAATGAGCCAGGCAATGATCGCGGCTGCGCGCTGAACAACGCGTCGCAAAGCCAGCAAATCCTCTTGGAGAGAAGAAAGCCCGCTGAATAATACGCTGTCTCCGAGTTTACCCAAAATGGTAATCGGCAATCCCAGGAGATAGGCCGAACGATCGTAGAGACCTGTTTCAGTCCATCCGGAGGTATTTGACCCTGTATGTGAAAGATGTCCTACCATCAGCGTGTCCACCTTGCTCGCTGCGTAATTGCTCACATTGAAGAGGGTAGAACGGCCGCCGTAGCCGAGCATTTCTTTCAACGTTTCGGGATCAAAGGTGAAGTTGACGCGGACAGGATGCTGCCACCAATAGAGTATGGCCAATAGCGCATTTTGAGCGAGCAATGCCGCCACATATGACCATATTCCATACCCTGCGAAAGCCAACCCCAATCCCAAGCAGAGATTACCCAAAACCATCGCAATCAGCGAGGCAATGAATAATTTCTTGAATCCCATCGAACGAATCAAGAGGCTTCTTGGAACGATCGCGATTCCAGATAAAATGAAGCTCAAAGCGATCCATTGCAGGACATCGATGATCAAGGCATCCTCGAAAAAAGCCCCGATGGTGGGAGCGGAAAAGTACATGACCGCGAAGAACACGATGCCCAAAACCAACGAAAAGGAAAAGGCAGAACGTATGTGACGGTCTTCAAGATCCAATCGTTGAATCAAGGCTGGTCCAATGCCAACTTGAGCAAAGATTTCTACAAATCCGACAACGACCAAAGCAATGGCCATCACACCAAAATCTGCCGGAACAAGGATGCGGGCAAGAATGGAAATGAAGGTCAATTGCAACACCACTTGAGCGACCACATTGACGGATTGCCAGCGGATCGACGCAGCGAATGGCGGTGTCACCCTTTGATTCATCAGCGGGCGATGCTCACAGAACGTTTTTCACGAATCACGGTTATTTTGACTTGACCAGGGTAGGTCATTTCATTCATGATTCGCTGAGAAAGATCAATGGACAACTGGTCAGCCGCTTCATCAGAGACTTGATCGCTTTCTACCATCACGCGCAATTCACGACCAGCTTGTATCGCAAATGACTTGGTGACGCCAGGATACTCCAGGGCAAGGTTCTCGAGGTTCCGCAAACGTTGGACGTAAGCTTCGACCATTTCACGTCGCGCACCAGGTCGTGCTCCTGAAATGGCATCACACACTTGAATGATCGGCGAAAGCAGTGTCGTCATCTCGATTTCATCGTGGTGCGCACCAATGGCATTGCAGATGTCTGGCTTTTCTCCGAAACGTTCGGCAAGTTTCATGCCCAACAAAGCGTGTGGCAATTCACTTTCTTCATCGCTCACCTTACCAATGTCATGCAAAAGACCCGCGCGTTTCGCGGCCTTTGGATCCAGTCCCAATTCAGCGGCCATCGTAGAGCACAAGTTGGCCACTTCCCGGCTGTGTTGTAGCAGGTTTTGTCCGTAGGAAGAACGGTACTTCATGCGGCCTACCATGCGGATCAATTCGTTCTTGATGTTATGGATGCCTAAATCGATACAAGTACGCTTGCCGAGTTCGAGAATTTCTTCTTCGATTTTCTTGATGACCTTGGCAACGACTTCTTCAATTCGTGCAGGGTGAATGCGGCCATCTGTAACCAGTTGGTGCAATGAGAGGCGAGCAATTTCACGACGGACAGGATCAAAACAACTCAAAATAATGGCCTCAGGAGTATCGTCTACGATAAACTCAACGCCTGTGGCGGCTTCCAAGGCACGGATGTTTCGTCCTTCTCGTCCAATGATGCGGCCTTTGATGTCATCGTTTGCGATGTTGAAGACTGAGACGGAATTTTCAACACTGTGTTCCGTTGCGACGCGTTGGATGGTTTGGATGACAATCTTCTTGGCGTCTTGGTTGGCCTTGGCTTTCGCTTCTTCTAAAATGTCTTGGACTTGAGAAGACGCCAAAACTTTGGCTTCTTGTAAGATTTGTTCTTGCAGAGCGTTCTTCGCGTCATCTGCAGACATGTTGCTAATTTTTTCAAGCAACTCGACTGATTTCTGACGATTCTTATCCAGTTCCTTGCCCTTATTTTCAAGTGCTTCGAGTCGCTGTTCTAGCTTCTCTCTTTCTTTGTTGAGGTCACGTTCCTGGTTCTTTACCCGATCCTGATTCTTTTGCAAGTTGTTCAGTTCGTTTCGCACCTTGTCCTCTCTGGATTGGGTTTTCGCGGCGCGTTCTTTGAGTTCGGCGTTGTGCTTCTCCTTGAGTTGGATGAATTTCTCCTTGGCTTGAAGGATTTTTTTGTCCTTGATGTTTTCGCCTTTCTGTTCCGCTTTTGCGATCACATTGCTGGCTTGTGTTTTTAAGATTCGGGTGAACAAGGCGTAGCCGAGTGCAGCTCCAAGTGCAACGCCTGCTAAGGCGCCAATAATCATTGATGAGGGTTCCATGAATTTCTGTTCAGAAATCAGGCTTCCAAGACACGTGTCAATCGCTCGTGCAGATGATGTATCCGCTGTATTTGATGTTCATTGAGTTCCGCATTGCCAGGAGTCGGCATCGGATTATCTGCTTTGTTTTTGGAGGCTAGCTGCAGTGCAGTCATGGCCAATAAATCGATGCTGTCTTCTAGTTCAAACTGCTTTCGGAATTTCTCCACTTGGTCGTTCACAATAGCTGCTGCAGTGTTAACCTGGGTCTTTTCAGACGAAGGAACGCTCAGGGGGTAATTGCGACCGGCTATGTCGATGTGGATCGTTTCCATGCTTAGGATTCAAGAAGAGCAATGCAGGAATCAACTTCATTCAAAAGCTCTTGAATGACCTTGCGGTCAAGGGCTTGGATGGCTTGATTGGTGGGTAAATGGGGTGAATATATAGAGTTTGAAACAGGCATTTCTTGGCGTTCATTTTTCTGACTGTCCAACGGAAGTGACATCTGATCGTGTTGATCGCGTATCTCCGTTGAGGCAGTTTGCTCGCTCAAGGCTTCTTCTGCACGCTTGGCACGTTGCTGTGCGGCTGCGATTGCATTGCGGGCCGTTTCCATTTCTGAGGTCAAGACCCTCATTTCAGCGCGCTGCTTCTCATAAGCTGTTGCCAGCAATTCAACTTGATCCAATAGATGGTTCAACGTTGAAGTTTTTGGAGTGCGTGCGTGCGTTGTATTGAGATCTTGCATCAAGGAATGCTGTTCTGTACAAATTTAGCGAAATGAAGGTTGCGTTGGACATAACAAAGGCAGTGATTCACGCGTTAGTTTTGCCATCCCAATTGTTGAAGAATTTAGTAAGTCTCGATGATATTCCGAAGTCAATCATATTCCTTGTCTCTGTTAATGAGTCATTTAGGTGTTTTTTGGGCGGTTCTTTGTTTGTCGAGTAATGCGCAAACAGGGTGGAGTCAATCCCCCGGGTTGCAACGAGATGGCTTGGCTTCACCACTGCCCATCCCGCTTGTATTGGCAGGGAATTTTGGGGAACTCAGGACAAATCACTTTCACACAGGGTTGGATTTTAAGACCCAAGGCAGGGAGGGTGTTCCTGTCCTCGCTGCAGCTGATGGGGTGATATCACGCGTGAAGGTGTCTCCTTACGGATATGGAAGGGCGTTGTATTTAAACTCGCCAGGAGGACTGACTACAGTCTATGCTCATTTGCAAAGGTTTGATACAGCGCTTGAGCAGTGGGTCCTCGAAGAGCAGTATCGATTGAATAGATTCGCCGTCAATTTGTATCCAAAACGCTCGTTTAGCTTCGAGCAGGGTGATACCATTGGGTGGTCTGGAAACTCCGGAGGTAGCAGCGGTCCCCACTTGCATTTTGAAGTGCGGGAAACGGCCAGTGAGAAACCCGTGAATCCGTTGCTTTGGGATTTTCCGATCGAGGATCATCGAGCCCCGCAATTGGACGCCTTGTGGTTTTTACCGGTCAATGGCGCACAGATTCAAGGGAAGGATGCGCCATTTCGAGCGAAGCATTCACGTGATACCATTTCCGTGTCAGGTTCCATCCGCTTAGCTGTGGAAGCACTGGACCGTTTAGACGCAGCAAATAACACGTGTGGTGTTTTTTCCATGGTGGCGCAATTGGATGGGGAACCTTGGTTCTCCTGGCAGTTAGACACCTTGGACTTTTCGTTGAAGCTGGACATGAATGCTCATGCCTATTTCCCCATTTGGGATGAACAGGGTGTGCAGGTTTATCGGTTGCATCGTTTGCCGGGCAACCGCCTACCGGTATACAAGGAATCCGGGCTTTCTCCCGAGTTGTCGTTGTCACCCGGTGCGTCTGCCGCAATCACCGTTCGTCTTCAGGATATTCACGGAAATCGATCGGAACGTGAGTGGATCGTGAAAGGAGGGGATGCATACTATGAGTGCATGCCTCCCACGCTATTTCCGTATGATGAGAGTTGCTTCGTTTCGGGCTTGCAAGGTGGAAGCGTGAGTGCTCCTGCCGATGCTTTTTATGATGATTTTTGGTTGTACCTGGAGCCAGAAGGTGAGGAGCATTGGTTGTTGGGTTCTGTGGGTCAAGCTGTCCGCAAGAAATTGACGGTGCGCATTCCACTGCCGGCATGCGACTCGTCTGAGGTTGTTTCCGAAAGAGGATGGATTGCTACCATGCGTGAAAAAGAGGGCGAATTGAATGCCGTGTATCCGGCTTCTTTGTCGGAGGGAGAGGCGGTCTTCGCAACGCGCACGTTTGGAACGTATGCCTTGGAGTTGGACACGATTCCGCCTGTGGTAGAACCGAATCGTGCGCACTTGTCAGCGTCGGGATCCATCTTGCGTATGAGTGGGCGGTCCGAGTTGCGCTTCTCTGTGTCCGATGATTTGTCGGGGTTGGAGGAGGTCAATGGCTACATCGATGGAAGCTGGGCGTTGTTTCGATGGGATCCGAAACGGGAGCGCATCTGGTATGAGCTGTCCGATGAAAAGCACCGTTCAGGAGCGGAAGTGCGCGTAGAAATTACCGCAAAAGATGCGGTCGGAAATGTGATGAAGTGGGACGGTATTGTCGCGTTTCCCTAACGCGATTTGGGGTTACTGACCGTCTTGAAATCCCCGCAATCCTTGTTTGAATCGACTGTAGTCAATAAAGAATACTGCTCTGATAGACAGGCTATTAACGAAGCCTAATTCAATCATTTGTGCAAAGTTAGATCGGTAGGAGTTAGGGAGGACTTCACCCTGGACGTCTTGCAATAAGTTGTTCTTCCAAACGACATTGATTTCGGAGCCCGGAGAGAAAATCCACCGATACACCAAGTCGATGCTCCACGCATTGAAATTGACGTCGTATTCAGAAGTTCCATCCAGTCTCAGGAGAACAGCATCGGTATCGACCAAAACCCCGCTTTCCGGCAACATCAAAAAAGAATTTTTATAGCGAACTTGACTCCACGAGTGCCGGACCCGAGCTGACAAACTCATGCGATTGTTGAAAATGTAATTGACATTCAAGACTTGTGTGCGCTCGATGTTGTCGCGTTGACCAAAGAGACTGATTGGAGGACCTTCCGGATCGCTGACGCTGTCGGTCAGCACATCTACCCAACCGCGCTCGTTCGATTTTTGGATGATTTTCCAAACATATTTGACTGTCAAGCGGTCATTGAACCGAATCCGAGGTGCAATGCGAATGGTTTGTTCTTTCCAGTCCTTGTATAAAGCGCCAAAAGCGAGCCATCCTCCCAAATCAATGGCAAGTCGTTTTCGGTAATCACTGCTGTACCAACTGTTCGCGACAACCCATGCAGGCTGCTTCCAGATTAAGCCGTCAATGCGGGAAGCGAAAAAGTCGTTTCCCTGAGTGGGTTGACTGGAGACTTCGACATTCCATGTATTGAACAGTTTTGTGGTGGCGCGCCACCTCGCTTCAACGATCCATGAATTGAACATCCTAGGAGATTCGATGCGGTTGTATTCCGTGTCCAGCGACCAACTCATCCGATTGAATCGGCCAAAGGGTTCGTAGATCTTGTAAGAAACGGAGCCGAAGGTCACTGCTTCGTTGGGAGCTTCTAAGTAGCCCAAGTCGTTGGGATCGAAATTCGCAGATTCTTCGGCGTGCCCGATAGAGTATGTTAGCTTTCCGGCCATTCTACTCGCCATGATGTTCCAAGCATCGCCCTCGTTTTGCTCGTTTTGCTCGTTGCCCTCG
This sequence comes from uncultured Flavobacteriales bacterium, assembly GCA_963934215.1. Lineage (GTDB taxonomy): Bacteria > Bacteroidota > Bacteroidia > Flavobacteriales_D > Sanyastnellaceae > UA16. The sequence goes on along the minus strand of CAWVYB010000037.1, from coordinate 2,839 downwards.
TTTTCTTCGTTTAATGCCGCATTGAACTTCCGATTGAGCGCTCCTCCTCCTTCAAGACTCCAAAGGTTTTTGCGGTCCCGAACCTCAAAACTCGCGGCTTGAACCCAAGCGTCCATCCTTTCTCCTTCGCGCGCTACAAGCGTGCTGGTTGTTGTGATGTACCCATTATTGGGCAGGTTTTGGTCTAAAACAGCCACAGAATAGGATGTCATGGAGGAATCGGCGTTTTCTCGAGCAAAAGCTTGCAGGATTCCGAGGCCCATGCCTCCTTTTGTTCTTCCCGATATCTTAGAGGCATTGAGCAGCTGCGCATCTTCTCCGATTCTTCTGGAGTAAACGATGCCACTTTTATTAAAGAGTTCGGTTCCTTCTTTGAAGAATTGGCGGTTTTCATCAAACTGGATCTCGAATGGGGACAGGTTCAGCACCAGGTTGTCTGACACCACTTGACCAAAATCGGGAATCAAGGTCATGTCCAAGGTAAACGCATTGCCGAGGCCCACTTTCAAGTCCAAACCTCCATTGTACGATCCGGCCATCTCTCCACGCGAAGCTGTCGCGTAAGAGCTGAAATAAGGGAATAAACTCAGTCTCAACGGCGGTTCAATGCCTTTGATTCCCGTGAGCACCCCTCCTTGGTTGAGCGTCTCTTGGTTGGGGTCCATCGGGTTCCAGACGCTCTCTTCTCGCAGTCGCCTGATGCCGCGATAGAAGTTGATGCCCCAGACTTGCTCTTCGCTTTCGGGAAAACGAAAGGCCATCCAGGGGATGCGAAACTCAGCGGTCCAACCGAGGGAGTCAATCTGGCAAGCCACGTCCCAAACGGCATCCCATGACTCATCATTGTCTCCAGCGCTGAGCTGTTCGTCGCTTTGAACTCCATCCGGTGTCGTGCTAAAGCGAACGGCATTGATGCCGTCGTTGAAGGTGCTGAACCACACACCGAAATCATCGGCATTGAGTATGCGGTCTCTTTGGGAAAGCTGGTGGAGAATGCTGTCAGGAGCGCTGTCCCACATGCGTGCACCGATGTATAGTGCGTCATCGTCATAGGCAAATCGCACATGGGTTTGATGACTTGGAGACTCAAAGGGGTGCGGTGACAGCTGCGTGAAATCACCGGCAACAGGGACATTGTTCCATCCCATGTCATCAAGTTGGCCGTCCACGGAAATGGGATGTTCTAGACGCACGGATTCAATCGAACGGAATGTGCGGTCTTGGGCTGCTGTCGATTGGGAGGCGAGCAACCCAAAGATCAGTAAAAAGCGAGGGGAGAAGTTGTTGCAGGTAACCATGGCTCCTTTAGAAACAAGGTTAACGGTAAATCTGTTCACGATTCAGCATGTTTTGCCATGCACGGGCATTCCGCAAGTGATCCGCATAACGAACGGCGAACGTATGCTTCCCGGATCCATCGGGTTTGGCGCACATGTATAAGTAGGAGTGCTTCTCCGCATTGAGCACAGCGTCAACGTAGGAGGGTTCAGGGATGCGGATCGGTCCCGGAGGAAGGCCGGGATTGAGGTAGGTGTTGTAAGGCGATTTCACGCGTTTGTCCTTGTCTAAAAGCCGCTGAATTCCCCAGTCGCCAAGGGCAAACTTGAGCGTCGGGTCGGCTTGAAGGAGCATGCCTTTTTTCAAACGATTCAAATACAAACCGGCTACGCGTGGAGCCTCATCGAGTCGTGCCGTTTCTTCTTGAACAATGGAGGCCAACGTCACCACCTCGCGAGCAGTGAGGTTCATGTCCCATGCCGTTGTGAGACGATCTCGATTCCACCATTTCTCACTTTCCTTGATCAACCTTGCTGCGACAGCGTTGGCATCGGACTCCCAATACATGCGATAGGTATTGGGTACAATGCGCCACAACAAGCTGTCAACATCAAGAGCTCGCACCAAGGCAGCGCTATCGGCCCAAACGCGCTTAGCAATGGCGCCTGCAATTTCTTCTATGTGCCGCTTGGCAGGAACGATTACGGGCATTTCATCCCGCTCTCCGGTCGCGATTCGTCGGGCTATGACATGGGCCGCAACAGGCCCGCTTTCACAATACCGTCCCGCACGAACACTCCATCCACGCCACGCGATGATTTGCGCAGCTTCCGGAAGCTGCGTTCCCCAATAAGCCTCTGAATCGGGGTTCAACTCGTCCGGTCCGATTTGAATGCACCAGGTCTTATCCGGTCCAACCGGTGCATGCCATAAGGTCCATTTCTCCCAGCCCCAAAGCCCAGAAGCCACACATCCGATTGCCGCAATCATTCCAAAAATGGCTTTCCACTTCATTTTTTAGCAAGGGTTTGAGGTCGAATACACTGCAAGCAGAAAGCATTTACCCAGTGATCACCGTGACGGATCCAATCCCGTAACTCTCCAGAACGCGTGAATCCAGCGGTTTCGAAAACGGACAAGCTCGCCTGGTGCGTGCTGGGTATTTCTGCCCACAATTGATGCAGACCTACGTGTTCAAAGGCATAGTGAGCTAAGAGTTCCAAGCATTGCGCTGCGTGGCCTTTTCCTCGATGCTCTTGGAGAATGACTATCCCAACGCCTGCTCGTCGGTTCCGTGGATCCAGTTGATAGAGATCTACCGCGCCGATGGTTTTTGGAGAAGCTTCAATGGTTTCCACCATCAAACGCAACTGTAAATCCCGCCACAAGTCGTGTTGTCCCGAAGCAAAATTCCGCAAAGCCTCCCGCCCAATAGGGTTCATCGTGGCCCCAATCCACCATTCCTTTGAATCGTTTTCGATATCAAATAACAAGTTAACATCCTCCGGCTCCATGGCCCTCAGTCGGTGCGTTTCGTTCTCGAGCATGCAACAAAGATACC
>CAWVYB010000036.1:0-16511 GCA_963934215.1 uncultured Flavobacteriales bacterium | reverse complement strand
TTGGATGAAGTGAAGCAAAGCATGAAGAATGCTGGACGTCACGTTTCCATGGATGCGCCATTGAAAGATGGAGATGATTCTTCGAGCAATATGTACGATGTCATGCGAACGGGGGATACTCCAGCGCCTGACACGGATTTAATGACAGAATCGTTGCGAAAGGAGATTGAGCGTTCACTGCGCACTTTGACTCCTCGTGAAGGTGATGTGATTCGTTTGTACTTCGGCTTAAATGGAGAGCATCCAATGACGTTGGAAGAAATTGGTGAGCGTTTTGATTTGACGCGCGAGCGTGTTCGTCAGATCAAAGAGAAGGCGATTCGTCGCTTGAAGCATACAAGCCGTAGTCGAATCTTGAAGGGGTATTTGGGTTAGACCGGTAGTTTCTAAAAAAGCGTTCATTCCAGAATGCAAAAGTGAAATCGGGTCACCGATTCGACCGAACATTTAAAAGCCATGAACAGTCCACAAAGACTGTTCATGGCTTTTGTTCTACTGGTCCGCTGAGATGTCTCATTTGCCGAGGCGCAATGTGGTCCATCATGGTGCGCAATGAAACGAATAAGGATTGCGTTCATCCCTCTAGTTGTAGCATCTTTGTGCAATGGAACGGACACCATTTGATATGGAATTAAAGAATGCTTTCTTGGGCTTTGCGGCTCTTTGGACAATCCTAATTTTAGGGTTGAACGTGGGGTGCAACCGATTGGAATATTCAAACGACCCGTCCTATGCATTGGAATTTTCATCTGATACAGTTTTGTTTGATACGGTCTTCACTTCCATTGGTTCGATTACGCTTCCTCTGAAAGTCTATAATTTGAATGAGCAGGCAGTTCAGATTGAATCCATTGAACTCATGAATGGGGGGGGGTCACAGTTTCGAATCAACATCGACGGTGAAGTGGGACCGGAAGTGTCCAATTGGCCACTGCTTGCTGGAGATAGCCTATGGATATTTATTGAAGTGACTGTTGATCCCACGAATACAAGCAATCCCTTTGTGTTAGAGGACGATATTTTATTTCGAACCAACGGCAATGACCAATCTGTCAAGTTGGTTGCGTGGGGGCAAAACGCCAATTTTCATGGCGGATTGGGTCAATTGTCTCCGTTGCCGACATGCGAAGAGACCTGGGGCCCTGATCTTCCGCATGTCGTCTATGGAATCGTTCAGGTTGAGACGGATTGTTCCCTGACTATTTTGCCTGGGACACAGGTGCACGTTCATCCAGGAGGTGGGTTGTTGGTGTATCAAAGCTCGTTGAATGTATTGGGACAACGGGGAGCTGAGGTTGTTTTTCAAGGAGATCGCTTGGAGGCAGAATATGAATCGTTGCCTGGACAATGGGGAATTGAGCTCGACTTTGCATTTGAAACAGAATTTGGAATTGAAGAGGTGACAGTTGCGCGAGGGGGTATTTGGTTGTTTGGCGGGGTGTCTTGTCAGATTCAACACGCCATCCTAAAGAATGGAACGATCGGGCTGCAGGTCGACACTACAGGGACTACAATCGCTCCTGCGCTGAACATTCAAAACACCCGGATATACAATATGAGTGCAACAGGGCTTTTTGCTCAGGGAGGGACAATAGATGGATACAACAACTTGATTTATGACTGTGGATTGGCAACTGCTGCGTTCACGTTGGGAGGGACCTATCGATTGGACCATTGCACCTTTGCCAATTATTGGTCAAGCGGAACAGTTCGGCAATCCCCATCCGTATTGCTAACCGATTGGTATGAGGATGTGAATGGCCAAATTCAATACAGATCGTTGGAAGGGAGTGAATTCAATAATTGTATCATGTGGGGAAACAATCATCAGCTTACCGATTTTGACGAGTTGGTGGTCAGTCTTCTGACCCCTCTGTCTGAACCGCTTTTCAGGAATTGTTCCGTGGATGTTCAGGATGAGGAATTCCCATTGGAATTGCTTGAATCTTGCACGCTGGAGGCGATTCCCGATTTTGCTTCCACCATGAACCGTGACTTTCATTTGGTGAGCAACAACGCGATTTGGAATGGTGGACAGAGCCAATTTGCCATTGGATTGGATTTAGATGGTTTACCAAGATCTGTCGGTGTTCCCGACAAAGGGTGCTACGAACGGCAGTAATAACGCGATGAAAGTGTAACGTTTTGATGGAGTCTTCCGTAAGGGAGGCCCATGATGACTACCGGTATATTGGATTCGTTGATGCAGCTCTTTGCTGTGTTTGCTGCTGGGCGCTCCCCAAGGGAAGCTATGCTCGGACGGCAAGCGGCCAATCGGTACCTCTCAGGACGTCTTTCTCGATCGCTGACAGAAGATTACTTGAAGCGTTATGACCTTGCATTGGGTGAGCTCAACAAGGGGATGGAGCCATCATTTGATGAGCGCATCTTAGCAAAGCGTACTTCAAAGCTATCGGTCAAGTTGCTTCGTATCTGTTCCCGCATTCAAGTGGAGCTGGAAATGAAGGACCGTTTGGTCATGTTTCTGAGACTTGCAGAATTTGCTCGAGCATCAGGCACCATAGATCAAGGAGATAGCTTCCTACAAGGAGTTGCTGAAGCATTGTACCTACCATCTGTTGACGCGGCTAATCTAAAAGCACTTGTCAAGTCAGAGTTGGATTTGATTCCAGAGGGCATGTGCCAGTATTTTTCATTGGCTTTTGGGCATGACTCAGAACAGAATAAACTGATTGGCTGTCGAGTTTCTTTGGACGATATGTTCTTCATTAAGTATTTGGGAGACGAGGAAGTGCGTCTGAATGGTCAGATTTTACAGCGCTCCGCATCGGCCCCCATGGCTCAAGGAAGTGTTATCAGGGACGGCGGAGGTCATGCCATATTCTTTAGTGATGTCTTGCGGGCGTGTTCTCAAAACTTGAAGAATGAGATTCCAATATCATTTGAAGCACGCGATGTGGCTCATTTCTTTGCATATCCCAACGAGCAGGCATTGCGCCCAGTCAACCTCCATGCAGAGCACGGTGAATTGATCGGAATTATGGGAGCAAGTGGTTCTGGTAAGTCGACATTGCTGAACATTCTCAACGGATCAGCTTCCCCCACCTTTGGTCGAGTCGCATTGAATGGCAAGTCCATTCATGATTTTCCGGAATTTGCCGCGGGAAGCATTGGTCATATCGCACAAGAGGATGTTTTGATCTCAGAACTATCCGTTCGAGACAATTTGCGTTACAGTGCCGCATTGAGTTTGGGACATTTGGATGAGGAGGCCATTGACGTTCAAGTGGATCAGATGTTGAAGCGCTTGGGACTTTGGGAGATTCGATCTCTTCGTGTTGGATCGGTTATGGATAAAACCATTTCAGGTGGCCAAAGGAAGCGAGTGAACATTGCGCTTGAATTGATACGTGAGCCATTGGTTTTGTTTGTGGATGAGCCTACGAGTGGTCTGTCCAGTCGCGACAGCGAACAAATCATGGACCTCCTCAAGGAACTCACGTTAAGAGGGAAATTGATTTTTGTCGTTATCCATCAGCCGAGCTCCGATATCTTCAAGTTGTTTGATCGATTGCTTTTGTTGGACTATGGCGGATTCCCTATTTACCAGGGCAATCCATTGGAAAGTCTAAGTCACTTCAGGCAGCTCTCAAATCACGCGAACAACAGTGATGCGCTATGTCATCAATGCGGGACAGTGAATCCTGAAGAACTTTTTGATACGGTGGAAGCGCGCATGGTCGACGAGTTTGGCCAGCTGACGGACCGTCGTCGGGTTCAACCGGAGGAATGGAATGATTATTACAACCTCTTGCAAGGCATGGAGATTGGGAAGGGCAATACCGTTGAGGAGACACCACCTCTAATCGCCCCTCCTCGTTGGTGGAAGCAATTCAAAGTTTATGCCCAACGGGATGTGCATTCCAAGCGCACCAATAAGCAGTATTTACTGATCAACCTGCTAGAGGCACCCATTTTAGCGTTAATACTAGCGGGATTCAATCGCTTCCAAGAAGGGGGTGATTCATACGTCTATAGATTGAGCGAAAACATCCCTCAATTTCTCTTCATCTCTGTGATTGTATCTTTGTTCATGGGGCTGAGCGTCAGTGCAGAGGAAATCCTAAGAGACCGACCAACGCTGCGTCGAGAACGCTTTTTACAACTGAATTGGACGGCCTATTTGACCTCAAAAGTCAGTTTGATGTTCGGGCTTTCTGCTGTTCAAAGCGCTTCCTATGCACTCATATCCATTATTGTTTTACGCATTCCAGATGCCTTTGGAATACTCTTCCTGACACTGTTCAGCTTGAGTTGCTTTGCCAACATGCTAGGGCTTAGTATATCCTCTGCGTTCCGAAGTGCCAAGGTCATTTACATCATCATCCCTCTTTTGATCATTCCTCAAATCATTTTCGGAGGCGCAATTGTGAGATTTGATCGATTCAATCCGGTATTTACAGAGGTGGACCGTGTTCCGTGGATTGGGAATATGATGGCGTCTCGCTGGGGATTCGAATCGCTGGCGGTTTCGCTAACCCGAGACAATCAGGCGGATGCTCCCTTTATAGAAATCGAGGATCGGCTTGAGCGATCTGCTTGGAGAAGGGATTTTTGGGGCAAGGCATATGATGACATGTTGATTCCCAAAAAGAAGATGTCGGAGCGATCGATAGCTCTTGCAGAATTGAATGGGTGGGGGGTCTCGATGAAGGAGAACGCCACGATTACCGAATTGATGGATGCTTTCAAGAACGTGTACAAGCAATCTTTTCGCGAACGCGATTCGCTGCGAAGGAGTTTGTCTACATCGATCAATTTGGAAGCGATGAAGGACACGTATCACAACGATGCCTTACACAGTTGGGTGATGCAGACTGACCGGAAAGGTCGGATTTCAAATACATCAAGAGGGCTGATACAAGAGACGGCATTCATTCATCAGATGCCTGGAACGAAACAAGCTTGGAACGCCCCTTTTTATGCTCCTTATAAGCGTATTGGTGCATGGACGATGACAACCCCGTATTTCAATGCTGCTGTTTTGTGGTCTATGATCTTCCTGCTTTATGGGCTTTTAGCCAATCGAATTCCAGAAAGAATAGGATACCGCAGACGCTCATAGAATTGATTAACCAGGAGTCGCAATCAATTTAAATGGAATTTCGATGATGGCGTCATAATCCTCACCGGCTTCCAACATGTCTTCATCTTCGTCTTCGTAATACCAGAGAACCGTTGCTTCGCAAGGTGATTTTTCGACGCGCTTCAAAAGGTCCATGATGCACTTGCTGCTGCTTGTGTTGAAATATTCTAAGCGAATAGAGATCTCTAAAGAAGTTCCATCAGTTTGAAGGTTGGCTTGAACCCAATCGAGCAAAGGTTGATAAAATTCAATTGAGTTTTCAGGGATAGAACGGCCTGAAATCGACATGTTTAAGGGCTCCAGATTGAACTGAACTGTAGGAGTTTTAGAAGTGCCCGGGAGGGAAATAGAGCTCATGTCTTAGGGTGTATGTGTGCTACAAATCGAACAACAGGCGTGTGTGCGTCAACGGAAGCAAATGTCATTTCTACGCGACCATCGGCTTTCCTTAGGATTTCATTCAACCCAATACCACCACCTCCATGCAAACTGCGGTGTCCCGACGCGAGTTTCTCACGTTGTGAAAGCCTCCATTCTTCAGGAGAAAGTGTCATGAGATGATTCCACCGCTCTTCCAAATTTTCTTGCTGTATTGACGTTACAGCATTCTGCGAAAAAACAGACCATGCGCATTCATTTGAAACAATTTGGAACCGTGTACATGTTGAATCTTCTTGGCCATGATGATGGAGGTTTTGTAAGAGTTCGATGACCAAGCGGATTAGGCGTTTTTTCTGAAGTGATTGGCAATTGGTGTCTTCAAGACGCGCTTCAAGCCAATGCAATATGTACCGAATTGAGGACTCGCCAATCGGCCCTAACCATTGCAGCTCAAGCTGTCCGAGCGCCTGATCCCAACTCGAATTCGAGTCGCCATTTTGTTTTGAAGGAAAACCGCTGGACATATGCTGAAATTACATGGTACTGTCAGAACTTCAGGGTCTGAAATTAAGAGTAATGAGTCAAGACCTGTGGAAAAGCAAATCAGATTGGTTTGCAGAGTGGTTCAACACGGAGGCGTATCACGCCTTGTATCAGAATCGTGACTTGGATGAGGCATCCCAGTTTACGGACCGCATTACAAATCAGTTCTTTCAGTCCAAGGGAGAACGCCTCATGGACTTAGGATGTGGGAAAGGACGACATGCGGTATCGATGGCAAAAATGGGACATAACGTGGTAGGAGTTGATTTGAGTGACCGTAGTATTTCTTTCGCTCAAAATGCTTATCAAGATATTGAAGGATTGTCTTTTGTGCGATCCGATATGAGAACGTTAGATGCTCATTTTAAAACAGATTCATTTGGCGGTGTGCTGCTTTTATTTACAAGTTTCGGTTATTTCGAAGACGACAAAGATCATGATAGCGTACTGACTCAAATCAATTCTTTGCTTCAGTCTGGAGGCTTATTGGTGCTCGATTACTTTAATTTAGAAACAGTTCAAAGCCACTTGGTCGCGCATGAAATCATTGAGAGAGAGGGTTGGGTTTTCGAAATTGATCGCCGAGTTTACAACGGCTGGGTGGAGAAGTCAATTCGCTTTGTGTCAAAGGAAGGAAAGGCAGAACATGTGCTTGAGCGGGTCCGTGCATTCGCGCCGAATGACTTGAAGATGATGTCTGAATCTGCTGGTTTTAGCCCCATTGGGCTCTTCGGTAATTATCAAATGGATACTTTGGTAGCCGGAAGTCCAAGATGTATACTTGTGGCCCGTAAATAATCATGTGGATAGCTTCTTTTCTTTTACTACTCGTTGCGCTCGCAGGTGGGGCGATTTATGAATGGGCAGGAAAGGCCCTTCAAGTTCATCTTCCTTTGATACTGGCTTTTGGAGGTGCTTTTTTAATCGGGCTCATCTTCAACCACCTTGTTCCAGAAACGTACAGTTTAGGTGCGCATGCTGGATGGTATGTTTTGCTTGGGTTTTTGTTTCAAGGACTTCTTGAATACTTGTCTCAGGGAATAGAACATGGCCATGTTCATGTGCATCATTCAAAAGATGAAATGGCAAAAATGCCTTGGGGTATTGTCGTGAGTCTTTGCTTGCATGCATTGATTGAATCGATGCCTTTGACAGAATCGGATCATCACGGCCACGACCACGGCCATGACCACGGTCATGTGCATGTCACCGGAATTGACCAGTTGGATCTCGCTCTCTTTTTTGGTTTGGTGCTGCATAAATTCCCAGTTGCATTGGTCCTAATGGGAATGCTCAATGCGTTTGGTCTTAATGCAATGAAACGCTGGATGGTCATGTTGGCCTTTGGTTTGATGCCCTTTTTTGGTATGCTGCTGTACGAGGCCTTAGTGCATTCTGGAGCGGCCTGGACAGTGCATGTACCGTTGGTAACCGGTGGCGTCCTGATTGGCATTTTGTTGCACATTAGCACCACAATTCTGTTTGAAACAGGAGATGGGCATCGTTTTAATAGGAATAAATTACTGGTGACCATAGCAGGCTTGGCCTTGGCATTGCTAACGACGGGAATTTAATCCTGTCGATGCTATTTTATTCGATAAAATGTAACATTATGTAGACGAATGCGTATCAAAGGGAACTTACCCCTTTGCTATGAAACATTTCCGCATTCACATCGACGTCAATAAATTTGAACAAATCTATTTGCATCGTCATCGCTTTGAAGTGAATCTATTTGAGTATTGCCTCAACTAAACACGATTAAAAGAGATCTGCGGCCCAGCTTTGCGCTTGCGCAAAGGCACGCGGATCGTTGACGGACCAAGAACCTGCATCAACAAAGTATTCAATCATGTGCTCGGTGGGGATGTTCCCGACGAGTTCATCTTGAGCCATTGGACAGCCTCCGATCCCTCGGAGTGCACCATCGAATCGAAGGCATCCTGCATTGTGGGCGGCCTTTATTTTTTCAAGGGCATCCCAAGGAGTCGCATGCAGGTGGGCGCCAAACGTAGTGGTTTCAAATGCGGGGATTAACGCCTCAAAGCTGTTCGCTATAGCCGGACCATCAGCTTTTCCGACGGTATCGCTCAATGCGACCACATCTGGACCATAACGTTCGATGATCTTTCCCGCCCAATCAACCAAAAGCTGAGGGCTCCATGAGTCGCCATAGGGGTTTCCAAACCCCATGCTAATGTATACAGTAAGTTGCTTGTCGTGCGTGATGATGTGTTCATGGATCCGGCTTAATCGATCCAAGGCTTGTTCTATGCTTGCGCCTGTATTTCGCAATTGAAATTGTTCCGAGATACTGAAGGGAAATCCGATTTCATGAATGCAATCAAATTGACATGCCTCACGTGCTCCCCGCTCATTTCCGACAATGACCAGTGATCGGGTTGGCCCTTCCAATCGTCCCTCTTCTGCCAATGAACGAATCACCTTGAAGGTGTCAGCCATTTGTGGAACCGCTTTGTGGGATACAAAACTGCCTAAATCTAACGTATTGAATCCCACATCTAGTAAGGATCGGTAGTATGCAATTTTGTCCTCCGTAGAGATGGGAGAGGGCCAGCCTTGTATGGCATCTCTTGGGCATTCGACGATATGGACAGCTCTCATGATTCAAAGTTAAGTGATCGAACTTTTGCAAGGGATGTAACCTATATCAATGGATATGCGTAGGAAGGGAACACGATTACATTTTTGCACCCATGGACTTGACTTCTTTCAACCGCTTGCCTCTCGACGAAAAGACAAACTACATGTGGGACCATGGTACCTGCCATGCCCAACGTATTGTTGAGAATAGATACATACTCTGCATATTTGAACTGAATGATTTCTACGTAGAGGCAATCTACTCTCGCAGAAACAACCGGGTGAATGCGATTCTTCCTATTGCTGATTTGCCAGAGTGGCAGGGGTATGTGGATCAGGTGTTGACCAACCTCCTTCATTTGAATTAAATTTCATTACAGGGCACCAGGGCATCCATATAGCCCCGAGCTCTGCAAATGAAATGTTCTTCGTTTTGTTTTTTTCGCCCGTTTGGCTCCAGCTAAATGGGCGGCTTTGTATCCAGCCCTCCCAGTTACCATTCGGATGGAGGTAGATCCAGCCGTCTTCCCATGAAGTGACCATTCCAGCCGTTAAATGGGTTGCTTGATAAAATGACCGTTTCTGATTTTGGACTGAATGTTGTGCTCGATTCAATCCAGCGCGATTCTCAGAAAGCATCCAATGGCCATTGAGGCTGGTTCCGATAAGCGTTGCAACATTTGATCGAACCGTTTCAAATTGGTGCTCCTCGGACGGCAGCCATGGACCAAGCCATGGCAATGAAACCAAAACAACCCCAAAACACCGTATCGTCCACAAAACCCTTTGCGCAGGCTGCGTTAACAAGGCTATATTCCAAACAAAAAACATGCAGGTGAGTAAAATCCATAGCGCTGGATTCCAGGATTGGATGGAGGGGGCCCAAGCGAAATGGTCATCACAATAGGTCAAGAATTCAAATGCCAGCTCAATTGCTGTCGAAATATAGTAGGCGATTTCGTCCGATACTTCAGAGAGTGAATCAAATTGATGAGTCGCCATCCAAAGCAAAGAGGCCATGCCCAACGCACTCATGCCAGGTGCAATTAGAACGTTCAATGGAAGAAATGCAAGAGGGAAACGACCGAAGACATTGGCCGTCCAGGCGAGTGTTCCAAATTGGGCTGCTATGGGAACGCCCAGGCTAAGAACCCAAGCATTCGATAAGCCGTGCTCTTTGCACGTTTGAAAGAAAATTAGAATAGCCGCCACTGCGGCAAAACTAAGTTGTGTACCCAGTGCCATCGCGGCATGGGGTTTCCACAAAAGGACGATAAATCCAGCCATTGACCAGCATTGAAAGGGGGAGATATAGCGTCGCGCGCAGATTCCAATTAAGTAAACTGAACTCATCGCAGCCGCACGCACGGCAGATATGGGAGCGAGGCAAATCAAGACATAAACCCATATTGCAGGGAATAGCATTATTCCTAAATAGCGGATCCACCTCCTTCGGTTCCGAATGCAAAGCAGTGGTAACATACCAACAAGTCCAATGTGGTATCCACTTACAGCCAACACATGAGCAATTCCTCCATTGGAAAATGCGTGTTTTACCGTTTTGCTTAGCTGTGATTTGTCTCCTAAGAACAAGGCCAATAGAAGTGATTCAGCATCCTGCTCGAAATGAAGATGAAGCAAGTTTCGCATGGCATTTCGCATCTCGGTAAAGTGGGATCTCACGACGGGATAATTGCCATTTAGTTTGATGGCCTCAAGAGGAAAGAGTCTGCCCGAAATGTCCTTGGTGTACTTCCATTTGGCTACATCAAAATCGCTCGTTGAATAAAAGGGCTCAAGTCTTCCCCAGAACACTTCGGTTTCCCCGGAAAAGTCACGAGAGTCTATTTCGACAGACCAGGACTGATATGAATATTGAGACACGCATCGGCAGGCGGCATCAAGCTCCAATGGACAAGTGCAAATCCAATGGCCGGTACTCTTTTTTACACATTTGGGGTGATGCGTGATATGATACTCCATTCGCAAGTAGCCCAATACGGCGAATGCCATCGATAGCAGGAGGTCGATTCGGATGTTGAGTCGCAGAACGCCGATGACTGTGAAAAGCGCCCCAAGGGACAGCGCAAGTCGTGGAGCGTTCCACGCATACAACCCCAACCAAAAAAAGACCAGTGGCCAAAACAATGGAGCTTGAATGCTACTCACTCGGATGCTTCGCCACATATGTGCAAACATTCCGCGTAGTACGCTACGAATTCAAACAAACTTGTAGAAGTCGACGTCTACTTGACTTCAGTCACGCGACGCTTCAAAATGATCGGATTCCAAGTCCTGAAAAACCTGTTTCTTCAGAATAAAATAGTCCCAGACGATACTCCGGTGATACCATCCACAATAGTTCGGAGATCGATGATTCGGAAGGTCTGTCGAAGTAGCCGCCAGTTCTGATTTGCGTTTATTTCGCATTTTACGGAACGACTTGTAGAAGTCTCTGTGTGCCCTTGCGACAGCCAAAAACAAATGGAATGAGCCTTCCGAAAGAAATTTGAATGCCGCCACTCCATCCAAAGTCATCCGTTCAATGAGCATGGGAATCAAGGCAGCGCGGTGGTGGTTCTTGACCAAGAGAAACAGGTTGTTTCTGAAGTTTAAATACGTCTTAAAGGGACTGATTTTTTGCAAGGTGCCACCTCCCAAATGATAGACGATGGAACTTCCACAGACACCGATGCGGTATCCTCGGTTTTTCAAACGCCAACAGAGATCGATTTCTTCCATATGCGCAAAGAAATCAACATCCAACCCACCCACAGCATGGAACGCTTGGGAGTCAATAAATAGTGCGGCTCCTGATGCCCAAAAGACTTCTCTATTCTTGGCGTATTGCCCATGATTTGACTCGAATACCTCAAAAATGCGTCCAGCGCAAAAGGTGTACCCATTTTTGTCAATGTGCCCGCCAGCAGCACCGGCATACTCAAAAAGGTCGTTGTCCGAATCGTTTAGAATAAGTGGCTGGCAGGCAGCATAGCCATCGCTTTTCATCATTTCGAGCACCGGAGTAATCCAGTCACTCGTTGTGCGAACATCGCTATTGAGTAGGACAAATGTTTTGGCTTGAATTTGAGCCAGTCCTGCATTGTAGCCCCCTGAGAATCCAAGGTTGCTTTCAAGTTGTACAACTTGAACTTCCGGATAATTCAGAGTGCACCATACGACCGACTCGTCGCTACTGCCATTGTCTATAACGGCTACGTCAGCGTCGCCTTGGCAGTTCATAATGACCTGCGGTAAATACGTCTGTAAATGATGCACGCCATTCCAATTCAAGATGGCCACAACGACTCGTTCTGTCACGTTGGATTGGCTCATCGTGGATTGAAAAATAGATCTTCAGGCTCTTCACCTGAGAACGTGTCTCTGCGTGGATTCAGTCGGTTGACCTGCGACTCTGTCACACGCAGACTATTTTCTCTGTTTCTCAGAACATGCAACCAATCATTGTTTTGAACCTCACCCAACATGTCTGAATGCAATAAGACAAAGCATTCGGCGACCATGTGAGGTGAAAAGAAAAGAAATCGCTTATTGGTGAAGGACGCTGCACGATGGTAATGCCAAATTTCATACGGATAATAGTCCGTTCCATTGTGCCGCTTAACCACGGTATTTGGAGGGCCATAACGGAGATAGACATACCCCATGTCGGTCATGGCTCCGTGACCATTCCTGCATGCGCCATACACGCTGTCTGAATAGGCTACGGCGGTGACATAGTTGCGCCAGCCCAACTCGGGGTTCTTTGGAGCATGGGATTCCCAGAAATCAGCTAAAAAAGCTTGCATTTGAGCAACGGAAGCCGCCGGAATAAAATGATCAATGGTCTGTTGTTCTGATTGGGAGCTTGTCGGGTGGTGGTCTTTGACATGCTGAAGCAGCGCCAATGAATCTGTAAATGCTGCGATGTATGCAGGCAAAGCATCTGCGTTTGATGCAGCGATTTCGGTGGCAATGCGTTGCACGGGCAAGCGTTTCTCAGCAATGATTTGATTCGCGCGCGTAGCAGCTTGAATCACCAAGCGCTGTGGTTTTGACCAATTCACGCCATCGAGTGGAATGGAGGTAAAAACAGGCACAACCGGCGCTGCGTTTTTTCGGTAAAATCTGCGCGTCTTAGAATAGACCGTGCCATCAGAAGATTCCATCCATGTACTCACCAAAAACATAGAGTCTACGACTTCGTCAACGTGATACAGTTCGGTATAAAATTGCAACTGCTGCATGTCTTCGCTGAAATTAGCGCCAACGAGAGGCAGCATATCATAACCAGATCGCGAAAGCGATGTCAATTCCCCATTGGATGGGGCATAAGCGCCTACTAGAAAAGGGTCGGACCATTGCGGAGGACCGGGTGTTTGAATCACCAGGTTCAATTCAAGTTCAGTTGCAGGTCCCGCTGTCGCATGCGCATCACGAACAGATACATTCAGTCGATAGGTACCAGGTGGTACATTGAGTCGCTCTAAATGAAACTGGGTCCCATAATGAGCCAAGGCTTCGGTGGAGTCTGAAACACCATACACTTCAGACTTTGCAAATGCGACGACCTCGTGATCTGATTCAATAATGACTTGGATTTCAGCCTTCGTTCGCCAGCCTGTGGAGTCAAAAACAGCGGACATCGTGGCACTTTCATATTCCAAATGAACTTCTACAAAGGGAATGCCGTTGTTTTGAAAATTCAGGACGTCACACCAAACGGTTGGCGCTTGTGCTGTCATTTGAAATGACAGGGTCATTGCCAAGACCCAACCCACTGAACGCATGGATGTGGCTTGAAAGCATGTGTGAATGAGCGGCATGCGACAAAGGTATTGTTTTGCACCCGTTCCACATCATGTTGTACATTGGTGAAAACCTGTATGCATGCGACTGATCAATCAACTTCTAAAACAGGTCTTGTTTGTGAGCGCTTTTTGCATTTTTAATGTTGAGGCTAATGCGACTCACTTGGTTGGTGGAGAGTTGACTTACACATATGTGGGTGCTACCAATAGTGGACAAATGCAATTTGAGGTGCATTGTTATATCTATCGAGATTGTAGCTCATCCAACACCAATGGCACGGGATTCGATGCCGAGGCGGCCATCGGTGTTTATCAAGGAAGTACGCTCATTTCAACAGTCTTGGCACCGCTTGATTTCTCATTGGTGGAAAACATAGTCCCCCAAAATCCAAACAATTGCGCTTTTCTTCCAGACGACCTGTGCATCGAACGCGCTGAATACATTGCAACCGTAACAGTTAGTCCGAGTCAGCAGCCATACACCTTGGTTCACCAACGATGTTGTCGGTCTCCGGCCATTACGAATTTGAACTTGCCTCAAGACCAGGGGTTCTCGTTGACCACGATGATTCCTGGAAACCTGACCAACATTGGTCCGAATAGCACTCCGTTATTCAACGAATTACCGCAGGCATTCGTTTGCAGCAATTACCCGTTTCTACTGGACAATAGCGCGTCGGATTCGGATGGTGATTCTTTGAGTTATTCGCTTTGTCCCATTTTTTTAGGCGGCTCTTATGTTTCACCGACTCCGAATCCTCCGACAGGTCCTCCTTTTAACCCGGTGGGTTGGGCAACGGGGTTCAACGCTGGAAATCCATTGGGGCCAGGGGCCGGATTTTCGATCAATCCATCAACGGGAACGTTGTCCGGCACTCCTGACTTGATCGGTAAGTTTGCATTGGGAGTGTGTGTATTGGAATGGCGCAATGGTCAGCAAATCGGCTCCATTTTGCGCGATTTCACGTTGGATGTTGTGACGTGTAACATCGTAGCTCCAGGCTATGATAGCCCCGACCCGTGTACGGGGCTAACGGCGGAATTCGACCAATTGTCCAATCCTTGTGAGTCGTACACTTGGGATTTTGGCGTTTCAGGCACAACCGATGATACGAGTACCGAGGCAGAGCCGAGCTTCACATACGAAGAGACGGGTATTTATGATGTGAGCTTGTATTTTGAAACGGGCACGTGTTCCGATTCACTCTTTTTTGAGGTGGTCGCGATGACACCTTGGGATACCGATTTCAGCATTGATAACGTAACATGCAGTGACGGAGGATGGATCGGTGATGTGAATCTAGACTTTTCGGATTGGGGGAGTGATATTGAATGGGATTGGAGTTTTGGAGAGAATTCAATCCCATCCGTGTCCTCAAATTCCCATCCTGAGAGTGTTTGGTTCCCTTCTCAAGACGGCATTCAAGTCTTCCTTGAATCGTCTGCCTTTGGGTGCGTCAATGATGCGTCTGAGACGTTGAACTTACCAGACCTACCTCTCGCTGATTTTGATATTCTTTACGAACCATGTAGCGGGTTGGAAGCTGAATTTCAAAATCTATCACCGGAGAGTGGGCCCTTTTCTTGGAATTTCGGGGGAGGAGGTCAATTGCCTTCTTCAGAGATCAGTCCAACCTTTACGTATCCGGCCTACGGGACGTATGAGGTGGTCCTAACGGCTGGGTCAGGGTCAGAGTGCCCGGACACGCAAGCGATGGAAATTACGTTACTCCCTATCGATCCCTTTGGGGACGGCCTGTTCATTCAGCCGGTTTCATTTTGTGACAGCACAGGTTTTGTACTGTTGCAATATTCAGGCAGCGGTGCGGATGAGATTTCCTGGAACTTCCCTGGAATTCTCGAGTCTGAAGGAAATTCTGTCGTTGGACAATTCCCGGGAGTCGGCATATATCAAGGCTCTCTGACTTTGTTCAATGAAGCTTGCGATATCACGCAAACGGTGGATTTGGATGTTTCTGTTCCTGAACCGTTGGAAGGAATTGATTATGTCGTTCCGAATGTGTTCTCTCCAAACAATGACTCAAACAATGATTCGTTCCGTGTTGAATTTAAGTCACCAACAGGAGGGGGACTCTCCAATTTGGATCCCGGACAATTCATTGCTTTCGACATGAAGGTTTACAACCGTTGGGGCAATTTGATGTTTTCCAGTGGGCAAGCCGGATCGGGATGGAGGGCTAAGGATGCTTCCGCAGGAACGTATTATGTGGTATTTAAATCGCAGCACGTTTGTGACGAAGAACCCTATGAATACGCTGGTGAAGTGACTTTGGTGCGATAAAAAACGGGACCGATTTGCAATCAGACGGTGAACAAATCAGGACGTAAGAATTGAAGCCAGGGTCGTGCCCAGCGTGCGACACGAGTGCATCTCAGTTTAAACACGGCCTGTGCTCCGAATTCTGCGTAGAATTGATCGACTCCGGGGTCCATGGAGCCACCGAAATCAAAGCACGTGTTGCCTCGTTCATGTGCCGTTTCGATTCCTTTTGCGATAAGCATGACACTGGCCCACGCGGATTGTTTGCTGCGTTTTTGTCCTCCAAACGCATAGATAGTGCGCCCTTTTTCATGTAAAAAAACGGCACTTGCTAAATCTTCACCTTGCGCATCCTGAACAACGTACGATGTTTGATGTGGTGATTTCAGAACGGATTCGAGTTGTGATCTTAAGTTCGTCTCATCCGAATGCAGTTGCTTGCGCAGTCGCGCTTCTTGATGGAGGCCAAGAATTCGATTGTGATCTGAAGAAAGTTCAACACTTAACCCATGACGCTCACCTTTTCGAATTTGCTTCAATCGATGTTTGGGAAGGTCGTCTACTGGAGTGGTCGATTCACTCAGCCACTGGAGTTGACGAGTGTGTCGTTCTTGTATCATCCATTTTGAATCTCCATTACAGGGCATTCCTGGAGGCAAATCAACAACGACACAAGGGAAGCGTGCGCGACCAAGCTTCTCCCAGTCGATAGGCACCTCGCATGCAATGTGAAGTGCTCCTGGGGGAGTAAAGAGTGCGCGTATTCCTTTGATTCGGCCTTGGA
>CAWVYB010000035.1:0-16549 GCA_963934215.1 uncultured Flavobacteriales bacterium | reverse complement strand
CATCGTTTGGGGAAAAACAAATTGGCAGCACTCCTCAATGCACGTCGTGAATTGTCTGCGGAGTCCGTGATGGTCAATACGACCGTCGAAGCCCTCTCTCTCTCCATACGAGCCCAGATTGAAAACAAATTGCAGCTATTGATCCCATGAGCGGAACTCCTTATCCTTCGATGTCCTTCCATTGGATCTGGCTTTTCGCTTGCCTGAGCATCCTGAGTGCTTGCTCTGGAACGAAAAAGCTGGCTGAGCCCTTGCCGACATGGATTGAGCAGCGCCCTCAAGTTCCGGGATATTACATTGGCGTTGCCAGCGCAAATAAGATGCAGTTTCCTGCCGACGCTGCTGAACGGGCGCAAAGACAATCTTTGGCTGAGCTCGCAGGTCAAATTCGAGTGAGCATTGATTCCAAATCGGTTCTGCACTCCAGTCAATTTCAAGGCATTGCTGGACAAAGCTTTTCTGAAACCATTACCAGCTCTTCAGCTGAAGACTTAGAGGGGTACGAACGCGTTGGCTACTATGAAAACGAAACCGACGTTTGGGCCTATTATCGTTTGAGCAAATCGACTTACGAGCGCATCCGCAATGAGCGAAAAAGCGCCGCGATGGAACTCGCGGGAGACTATTGGCTCTCGGCACAAGATGCCATCCTTCAACATGATCTTCGACAAGCTTTGGACCGGTTTGTACGGAGTCTAGAATCACTGGAAACGTATTGGGGAGAGATCAACTTTTGGAAGACTCCAGCAGGAGAAACCATTGCCTTAGATCGGGCATGTCTCGATGGTATTAGTGGGATTGTCAACGGGTTAAATCTGATCGGACAATCAACGAAAATCACACTTGAGTTTCAACAACGGTATACGGGAACAGCAAGTTGCCAGGCGGTATACGATGGCAATGCGATTGCAGGAATCCCCATTGAATGGACATACAACCGGGGAACCTTGCCGCGGAAGGTCGAATTGACCACTGGAGGAGATGGCTGGTCTGAGGTAAGGCTTGAAGGGTTTGAATCGGGGCTAATGCGCAGTGAGATTAAGGCCGCAATCCCAATGGATGAGCTGATACCCTCGTTGCAAAAATCCACGGCAGCTAAGCTCATCGGCAGTCTGATCAACCCCGATCAAACCTGGACTATCGAACTCCCACCACCCACCGTTTACATCCAATCAAACGAGTCCGTTGCAGGGAAGAGATCTGACCAAACTCGACTGCGTGATGCGCTGGCGCAGGGGTTAAATGATGTGGGAATACAATGGGTTAACCGCGCGGCGGAGGCCGACTTAAAACTCACTCTTCAAGCTGACACCCGACGCGGAGGATCTTCGAGCGGCTTTTATACTGCATTATTGGATGCTCAAATTGTCCTCGAGACCATCGAGGGTGAGGCGATCCTGCAACGCAATCTCCAAAGCGTGAAAGGAGTGCAGCTAAATTGGGCTGCCGCTCACGGAGAAGCGTATCGCAAAGCACAAGTCGAAATTCAACGCGATTTCATTCAAGAACTTTTGAAGTCGCTCTACCAATAATTGACTAATTTGCCATTTTTGGCACGCTTTTGGCTTTACACATTCAATGACCAACCCCCTTATGATGAAATCAATCCACACCCTCACGGTTTCTTTTGCCGTGCTAGCTTTAGCCTTCACAGGTTGTAAAGGAGAAAAAGAAACAACTTCAACACCCGATAGCCGCGGAGAAGTTCGCATTGTTGAATATTGTTCCGGACCGGAATTCTTGACCAATGGAGAATACTTTCGGGCTTCTGCGACCGGAAGCAGTCCTCAACGTGAAATCGCCAAGAAAATCGCTCGGCAAAATGCCGAGGCAACCCTTGCTCGAGCCGTTGAAGCAACGATCGAAATTGTCGCTGAGAATCAAGCCACGCAGTTGGGTTTCAATACGACAGAGGAAGCCACGAGCAAGTTCAACGAACTCTCGCGGACCATCGTCAACAAGAAGCTTACTGGAGCAATCACGATTTGCCAGGAGCTGACCATGGCAGAAGGTTCAAAATTCATCGCCTACTTGGCCATAGAGTTGAGCGGCCAAAACATTGCTGATGCTTACGTGGATGGATTGAAGCAAGAAGAACGCATTCGCGCTGAATACAATTACGACCAGTTCAAAGACACATTTGAAGAGGTGATGTCAACCTATCGGGAGGACTGAGCACTCGAAACGGCAATAATATCACCCCCTTCTAGCATTGCTTGGAGGGGGTTTTTGCTGCCGTATTTCTAGACGATTAATCGATTGACGGCTTGCCCATCCAAAGGCGCGCTGTAGATGGCTCAACAGGATGCACGGAACGGTATTGCTCCACACCATCCAACCAATTGCTCACCATCGCTGGACCACTTGGAGTCAGTACGGATTCCGGATGGAATTGAACGGCTTCGATCGGCAATGTTCGGTGACGCATCGCCATGGGCAATCCCGATGCATTGCGCGCCGTGATTTCCAAATTTGCAGGAAAATCGAACTCATCGACCACCCAACTGTGGTAGTGCCCCACTTCACAAGGCACCTCCAAACCGTCAAAAATGCCTTCAAAAATCATATTCACTAACGGGGTTGTGCGTCCGTGAAGCACCTCATCCAAGTTGAGCAGCGTAGCACCGTAATGTTGAGCGATGGCCTGCATTCCCAAGCACACACCCAACACCGGGATGGCATGGGCAGAGGCTACCGTAATGATGCGCATCAGTTGGCCCGCTTCATCAGGAAGCCCCGGTCCGGGCGAAAGCACCATGCCGTCATAATGCACCACCCCAGCAGGAAAAACCTCATCATTGCGGTACACATCGACTCGTGCCCCTTTGGAAACAAGAAGGTGTTGCAAATTCCAAGTAAAGGAATCGTAGTTGTCAATGAGTAAAATCCGCATGGCTCCGATGCATTCGTGCAAAGGTGGGAAATCCCTGCGTAGTTTCGCATCATGTCAAAGACGATTCATTCATCCAGCGCAGCCCAGCCCGTTGCGGCTTACAGTCAAGCTGTTGAAGCGGGTGACTTATTGTTTGTTAGCGGACAAATTCCTCTCGACCCAGCAACCGGCGCCCTGATCTCAGAAACCATTGAATCTGCGACTGCGCAAAGCATCTCGAATGTCCAACGTGTTTTGGAGGCCGCTGGTTTAGGCCTTCAACATGTGGTCAAGGCAACGATCTTTTTAATTGACTCGTCCGATTATGCCGGAATGGATGCCACCTATAGACAACACCTGCCCCAACCGTATCCAGCACGAGAAGCTGTATTTGTGAAAGGGCTGCCCAAAGATGCCCGAGTCGAAATTTCCGTCATTGCGCACCGCAGTCGCTAAATCCCCTGATTTCAAAGCCATGTTTCTAAAAAAAATCCTTTACTACTTAAATCCGATGAACTTGTTTCATCGAGATGAAAACGTCGGCACCAGTTTGCGCCTCATGCACGGCGTGAATAAAATCAGCTTCTTGCTTTTTTTAATTTGCCTCGCAGTCATGACGGTGCGCTGGTGGATGCGCTAGTCCGCCGCTAGAAGAATCCTTGTTCTGAATACTTTCGATATTCCACTTTCAAGTCCTTTAGCATGGACGCCTTGATGTTCAATCGAATATAAAAACTTTGGCGCAAGCCAAAAGGCACCCAATTGACCGCGAGTTCCCAGCAGTGGAGGTCCCAGTAGACATCCAACTGAGTGGTGGTCATTTCTTCGCGCATGAAATCATACCCTGTATTCACGTCGATCCGCCAGCGATCAAATAACTCTACCCCACCCCGCGCGCGGACTGACTGGGTGATAACGAGACTATCCTGCTGATTCTGAACCATCCATTGATTGCGTACATCCAGCTTGTAATCAACGCGGAAATTCCATGGAAACTCCGTGTTTTCACCACCCTGAAAATTGGAACCAATCGCTGCATTGGCGCGCGAAAGACGGAGCCAGTTCTTCCCCGTATCCTTTAAAAATACATCGACGCGTTGCCCCGTTGAATCGCGATCGTAAGGACTCTGGAAAATACCGACATTCAGTCGCACTTTATTGAACAAGTCTGTATTGGCCCGCGTACTGATATCGCTCAGATTCAGCGAGTCACGCATCAAGTTATAGCTTGCCGATGTGATCAAGTTATCAATCAGCCGCACTTTGCGCGTATCCCCTGTTTCCCCGTCACGGACTTTGGCCTCCAAATTTTGAGAAACGGAGAAGTTGACAGCCCCTGAAGCACCAATGTTCTGAGGATTGAATCGATTCAATTGATACGGGTTGTATTCCCAGTTTTCATCTCCAAGCGTCGCAAACCTTGTTCGGTTATTCTCCGGTGTGTAGCTCAATCCAACACTCGGACTGACAACGTGTCGAATAGCTGCCACACGGGCGTTCTCCCCTAAATTAAACGTTCCATAAAACCGTGTTGAAGCATTGGTTGAAAGCCGCCAGTCACGGGTTGCATTGAATCCTTGAATCGTGTCCGAAACCTGTTCGATCACACCGGCATCGCCTTCCTCCAAGCGCCCTTGGAGCTGCTGAAACGACCAAAACTCATTGTACTGAAAGTTCGGCGTAATGCTCACAAACCCCAATCGCATTTGACTCGAAGCAGAAGCGGAATGCTTGATCCCATTGCGAAAGCCAACAGAGCCCCAGTCTCCAGCCGCGAACACACTGTCCGGTGCTTGAAGCATCTGCTCAAATCGTGTGGACGCACTCACTGCTATATCGTCGAGCAAACTGATGCGGTTGTTCTTCAAACCCAGTAAATCGGCTATGCTCGTTCTCTGCAAATTCGCTGTCAACGAGGGCAACGTGACATCCACTTGGCGCGTCAAGGAATTTTGAGAGTGACGCGCACTCACAGCTAAATTGAGCGGCTTTCCGGGGAATGATTTGGACCACTGCACACTTGACTGGAAGGTGTTGGATAAGAAATCCTGTTGCGAGCTGGTTACATTCGTTTGGAAATTTTTGGACGATCCAAAATTGACACTGCCACTAAACCGGCTATTTGGGCGTGCACGGCTGTCTTGATTGTGACTCCATCGCACGAAGAACTGATCCTGAAGCGAAAGATCCGGATCTCCTGCAAATCCATCCCGTAATCTTTGAAAGCTCAGATTCAAACTCCCTGATGCTTTATAGCGCAAGTTGTAATTGGTAATGCTTCGGAGCGCCCAAGACCCTCCGGAATAGAGGTCACCTAGCAGACGGGTGTCAGCTTGTTCACCCAAGGGCATATAGTATCCCAAATCTTTCAAGAAAAACCCCAACGCCCCTCCGTTACCATATCCGGGCATCAACAAGCCTTGACTTTGTTTTTCAGGCGGTGTGGGAAACCACCCAAACGGCAGCGCCAAAGGAGTGGGTATTTTTCTAAATTTCAAATAGAACGGGCCTGAGACAATTTTTTCACCGGGCACCATGATGGCGCGCTGGATGTGGAAATGATAGTGTGGATTGGGAGCATCACACGTCGTGAATTTGGCATCCGCTACATGAATCCGCTCATCACTTTGTCGTTTGGCGACGCCAGCATGGAACACAGCACCACCTTGCATGGTCACGGCATGCTTGCTCAATCCACGGCGGGTGGTCAAATCAAAACACAGCTCGTCTTGCTCAAATGTCTGCCCCCCTTGATTGAGGACCGGCCTTCCAATCCAATCTCCGAGCGAATCTTTCCTCCCAAAGGCACAGGCTTCATTGGTCTCAGCGTTATAAATGATGCGATCAGCCTCCAAACGGATGTCATCCATGGCCACAAATGCCTCACCAAATAACTGGACCTCTGAGGTCGCCGCAATGACACGAGTAGAGTCTTTCGCCCCCCAATTCACCGGCGCCATTTCGGGCTTCGCAGGCGCCACAACTTGCAGGGAATCCGCCCCTTGAGCGAGCACGGAACCGGGCAGGCTTATCCACAAAGCGACACGGAAAATCCCTTGGCGCAATATGACAGGCACCCGCTTGGGCGTTTTAGATTTGATGAAGAGCATGAAACTGCAGTCAAAACTAACGAAACGAGCGGTCCTGTGCGTCATTGCAGGCACAGTAATGCTGTCCATTGCTTTTGCACCACTACCACCCAACATGATTGTTGTGATTGATGCGGGACACGGAGGCTCTGATCCAGGCAATTTGGGAACGGGGCGATTTGCTTCGACTGAAAAAAATGTCACCTTGGATGTGTCGTTGCGTTTGCGCGACTACATCACGGAACGGTTTCCCGACGTGGAAATTGTCATGACCCGGTCGAACGATGCTTACCCTTCGTTGAAAAATCGTGTCAAAATTGCAAACGATGCTGAAGCGGACTTGTTCATCAGCATCCATTGTGACGCCTTCACGTCACCTCGAGCGGCTGGATCCAGCACCTTCGTTATGGGCATGCACCGCAGTGAAGAGAGTTTACGGGTGGCAATACAAGAAAATGCTTCCATCTTTAAAGAAGAAGATTACCAAAACAAATACGACGGGTTTGACCCCAAAGACCCTGACACATACATCGCCTTGGCCCTGCGGCAATCGGTATTTCTGAACAAAAGCCTAGAATTGGGAAGTCTCATTCAAGATCAATTTTCGGATCGTGTGGGACGAACCGATCGAGGGGTACGGCAGGCTGGGTTCTATGTCATCACATTCACAGAAATGCCATCTGTTCTGGTTGAACTGGGGTTTCTTAGCAACCCTGTAGAAGAAGAATTTCTAAACTCAGAGAAGGGAAAGGAGTTGATGGCTTCAGCGCTTCTGCGAGCCTTTCGCAGCTACAAGGAAAAGCATCACCCATCCGGGACGATTGCACAGAGACCCAACAATGTCCGAAGCGAGTCCACTGCCAACCCACTCTCTGAGCATGACCAACAACCTCCTGTAAGCTTGCCGTCACCGACATACCGTGTACAGATTATAGCCTCCGATGCTCGTATTTCGAAAGAAGACCCTCGGTTTTCGGGTCTCACACCGGTGGTTGAGTATCTTCGTAACGGACTTTATAAATACGCTGTCGGAGCAGCACCTACGATGCAACAAGCCCAACTCCTCAAAGAATCCATGCGCAACGGGAATTTCCCAGATGCATTCGTGGTGAAATTCGAGGGGACGACGTTGGAACATCAGGGTGTTACACCCATCAAAGGAAACTGATTCACGTGACCCACCTCTCCAAAGAATTTCGCATTGGGGTCCTGGTAACAGCAGGTTTGATCTTGCTTGTGCTAGGAGTCAATTACCTGAAGGGTTCAAACCCTTTCAAGCCATCAAATAGTTACTTCGCTAAATACGATGCCATCGACGGACTTGCTGTTTCCAATCCAGTATTGGTCAATGGATTCAAAGTCGGCCAAGTAAGCAAAGTCGAATTTTCGGAAGTTGGAGACGGAACATTGTTGGTCGCTTTTGACATCGAGCAATCCAATTTGAAACTTCCAGATGACACACGCGCTCGGATTTTTTCAAGTGATTTATTCGGTACGAAGGCCATCGATTTGATTGCAGGTGATAGTCCAAATCTCGCTGTTCCGGGAGATACGTTGATCAGTGATCTCGAAATGGGAATTGCAGAAGCTGTCCGCATCGAATTGATGCCGTTGAAAAACAAAACGGATCAGCTAATTGACGGTGTCGATGACATTTTAGAAAATCTCAAAGCTGTTTTTGAAGCGGATGCGACTCTTGGCTTACCAACTGCTTTTGAGAGCATACAGCGGACAGTCGAAAGCCTCGAACAGACATCACTTCAACTTGACGCGATGGTGGCCGAAAACAGAGAGACCCTCAGCAGCATCATGACCAATGTTGATGGCATTACTGCCAATTTTAGAAACCACAACGATGAGCTCGCGAATGTCATGGAGAATTTCTCTGACATTTCAGATTCACTTGCGGCTGTCAACTTCGCAGCAACAATCAACCGAGCGGACCGCTCGTTGGCTCATGTCGAAACAATCACCCGAAAGATTGCCGAAGGAGAAGGCAGTCTGGGCAAGTTGGTCAATAGCGATTCATTGCATGATGACTTAATGGCAACCAATCAAGAGTTGCAGTACCTCATCAACGACTTGTACCTCAATCCATGGCGCTATGTTCGGGTTTCGGTGTTCGGGAAAAAACAAGAAAAGAACCTTTCCAAAAAGGAGTTGAAACGCTTGCGAAAACTAATTCAAGAGGAATTGGATGTGCAAGATGATGACAACCAATAAGGGAAACAGAGCCTGATTGCATGATAAGTCAATTGATCTTCCTCCTTCTTCTCTCCACAGGAATTTTCTTTTTCGTCCGAAGAGTTCGTTTCATCCAGCGCAACATTCGCTCCGGACGGGATGTGGACATGAGCGACCAAAAGATCAAGCGCTGGAAAACCATGGCACGGGTCGCTTTGGGGCAAGGAAAAATGACCGCACGTCCGGTGGCTGGAGTTATGCACATCCTGATCTATGTCGGCTTCGTGATCATCAATCTCGAAATGCTCGAAATCCTGCTAGATGGCCTGCTGGGTACGCACCGCATTCTCGCGGAACCTCTAGGAGCGGTATACGATGTTTTGATTGGCTCTTTTGAGTGGCTCGCAGCAGGCGTAATCCTCTCTTGTGTTGTCTTCTTCATTCGTCGAAATGGCATGGCCATTGCCCGGTTGCGCTCACGTGAATTGGCGGGATGGCCTTCGCTCGATGCCAACATCATCTTAGTCGTAGAAGTGCTCCTGATGTTTGCTTTTTTGAGCATGAACGCGACAGACGGCATTGCACAGATGCGGGGATTGCCTCATTACGTGAACGCGGGTTCATTCCCCGTAAGCCAGTGGTTGATGCCGCTGTATGCTGGTTTCAGTGATGCTGGTCTTATCGCGTTAGAGCGGGGCATGTGGTGGTTCCACATCGCAGGAGTCTTGGCCTTTTTGGTATACGTCCCATACTCCAAGCACTTCCATATCATCCTCGCTTTCCCCAATACGTATTTTTCTGATCTAACGCCTGCCGGCGCCATGAACAACATGGAATCCGTCACGCGAGAAGTCAAACTGATGATGGACCCATCGGCAGATCCGTATGCCACTCCGGCCGAATCAGCAGAGCCGCCTGCGCCATTTGGAGCCAAGGACGCCACAGACTTGACGTGGAAACAACTCATGGAATCCTATTCCTGCACAGAATGTGGTCGATGTACTTCCGAGTGTCCTGCCAATCAAACCGGTAAGCTGCTAAGCCCACGGAAGATTATGATGGACACCCGCGATCGCATCGAAGAGATTGGCAAGGCGCGTGATGCCAATGGAGGCCAATGGGAACCCGACGGCAAGTCGCTGCTCGGGCACTACATCACTGAAGAGGAGCTCTGGGCCTGCACAAGTTGTCAGGCCTGTGTGCAAGCCTGCCCTATCAACATCAGTCCCATGGGCATCATTTTGGACATGCGCCGCAGTTTGATCATGGAGGACAGCAAGTCCCCCGAATCGATTACCTCCATGTTCAATAACATCGAAAACAACGGAGCCCCTTGGGCCTTTCCTGCTGAAAGTCGCGGAGACTGGACGCAAGATGTTTGAAACAGACGAACCGAAGATGACTTCATTCCACATTCCCACCATGGCCGAAATGACCGCCAACGGAAATACACCTGAGGTGCTTTTCTGGGTTGGTTGCGCCGGCAGTTTTGACGACCGCGCCAAGCGCATCACCAAGGCCATTGCCAAAATATTGAACGCTGCAGGCACGTCTTTTGCGGTATTGGGCCAAGAAGAGAGCTGCTCCGGTGATCCGGCCAAACGCGCTGGGAATGAATTCTTGTATCAGATGCAAGCCGCCCAGAACATCGCCATATTGAACGGATATGGAATCAACCGCATCATTACCGGATGCCCACACTGCTTCAATGTTTTGAAAAATGAGTACCCCGAATTGGGGGGCAACTACCAAGTGCAACACCACACGCAGTTCATACGAGAGCTCATTGAACAAGGAAAATTGCGCATGGCGGATGGAGGCGTTTTCAAAGGAAAGAAAATCACCTTCCACGACCCTTGCTATCTCGGAAGAGGAAACGGAGAATACCTCGCGCCCCGCGAAGTCATTGCTTCTTTGGATGCAGAATTGATTGAAATGCGTCGTTGCAAGCAAAACGGATTGTGCTGCGGTGCTGGTGGCGCTCAGATGTTCAAAGAAGCAGAAAAAGGGACCGCTGAGGTCAACCATGCCCGAACCGAAGACGTCGTCGAATCCAAGGCAGAAATCGTTGCAACAGGGTGCCCTTTTTGCAATACCATGATGACCGATGGTGTGAAACACGCCAACAAAGAAGGCGAAATCATTGTCAAGGATGTAGCAGAGTTGATCGCTGAAGCGGCGGATTTGTTATAGAACCTCAGCACCCAACGAAATACCCAGCGAACCATGTTATTGAAAGGAAAAGTAGCCATTATTACAGGTGCCTCAAGAGGAATCGGCAAAGCCATTGCTCAAGAGTTCATTCATCAAGGCGCCACCGTCGTTTTTACTTACCGCTCTTCGGTGGAAAAGGCCAAGGCTCTTGAAACGGAACTTACCGCAGGCGGAGGAACGGCGAAGGGCTTTCAGTCCGATGCCTCAAAAATGGACGAAGCCGAGCAACTCGTAGCTGCTGTTGTCGAAACATTCGGAACAGTCGATGTGGTTGTCAACAATGCGGGTATTACAGAGGACACCCTGCTGATGCGGATGTCAGAAGACCAGTGGGATCGGGTGATTGATGTCAATCTCAAGTCGTGCTTCGCCCTGACAAAAGCGGTGTTGCGCACCATGCTCAAGGCGCGCGCTGGAAGCATCATTAACGTCAGTTCAGTTGTCGGTGTTCAAGGCAATGCTGGGCAAGCAAACTATGCAGCTTCGAAGGCGGGCATTCTTGGATTCACCAAATCTGTTGCTTTGGAATTGGGCTCACGAAACATCCGTTGCAATGCT
The DNA here is from genome assembly GCA_963934215.1 of uncultured Flavobacteriales bacterium. Lineage (GTDB taxonomy): Bacteria > Bacteroidota > Bacteroidia > Flavobacteriales_D > Sanyastnellaceae > UA16. Next base: position 5,632 of record CAWVYB010000035.1, on the reverse strand, counting down.
GTCGCACCAGGCTTCATTGAAACCGAAATGACCGCTGCGCTCGATGAGACCACCGTCCAAGGCTGGCGCGATGCCATTCCTTTAAAACGCGGCGGACAACCTCAAGATGTCGCCCAATTGTGCACCTTCCTGGCAAGCGACATGAGTTCATACATCACTGGGCAAACCATTTGCATCGATGGTGGCATGATCACAGCCTGACCCACCACCTTGGTTCCTACTCTCTTCTCTTCTCCCGTTTTTGCCTTCATTGCTCCTAGCCAATGGATGATCGACGCCCCGGCTTGGCAGTGGGCGCTCGTATTTGGACTTCCCATCCTTGCGGCTTGGTGGATGTATGGACGGGGCTCAGGAACAGCCAAGACAGCCACTGGAGGCGGCATGGCTTTAGGAGGACGGATCGCGCTCGCTCTGCTTCGCACGACCTTACTGACCACTCTGGCATTTCTACTTCTCGAGCCGTTGATTCGGAACATCCATTTGGATCGTGAAGAGCCGATGGCCATCTTACTTATTGACGAAAGCGCATCCATCGGAAGAACTTCCGATTCCACGATTGTACTAGAGACTTTGCGAAAATGGCCCCTGGAAATGGCAGAATCGCTCAGCGAACTTGGGGTCAAGTTGGAAACATTTGGATTCTCCAACGAATTGAAACCACGTGAACTCAATGCATGGTCCACGGCTCAGTGGCGCGGGAGTCAAACCAATTTGGATGCGGCTGTCAAAGAACTGGAGGCCCGCTTTGAAAACCGCAACATGGCAGGCTTGATCTTAGCCACTGACGGTTTAATCAATCGTGGCGCCCAACCGGAGTACAGTGCTCATTGGCCCAACACCCCCCTTTACACGATCGGTCTGGGAGACACAACAATGGTCAGAGACCGCTGGGTTGATCGAGTCGATCACAATCGAGTGGCATACCTCGGCAATGCATTCCCGGTTGAAGTGATCGTTCAATCGCAAGGGATGACCAACGAATTGGTCACCGTTGAAGTATTCTCCGAACAACAGAGCTTGGCATCGACAACTTGGATCCCTCTGTCAATCAATGCCTCTGAACGCTTTGAATTCATGTTGCCTGCAAATGGCTTAGGGTTGCAGCGCTATGAGATTCGCTGTACTGTTGGTTCAAATGAAGCCAACAGTGAAAATAACCGATCCGCTTTTTACGTGGAAGTCTTGGAAAGCAAGCGCCAAGTCTTGATTGTCTCCGATGCCCCGCACCCCGATGTCAGTGCTATCCTCTTAGCCCTCCAAGAACAAGACCAAACGGAAGCAAAGGTGATTCACACCTCCAACCTGAAGGATGCCAACGCCTTATTGGAGGCCATTGAGCAAGCCGACGTATTGATCGCACACAATATCTTGGGACAGTCTTTGGGTGCGATGACCTGGCCACGGCTAATTCAAATGAACCAAAAGCCATGCTGGTGGATCCTCAGTGATGACGCCTCCCAATCAGCCCTTTTATCCTTTCCCGAGTGGGGCATTCGGCTAGAAAACTCAACTGGACTTTCAGAAACACACCGTGTCCGAGCCAATCCCAATTTCGGACTCTTTCAAATTTCTGAAGAACTCGAAACAGCCTGTCAGCAATGGCCCCCTATGCAAGGTCCATTTGGCAATATCGAATGGTCTGCGGCTTGGAACCCCTTGTTTTATCGCCAACTCGGCAACTTAGAAACGGATCAATCTTGCTGGGCCATTCGAGCACAGTCCAATGACCGTCGGATGGCGGTTACCATTGGACAAGGTTTTTGGAATTGGCGCATGCGCAATTACGTACAAAACGAAACCCACGAAGCGTTCAATACGCTAATCCAAAGGCATCTTCAATTTTTGGGATCAGAGAGTAAAAAGGACCGCCTCACCGTGGTTGCTCCAAAATCCATTGAGGTCGACGAACGGTTTGAATTGACCGCCGAGGTGTATGACGCAGCGCTAGTGCCAGCGCAAGGAGCCACGATCACACTGGAATTAACATCCGAAGATGGCGCTACATACCCGATGGCATTCAGTGAGCGCAACCAACGGTATGTACTTAATGCTGGGCGCTTGCAAGAGGGTAGCTACACTTGGGTAGCTTCTTGTCAATTGGACCGCGAACTATTCGAACAAACTGGAACGTGCGTCGTTCAGGGGATGCAAGCTGAATTCAGCAGTAAACCTGCAGATCATGCGATCTTGCTCAGACTATCAGAACGGACAGGCGGATCTTTCTGCGGTGCGTTTGACAGCCTGACCACAGAGCGTGTAATCGCCGCTTTAAAAGCAACTGCTCTGCCTTCAGTCGTCTTGCATGAACAAATCCAACTTGACCCCTTGATCGCTTGGGAATGGATCTTATGGTGCCTCATTGCTATGCTCACTGTAGAATGGGTCGCGCGACGACGGGCTTTCGGTTATTGAGTGTTCACAACACGTTCAACTTTGTCGCACCAAAAAAGCACAAAGCCTTTCGGGTGCAGGACAAGCCATGTAAATTCGCTGCATGTCACAACAACCCAACCCAACTCGCGTCCGCGGTCTCATGATCGCAGCGATTGTACTCGGCCCTATCCTCCTCTTGTGGGGATCCCTCACTGTCACGATCCCATCAGGCTATGCAGGCCTGGTCTTTCACACCTTCGGTAACGGTGTAGATACCACTGAAACGCCTTTGGGCAGTGGTTTTCACATCAAGGCACCTTGGAATAAGGTCTATGAATACGAGATCCGACAAAAGGAGCGCATGGAACGCATCGAAGTCCTCAGTTCCAATTTGCTTAAAATTGAAATGGACTTGACCGTATTCTATCAACCCCAGTTTGAAAGCTTGGGATTGCTCGAAATTCAGCGTGGTCGGAGTTACGAGGAAAAAGTAGTGGTCCCAGCTATGCGCTCCGTTGCGCGAGAAGTCATTGCGAAATATTTACCTGAAGAGTTCAACACAACACGCCGTGATGAGATTCAAACTGAAATTGACGCGCGCATGCGGGAGAAACTTTCTGAGAACTACCTGCGACTGAACGACGTGTTGATTCGCAACATCCGTCTGCCGAAAACGTTGGAAGCAGCCATTGAACGAAAACTTCAACAAGAGCAAGAGTCCTTGGAGTATGAGTTCCGTTTGGAAAAAGCCTCGAAAGAAGCCGATCGCATGCGTATTGAAGCCGAAGGCATTCGGGATTATCAAGCCATTGTTTCAAAAGGCATCAGCCAAGAACTCTTGAAGTGGAAAGGCATCGAAGCGACATCAGCGCTTGCAAACAGCCCGAACACAAAGGTGGTCGTGATCGGTTCAGCCAAAGACGGCTTGCCGTTGATTCTCGGAAACAATTGATTCCGATTGCGTTGAGAAACGCAAAATAGGCCCACAAAAAAACCCGCTGTTGAGCGGGTTTTTTTTGTTCCAACAAATTCAGACAATTGTCTGGATCTTCATCGTTCGTTGAACAGCCCTTTCTCTTTTGATTGTGCAATCGCTGCAACCAATCCCAACTTGCTGATGGTTCGCATCGCAGCTGCTGAAACGCGTAACGTTACAAACGTTCCGTCTGTCTCGTTGAAAAAACGCTTCTTTTGGAGGTTTGGATAGAACGTACGCTTCGTTCTCCGCTTGGAGTGCGATACGTTATTTCCGACCATAACCTTTTTTCCGGTGAGTTGACAAATGCGGCTCATAGCTTCACTTTTAGAGAGCGCAAAGAAACGAAAGAAAAGCCACTCATCCAACCTTTACCGTCAATCGACAGCGCTTTTATATTCCTTCAATTTCCTCAAGAGCCACGCTTGTCCTTCCAAACGTGTTTTTTCGATGTTGCGAATCCGATTTTGTCCAAAATGCAGCAGGCGGGCTTCCACCCCATTTGGCCCTGCGACGGCGATCCAAATCGTCCCAACCGGAGTTTGCTCACTGCCTCCACCCGGACCTGCAATTCCGGATGTTGCCAAGGCAAAATCAGCTCCGGTATTGCGCAACGCTCCTTCGGCCATTTCCTTCACTACAGACTCACTTACCGCACCATGCGCTTCCAACACATCCGGAGAAACTCCCAATAGATTGATTTTTACCTGATTGACATAAGACACGACCCCGCCCACAAAACAAGCACTAGAACCTGGAATGGCGGTAATACTTGCCGCTATCGCTCCACCGGTGCAGGATTCGGCAACAGCAAAGGTCATCCCCTCAACCTTAAACGTGCGGACCACGGCTTCTGCGAGTGACTCTCCTTCTACGTCCGTAACAATCCAATCACCACATTGCAATTTGAAATCTGAGAGCTCCTGTTCAACCAAGCGGACCGCTTCATCTCGATTTTCAGATACGGTGCTCAACCGGACCCGAACTTGCCCAGGTGCGGGTAAATACGCGATCGAAACACCCCGATTCACCAGACCAACCTCCCATGAGGCCACATGTTGACTCAAAAAACTCTCTCCTATGCCCTGCGTTAACACTGTTCGATGGTACCGGGTAGGCAATGAAAATCGTGCAACCAGTCTCGGAATCACCTGATCAAGCATGATTCCTCTCATTTCATACGGCACGCCAGGCATGCTCACGACCACTTGATCCGTACCCTCAATGGTAAACCACATTCCTTGGGCTGTCCCCTGTGGGTTCGGCAAAACTTCGCACGCATCTGGGAGCAGAGCTTGATCAACATTTGCGGGCAACATTGGAAAGCCACGGTCTGAAAACCATTGTGTGATGTCTGCTAGTACCTTGTCATTTTGAACCAAAGGCGCCTTGAAGTAGGTTGACAGAACTTGTTTCGTTCTGTCATCAACTGTGGGACCAAGCCCTCCTGTAATCAGCACCAACCCTTTGGATTCGAGCGCCAAATCCAACGCTGCAACGAGAGCCACAGGCTCGTCCGACAGTGTAGTAATCCGTTCAACAGCTATTCCTGCAAGAGCCAATTTTTCTCCCATCCAAGCCGAATTGGTATCAATCGTTTGACCCAATAACAGTTCATCTCCGACCGTAATGATTTCAGCAAGCATGGCGCAAAATTAATGCGGAGCGCACTCCTCTCAACTCGCACAAAAAAGAAAACGGCCCACCCAAAAAGGGCAGGCCGTTATTCTCTATTTGAAATCGTACTTATTGCACAGCCAAACGCACAACTGTGCTTTGGTCGCCTTGAGCAACGTTCACAAAATAAATTCCAGGAGCCCATGTGCTCACATCAAGACGCTCCAAAGTGGCCGCAGTCTGAAAGGCATGAACAACCTGACCCGTAGCACTCATCACCGTGATTTGGTGAGAACCTGGACGATCAATGATCAACTCCACTTGGTCCGATGCAGGGTTTGGATACATCATGATATCCTGAGCTTCCATCGGTTCAGCAAATCCGACCCAATCCTCGAAATCGATATCACCGCAATCTCCCAAATCGTCAGCAGGAACGCGCAGGTGAACGATGTCATTGATATCGATCGGATCCAAATCTCCTCGAACGTGCAATCCAGGTTCGAAATCACGCTGATAGATAATCTCTAACGTGCCATTCACTACGTCCGGAGCAATGCTTCCAAATACAGCCTCATAGCCATCAAAATCGACATCAGGTGTCAAGTCACAAGCCTCTTCAGTATTCCACGTCATGCCACCGTCCATCGAATGAATCACGTATTG
>CAWVYB010000034.1:0-16768 GCA_963934215.1 uncultured Flavobacteriales bacterium | reverse complement strand
TTTAGCGGCATTCTTATAAACAAAACAGAAAGGTTTTGAAAGCCGAAATATCGTCTCGTCCAGACCGCCAACAAATGTCACTAAATCCTGTATATCATAGGATTGCGGGGCTTTTGCTACCTAGGAGGTGTTTAATTCAGATTTCGTATATTTATATTAGATATATCCGTTATGATGGGAATTAAACTGATGACCCTTTGCTTGTTACTAAGTTCTTTCTCATTGATAGTTTCTGCCCAAGACAACCCTTGTGGAGTCGAAGGCGCAGTGATTGAGGCTTCCAGTTACCAGTACTCACCATTAGCTGTAAACATCGAAGCTGGCCAAACAGTCGTTTGGGTCCTTAATAAGCTGAAGAGTGCTCTGAGCATCCAAGGTCACGAAGGTTATGCCTTCTACTGACTCAAAAACACTGAAGAATGAAAAATTTGACTACACTCTTTTTTGCCTTAGGAGTCGTTTGTTTTTGCCTTACAACTGCGACGGCCCAAAACTTGCCTGACCATGTGCCCCATTCAGGGATTGTTGGTTGGTTTCCATTCGACGGGAACTGCGCAGATCTCAGCGCGAATCAATTCGACGGCACCCCAGTGAATGTCATGTGGGGTCAAAATCGATTTGGAGAGTCAGATGCAGCTCTTGACCTTTCTGCAATCTTGGATGATTACGTTGACTTGCCAGCAGCGATGGATTCCATTTTTACGTCTGTTATCACAGTTTCGTGCTGGGTAAATTACCCCGCTATAGGGGGGCAAACCATCTTTCGCAGTGGTGCTACACCAGGTTTGTATGATAATTATCAAGCCACTCTTTGGCCTCAAGCCTCCACAGGGAATATGACACTGCGCTTGTATTCTGAAAATAGTTCTTACGCTTCTTACGAATATGAAGAGGATGAGGAATGGAAGCACTTGGTGATGACACTTGACGGCGATTCTGCAATGATTTTTGTAAACGGCATATTGGTAGATGAGAGTAGCGTAATGCCATTTGTTAATTCGCCTGGAATTTTCAGATTAGGACAATCCATGTTCTTGAATCCATACAATTACAGAGGGCAAATTGATGATTTCGGGATTTGGAATCGTGCCCTTGATCTTCATGAAGTTTGGGGTTTGTACAATGGGACGGCACCTGCAATGGGCTGTTTGGATGAAGCTGCTTGCAACTTCGATGCGGAGGCAGAATTTGAGGATGAAGATTCGTGTTTGTATGAAGATGCAATTGGGCTTTGTGGTGGTGATTGTGAGGTCGATGAGAATGAAAATGGCCTTTGTGATAGCATTGAATTCGGTCCTTGTGAAGGCTTATCGAGTTATACGTACAATGGCTACACCTATCCTGTCGTGGCCATAGGTTCTTATTGTTGGTTTCAAGAAAACTTGCGTTCTGAGACATTTAGGAATGGACAAGAAATTCCATATTTTGAAGAAAACTCCGCTGGTTGGAACAGCCAGTCATTGCCTCGTCGAGGCAAATACAACGATAGCGACTCACTGGCCAACATTGCGGGTCTAATTTATAATTACTCCGCGGTAGTGGATGCTAGTGAACTGTGTCCCACAGGTTGGCACGTGCCGATTTCTACAAACTTCAATGGTCTAATGGATTCACTAGGCAACAGTTCAGCTCAATACAGAGCTGAAGGTCTTGCAAGCGAAGGAACAGGATACTGGGAGGTCGAAATTGAAGGGACGGATGAAACGGGGATGTCTATTCAACCCTTTGGATCGCGCAGTTATTTGGGAGAAGATAATGTTTGGGGTGTAGGCACATCACTTTGGTGTGCGAGTACATGGCTGCCTCAGAGTGGCCAAGGATGGAACTTCAATCAAAATTCAGTCACGAGCAATCTTGTCTTGCGCGCAAGAGGGAGGTATGTCCGTTGTGTGAAGGGAGAATTTGCATTTGGTTGCACAAATCCCAACTTCTCTGAGTATGATAATGGCGCAGAAATGGACGATGGTTCTTGCGCGAGTTTGTTCGGTTGCATTGATGAATCCGCGTGCAACTTCAATCCGGAAGCCATTGCGGACGATGGGCTTTGCCTGTACGATGATGCAGATGGTGATGGCATATGTGATGACCAAGATGATTGTGTTGGTCAAGTGGACGCGTGTGGCATATGCAACGGTCCGGGAGAGGTCTATGAATGCGGATGTTTTGATCCACCTCTTGAACCTATTTGGTGCAGCTGTGGCGATATTCAAGAAGGTGACTGTGACTGCGATGGGAATCAATTGGATGCGCTGGGAATTTGCGGAGGATGGTGTGAATCAGACGCCAATGGTGATGGGATTTGTGATTGTGTTGAGGCCAATCCAGAAGGTGCTTGCGGTTGCGATGTCTATGAAGATGATTTGGGAGAATGCGGAGGGAACGTTTTCTACGGCTGCACATATGCTTTCGCGTTGAATTTTGATGAGAATGCAACGGTAGATGATGGCAGTTGTGCTTTGTCCGGCTGTACCCATCCGATTGCGATCAATTACAACCCATTGGCTGAAATAGAAGATGCAAGTTGTTTGTTTGGAGGGTGCACAGATTCAGTGGCCATCAACTATGGCATCAACTCTGGTAGCTTGGGCTATGTGCTCACGGAAATAGAGCATGACGTTCCGTATCCAATGGATTATGGCATTGTTTTCAACCAAGTCTCGGACGACTGGCTTTCTGAGCCAGTATTGATGAATTGGGATTTTGAACTGTTCGGTGTGCCGTACACACAATTTCAAGTCAGTTCGAACGGGTATTTGTTTTTTGATGACAGCGCAGTAGGTTCGAGTTTTTCGCAGTATGCCATCAACGATCAATTGCCGAGTGTTGAATTGCCATTTCCGGCCATTTTTGCCGTCTACAATGATATGGATCCCAGCAATTGTGGTACCATTCATTACGGTATTGATGGAGAAGCCCCACAAAGAAAGTGGGTGGTTAGTTGGAATGAGCTCTGTGTTTTTAATACCGCATGCCAAGATCAATTTGTCAGCGCACAACTCATCTTGCATGAAACATCCAATGTGATTGAGTTTCATGTGGTCAATCGAGCATCATGTTCGGCATGGAATAACGATGCACTCATCATTGGTTTACAGAACGAAAATGCAACCGTTGCACATGCCGCTCCGGGCTACAATAATGAAAATCCGGTTGTAAGCGAGCTGTCTTGGCTCGCTGTCCCTGTTGGTGCGCAGGACCCGAATTTCGATGATGGTTCTTGCTTGTATGCGGGCTGTATGGATCCTTTGGCGTGCAATTTTCAACCTGATGCCATTGAAAATGATGACACGTGTATTTATGCTCAAGACTCTTGTGGAGAGGGAACGGTTTGGAACGAGACGTCGCAAACCTGCGTGTCTGATCCGAGCTGCCTAACTGACTTGAATCAAGATGGAATCGTAAGCGTTCCAGATTTGCTTATGCTGCTGTCGGATTTCGGGGACAGTTGCGCTGCAGATATGTCTGAATAAATCGAAGAACACATTATCAAATGCAGCACATATCCACGAGTCAGGAATTGGTGCAGAAGGAGCGAAGTGTGGTGTGACTCTTGATGGGTAAATACGGTTATTTAGAAACTACAACAGAGCTATTTGATGATGGCCGCGTGCTCAATCAAGACCAAATGGCATGAATGGACAGTTGCTGTTTGACTTGTCTTACCGTCTAATGAGCTGATATTAGCCTCTATCTGTCAAAATGAGCATAGCTCGCAATGACCTTTGAGCAGGATCTGAGATTCCGTCACTTGCACATTATGAGGTTCTTATAGCTTGACATGAATGGAATCTTTTGTTCCTTTACAAGCAGCAGATACATTTTAAATGTTTTGAATCTGAATTCTTTTTCTTTTGCCAAGGTGTTAATATTTGCGGGGATCATGATCCGATCCGTTGCCTCTGCTGCGCCTATTCCCGCCGAAGCGAAGCCGATCTGGTTGTTAGGTGAAGTAGCGAATGACCGACGCTTAGTTCTTCCAGACGACTACTTTTCAGCAGAATACGTTCTAGGTCAATTAGAGCTTGAACGGATCAGAAAGACCACAGGGGGAAATCGACTCGCTAGTAAGAGCAGTAAGGAAACAGCAACCAGCAGCTTGGCTTTTTTTGAGTTTCCTGGAGGGATGTCATCGGAAAATCAAACTATTTGTAGCGGTGATTCCACGCATGTGGTGACCGTTGAATCGACGTTTACAGGAGACACTATATTTTGGTCGGTCACTGTACCCAATGGTATTATAGGGATTGATATAACCGCTGGTTTTGGGTTCCCACCGTTCACATTGCCCACGTGGACGCTGACTAACACGACCATTTCAAGTCAGTCTGTGGAAGTGTCGCTTGCCTCAGGTTCTTTGCCAGAAAATACAGCGTTTTCAATTGAAGTGCTTCCTGAAATTGAAATTTACTTGGGCCCTACATCGGTTTCAGATACGTTGTGTTTCGGCGAAGAGTTTTTTGCATTGGTGAATACCAACGTGCATGATGTCTATGTGGAGTGGATTGTTGATGATTCGTCAGTCGTTAGCGGGGGATCGGCGGGCAGTGGACCGTTCATTTATAGTCCATTATTCAACCCTACGGAAGGCCTTCAATCGCTGCAGTATTTGTTCTCTACACCTAATGCTTTGTGCCCAGCTGACACCCTATATTTTGATGTAGCAGTGGCGCCAGACTTTGAGTTGTTGGCGATGGATTCGATCCAATTCTGTCCAGGGGAAGCGATGTTGTTGGAGGATTATTCAATAGCACTCGATGACATTGTTTACAGCTGGCAAGTGATTGGTGGAGCGATTGGTTTGCCCGATGTTGGCGATGGATATTTGACAGGATTTACAGCGGATAACACATCGAACGAGACAGTTATCGCCCAGCTTCTTTTAGAAGCAGAGTTGTATGGATGCCATGATGTGACCGAGGTCTCGGTGACTGTTGATCCGCAACCGATCTTGTCTTTAGTTGGGGATAGTGTGCGTGCTTGTTCTGAAATAGGACTGGCTGTTGGAATCAATTCAACCGTGGGAAATGCTGAATTACAATGGCAGTTCTCTGAACACCCTTTCATTTTGAATGGTCAATCTGGGTCGGGGATGGGGTCGGTTTGGCTGACGGACACGCTTGTCAATACGTCCAGTGAATTGGACAGTGTCCTGGTGACCACGAGCACGCCAGAATATGTATGTCCCGCTTCACCCTTGCTTTGGTATGTCGAAGTTGTCCCATTCTTTGAACTCTCGCCTCAACTTGATATTCTTGGTTGTCCAGGAGAAAATATCTTGGTTCCCGATTACAGCTTGCCATACGCTGATATGAATTATGAGTGGTTTTTGGAAGGAGATGAACTGGGAGTGGACCAAGAAGGGCAGGGACTGTTTTTGGGCTGGATTGCGAGCAATGACTCCAGCACCCTGTCCCAAGCAACAATTCATCTAGTCGCCGAGCTTTATGCGTGCCGCGATACGATGTCATTTGAAGTCTCTGTTGCCCCTCTTCCATTGGTCCAATGGACTGCGCCCGACAGTCCATACTGTTCGGGAGCTATGATCGACATCGCTGTAGGGACATCGGTTGATAGTGCTTTGGTTCATTGGTGGCCCCAATTTGATGATGTGATCTCGGGGCCGACATCAGGAATGGGGGATTCCATTGTCAATCCGGTATTCAATGGCTCTGTTGGTGTCGATTCAATTGTTTATGTCTTGACCACTTCAGGGTCGGTTTGTCCAGCGGATACAGCATTTTTGACAATAGACGTGCTGCCTTCTTTAGTGTTGCCTGATTTAGATGATGTCACAAGTTGCCATGGCGCTGAAGTTTCTTTAGCGGATTATGACTTAGGGATAGAAGGAGTTGTATACGGATGGTCTAGTACCAATTCAGCGTGGGGATTGTCAGATTCTGGGCAGGGAATGTTGACTAATTGGACGGGAGTCAACCCCTCAGACCAACCCTTCTATGGCAGTATTGATGTGTTCGCGTCTCTCGATAGCTGTCCTGTAGAATTCACTTCATTTGATGTGGTCATTCATCCAACGCCACTTGTTGAGTTCAACGTTGGACCCAATGGAGGGCTCGATTGCCAAACGGGCTTGGCGATGATTGAAGGCCTGTCGATGCTGGGGCCTGGTACGTTTGAGTGGTCCGGGCCCGAAGTCATTCAAACGAGCGACAACTGGGCCGAAGTGGAAAGCGCCGGTGTATATGAAGTCACTTTCGTGGATGACTTATCAAGCTGTGAAGCCACTTTCGAAGTGGAAGTCCTGATCGCTACAGCATTAGAAATCACGGAAGTCTTGGTGGATTCTTTGCAATGCAATGGGGATCAAAACGGCGCGATTGCACTGCAGTTAACCGGAGACGTCGAAGCATTGTTCGAGTGGAGTCCTCCTGTGAGTGCAGGGGCTTCAGCAGAGGATATTGGAGCCGGATTGTACGCTGTCGTTGTGACCAATGCATCGAATTGTATCGATTCGATGGACGTGGAGTTGGTGGAGATGCCAAAGCTGTCATTGGAGCTGGTGGACTTTGGCCCTGCGATTTGCGGCATGTCCAATGGGTTTTTAGAGGTGTTCGCACAAGGAGGAGATGGAGTCCTTGATTACAATTGGGGCGGTGGCAATAGCTTGTATTACCAGGGGATTGCATCGGGAAGCTATCCCATAGCCATTACGGATGGTCTTGGCTGTGCTCTGGATACGACGCTGGAGCTGGTGTGTTTAGATGAGATCCCGGTTCAAGTGAATCAATTGATCACGCCCAACGGAGATGGGTCTAATGATGCTTGGAATTTAGGCGAACTGTATCCTTATCCGAATCATCGGGTCCAGGTTTTCAACCGGTGGGGCAGCTTGGTTTTTGAGGCTAGCCCGTATTTGAATGATTGGAAAGGCACGTGGGAAGCGGCTGGCGGAAATGGAGCTCCTTTGCCTTCGGCAACCTATTATTATCTATTCGAAACAGGTTTGGAGCAGCCTAAGATGTTTCGCGGTTTCATCGAGATTCAAAACGAAGCGAGATGAAACAGTCGATGATCCTTTTTGGAGCAATTTGCTTGATGCAGGGCAACTTATTGAGCCAGCAGGATGCCCACGTTTCCATGTATTTGAGAAATCCCATTCAATTCAATTCTGCTCATGCTGGGCTTGATGGAACATTGCGAGCGACAGCGATCACTCGGATGCAATGGACGGGATGGGATGGAGCACCTCGAACACAGTTGTTTTCTGTGCATTCTCCTTTACTTAGAAGCCGAATGGGAGGAGGATTGACGGTGCTGAATGATGAAAGTGGAGCGCGGAATCAGCGTGAAATCATGCTGCATGGAGCGTATCATATACCGAAGATTGGCTCCAACATTCACGGGTCAATTGGCCTTGGGTTTGGGCTCCATTCCGAAGGGTATGATTTTCAGGATTTATTCACTTCAGACCCGGGTGACGCCCTCATGATGGCTCCATACGCAGCGACGCGATTCAATGCTTCCTTTGGAATTCTTGTGCATGCTGAGGCATGGTTCGCTGGGTACTCGTTGCCGCAGTTAATGGAGCATGATTTAGGTGATGTAGCGCCAATTGGGCGAATTTTGAAGCACCATTACGTGACTGCGGGATACATTCGCCCGCTCAATGCCTTCATTGATATTCGGGCTGTGGGGTTGTTTCGATCCGTTGCCGACGCACCGAATTCCATGGACTTGAATGTGGAATGTTGGTTTTATGATGTGATTTCAGCAGGAGCCATGTGTCGATTCAATGAAGGAATGGGCTGGCAGGCTTCCTATCGTTTCAAAGAGGGTTGGAGGTTTCATTATGCCGTGGACTTCCCCCTTAATGGTTTGATGAGCCGATCCTTTGGGTCGCATGAAATTGGCATTGCCTGGGACTATGGTCAAGTACCCATTGCCTTTAAAAGTCCTCGATATTTCTGATCATGAGGTACTTGATTTTTACGCTATTGATCTGTCTTGTAAGCCCGAGTTTCGCTCAGTTTAATCGTGAAGTTCGAGCGGAGCGATTGATGCAATCACAGCAATTTGCGAAGGCCTTCGAATATTGGCGAGACTTGTCTTTGACCTCACCTATCGAGGATGAAGCACGGGTCCGATATATGCAGAAAACGGTGATGTCTGCACAAAAGGCAGGGTTTCAGAAAGAGGCGTTGGTTTGGAGCCTCAAGCTACTTCAAATGGATGGGGCTGAGTCAGAAGATTTTGTCCGCGCCATCAAGCTAATGCGGTTTGTCGGACTCGAAGACAGTATTCCAAGGGCCTTGTCTCGAGGAATGTCTCGATTCCCAAATGATAAAGCGCTCGCCTTCAGCGCTGACAATGAGGCTCTTTTGACGTTGCAGTTGCAGGATACCATGGCTTTTACAGTGACACCATTTCGGCCCCATTCTATTCGAGAAGAATTTGCGTCAACGCCTTTTCAAGGTGGATTGGTATTTATGACAACAGGTGTGGAACCTGGGTTGGCGCCAGTCCGTGATGTAAGCAACGGCAGGCCTTTTACCGAATTGGCCTTCATTCCTAACGTGAACAACCCTGAACCGAATTTTTCGTGGATCGACCAGGCAAAGGAAAGAGATTTGTTTTTGGAATTGGGACTTTCACGTGCGCACGATGGCCCCGTTTCGTTTGATCGAAATCAAGATTTTGCAGTTTTAACTCGAAGTCAACGTGTTTTGGACTCAACCAAACAAAGGGCAACAGTTCATCTGCAATTGGAGTTTTTCTGGAAAAAAGCCAGTGGCTGGGAACCGGCTCAGCCATTCCCGTGGAATTTGTCTACACACTCCAGCGGTCATGGCACTTTCGACTCCAACGAAGACCTCATTTTTTCATCGGATCGACCTGGTGGGTATGGGGGGATGGACTTGTATCGCTGCATTTGGGACGATGATCAATGGAGTGCACCGGAGAATTTGGGGGCTTCGGTTAATTCGTCGGGCAATGAAGTCTTTCCGTTTGTCAGTGAGGTCGGAACGTTGTTTTTTGCTTCGGACGGATGGGGTGGGGCCGGAGGATTGGATGTTTTTTATGGCTCGATTGGTGCCCATTCGATGGAACGTCTGGGCGTCCCTATTAATTCACATGCAGATGATTTCGCCTTCCAGATTAACGAAGAAAGCGGAGAGGGTTGGCTGAGCTCCAATCGATTGAATTCGAAAGATGCGATTTACCGAGTTGAAGGAAGTCCTCTTTCAGGTGTTCTGAATATTCAGGTGCGTGCGTGTGATGGTTTGTTTTTGCCAGGAGCAACGGTTTTGATCATGCAAGTTGAATCGGGTTCGTCCAAAACGATTGAAACTGATGAAGCAGGGATGGTGAGAGCGCTCGGTGTGATTGGTCAAGAATATGAATTAACTATTTTGCCTTTTCAAGGTATGGTGGCTCCTCCAAGTGTTCGTTTTGAAGTTCCCGCTGGGGCTTTGGAAATTGAGCTGGAGATGAATTATGCTGTAAAGCAAAACCGCATTCATATCATGGATGAGAACGGATTGGGATTACCAAGCGTTCTCTTGGTGTTTGAAGATGCAAATGCGGCTAAGCAGCAACGATTGACGGATGATTTGGGCAATTTTAAATGGAACGCTCTATCGCAAGCAATGGACTTTGTAAAGGTTCAGACAACGTTAATCAATTACGAGCCGCTCGTCCATCATTTCAAGAAACCCTTACCGGAATGTCTAACGTCTATTTCCGACACCATTCGCCTGTCTCCTGAGGTGGATGCGAATATTCGAATTGATTTGGATATGATTTTATATGATTTGGGGAGTGCCGATTTGAGGGCATTGAGCAAACTGGAATTGGATAAGTTGGTGCTCTATTTGAAGGAGCGCCCAGATATTCGTGTGGAATTGTCATCGCATACCGATTGTCGCAGCGATGATGTTTCCAATTTGGAATTGTCTCAAGCAAGAGCTGAATCATGCGTTCAATATATCGTTAGCATGGGAATTGACGAACGTAGAATCGTTGCGAAAGGATTTGGAGAGGAACGTCTTCTCAATGATTGTTCTGATTTGTTCACTTGTGGCTGTGCCTCATTAAACGTCAGTGATTGCATTCCATGTACTGAGAATCTGCACCAGGAAAATCGAAGGACTGAGCTTCGCCTATTGGCCGACTAGTTGGGGAGCGTAAGTCTCTGTTTGAATTGATTCATAATGTGTTAGCCAATTCTATTTTCGTTGGTTATCTTACCAACTTAACCAGATTGTCATTTTCATGCGTAGATTTCTAAAAGGAGTGTTTGAAGGCATTTTGTGCTTGCTTTTCATCATTTTAGTCCAGACTTCTTATTCCCAGCTGGATGTTGTGAATGGACTATCTGTAGAGGATTACGTGAATGACGTGTTTTTGGGTGAAGGAGTTTCAGCTTTCAACATTAGTTACACGGGAGGTATGTTGCAGTTGGGACAAATGGTCAATGGAGCAGATTCTGAATACGCTTTCGATGAAGCGTTGGTTATGAGTACAGCGAATGCGAGAGGGATTAGCTGTTCTTCAGCTACATGCAGTGACTGCCAAGGCGATGCTAATAGTGATCCAGACTTGTTATCCATCGCAAACAGCGTTCCGGGATTGATCGGTCAAGATTTTTCCGTTGAGAGCATCCATGATGTAAGCATTCTTGAATTCGACTTTATTGTTACAGGTGATTCAATTGGGTTTGATTACATATTTGGCTCGGATGAATATGAAACATGGATCAATACGCCTTACAACGATGTTTTTGGATTTTTCTTGAGCGGCCCTGGTATAGAGGGGCCTTTTGCGAGTCCTGCGGATTTTCTTGGAGGGGCCATCAACCTTGCAGGGGTCCCAAACTCAGTCCCCAATTTGCCCATTACCGTGTCTTCAGTAAACAGTGCAATCAATTCGGAATATTATGTCTCGAATTTGCCTTATCAGGGAATTTGCATTAACGGATTTACCGAAGTTTTTCACGCTGGATATCCCGTTCAGTGCGGTGAAACGTATCACATCAAACTCGCCATTGCCGATGGAACGGATTCTGGCCTAGAATCTGTGGTCATATTGGAACAAGGTTCCTTCGTCTCGAATGTTCCGGTTTTAGTTTCGGAGTCCTTTGCTCCGGCATATCCCATGAATCAAATGATTTTCGAAGGATGTGGTGGTTTAGAATGGACTTTTTCTCGTCCTTCCGGAATCAATGCAGAAGACTATTATACGGTGCTGTTGGATTTTTCCAACGGCACTGCAGTCAATGGATTGGACTTTGGCCAACTCATGTCGAATGGCTCTGTGGCTCCCTTCAATGACAGCATTGTTTTCGAGCCCGGCGTTTTAACATTGGATTACTCCTTGATTGCATTGAACGATGAACTCGATGAAGGGACAGAATCTATTGTGGTTACCATTTCCTCAGTAGAGTCTTGCTTGGATGGCTTCATGTATCTGACCTATGAAATTGCCGATAGTCCTGATCCCATTGAAATCGACGGATTCAACACCATTGCTTGCTCCAACCTCCAGATTATTGTTCAGCCCGATGTCACAGGAGGATATGGGAATTACGATTACAGTTGGTCTTGTAGCACATCCTCACAGTCTTTCTTGACAGTTAATTTGGTGGAAGATTGGAGTTGTATTTTAACTGTTTCTGATACTTGCGGGCTGGCCCCTGTGAGTGCGATTAATACAATTAACCTTTTGGACTCTATCCCATTGACAGTGGATTTACAGCCTGATAGCCTGGAAATTACACCCGGTGACAGCGTGAATACCTACGTTGATGTTCAAGGCGGCTTGAGTTTTGGGGGGCTATATTCCACGGCATGGTACGTCAATGGTGAATTGGTGCAAGCGGGGTATGATACCTCCTATGCCTTTTTTCCTGAGTTGTTTGATATCGTGACGGTGGAAGTGGAAGACGGTTGTGGTAATGAGGAACAGGATGAGCTCGTTATAGAGTCCCTCTTCAGTGTTGAGGCGATTATTACAGCATTAGATAGCTCGTTGTCAGGGCCTGATTCAACCGGCTTTTATATTTGCCTCGGTAGTGAAACGCTCTGGTCTCCTTCTCAGTCCACGTCGACAAGTGACTCAGTGCTGTTTTATCAATGGAATTGGGGAGACGGGACGATTGAATATTCTTTCTCAGATACGCTCAGTCACGAATGGGATGAACCCGGTGTATATGCGGTGACGTTGACCATGGCGGATCCTTATGAAAGCTTTGACATCTCGGATTCGCTTATGGTGACTATTTTGCCTAAGCCCAATGTTGTTTTCCAGGTAGACTCTCCCATTTGTATTGGTGGTATTGGTGAAGCTGAAATCACAGTGAATCCGTCTCCATTCACCCAAACGGTATACTATGAGGGAAGCGATGAACAGCTTGCTGATTCGATGGTGACGACTTACTCGTTTCCAATTTCAGTGTCTAATTTTTCAGACACCACCTTGGTGGGTGATTGCGATGGTTTGAAAAAAGTGAGGGCTCAACTTGAACACGCTCATATTGGCGCCTTGGACATTTGGGTCGAATGCCCGAATGGAAGTCAGTTGAATTTGCTTGTAAATGAATTCAACGGAACAGATGCCTGCAACGGTGACACTGATGTGGATGATGTTTTTTTGGGAGAGCCGGTCTTAGTTGCTGGCAATGACACTGCGGGCATTGGTTACAATTATACATGGCGTCCAACAGGGGTATATGTTTTGGATGATGCAGACAACTTTTATATCGAAAACGGGACCATCAACCCGGGGTCATATTCATCATGCAATGATTGGTGTGACATGAGCAGTTGTCCTGTGAATGGGGAATGGACGTTGCACATTGCTACGCAGGACTCTCTTGGTGATGGTCATTTCTTTGGTTGGAATTTGCAGTTTGAAAACAATGAGCTGACCGCTTTTGGATTAGACAATCCGGGAGGACTCAACCTTGAATTAAGCAGTTTCAATTGGAACAACTTAGCGGAGTCTGCAGAGATCATAGAAGACTCTCTGGGATTTTATGCTACCTATGAACCATTTGCTGAAGGCCTTCATATCGTTAGTTTCACTGCGGTTGATGCTTTTGGCTGTTCTTCGAATAGAAGCAGAATGATCACAATCAATGATGGTTTGGGCTTTATGGTTGAAGGTGGGCCTAGTCCCAATGCCTGTTCTTCCATCCTTAATCTTTCGGCTAGTTTACTGAACACCGAGTATGTGGAATGTCCTGGGATGCCATTCAGTAGTGAGTGGTGTCTTGGAAACGAAGTGGATACGATTTTTACAATTTGCCCGACTATTCTAGGCGACGGAAGCTACATGCATTTGTCATTCCAGACAGCTTTGATGGATAGCTTGGGTGATTATGTTGTGGTGCATGATGGTCCGGATACGACATACCCAATTTTAGGAACGTATACGAGTGATCTTTCGAATATGGAATGGGCATCTACGGACCCCACCGGCTGTTTAACTTTCCGAGTGGTTATGGACGGCAGTCAGTCGTGTTCTGACGGCATATATCCTCCGATAGCCTTTACGCTGGATTGTAATCCCTTCTTTTTGAATGTGCAATGGGAATGGTCTCCTGGAGAGTTTGTAGTCGACTCTACAGCTCAAAACACAACCATTCTCGATTCATCTTTGGTATCGGAATATGTGGTGAAGGCATTCTATGACGGAATTCCAGAATGCTATAGTTCGGATACCGTTCAGGTGGTCACATTCTTGAATGCTGAATGGCTGGCATTTCAACCTGATTGTGATGTGAGCAATGGGACATTAGTCATCGATGTGGATTCTCCAGGGTATACGGGAGGGGAATGGATTATTGCTCTGACGCCAGAAGATTCCACCATGGCTCCCATATTTGAGCCATCGAATGGTGACCCAATGGCCTTCACCTTTTTGCCCAATGGTATCTATGGTGTGAATATTTCAAATGACAATTGTGATTTTAGCACTGACTTGGAATTGAACTCTGAAGACAATGAGTCACCAATGCCATGTGGATGTACCTATCCCATTTTTCCGAATTACGATCCTACGGCCCTTATTGATGATGGCAGTTGCGCATTCGAAGAAGGTGATGGCAACGGCGACGGCGATGGCGATGGCGATGGCGGCGGTGGTGGTGGCGGCGGCTGTGACTATGTGTCGTGGTGTGAAGAGTACTATGAAGATGAATGCCAGGCTGATCTAAACAACGATGGTGGCATTACCATTTCGGATTTGCTTGAGATGATGCAAATATTTGGTTCTTTGTGTGAGGAGACTCCGAATTGATTGTTTTCTAGAGTCAAATTAGCGCCCTTTATGCTTTGATGTTTTACTCTGGGACGAAGAATAAGTCGGGGTTTTGGAAGCTAGATAGGTGCTGATCCTCCCTCTATTGATTTTCGCTTTGTGTTGCAAACATTGTTGTGGATAATTCGATATGAAAAGCCAAATTTCTAGTGGCTTTTGGATACCGCTGCATGTCACGAATCTCTTCTTGAACGTGGTTTTTCCTTTTAGCGAGGAGGCGTTTTGAACTGAGTTTGGCACTTCACCATCTGCCTGATTCTTTGCCTTTCTTTTGCTTTAGCAATGGGTTCTGTCGTAATAGCTACAGACGTGCCTAACAATTCAAGCGCACCCCGTCCTTCCGTGATGCGGATATAGATCGACGCGGAGGCATCGTGAGAAGCGGATCGAATGCAGAACGAATTGATCAAATGCGTGTGCTTACCGTTTTGCTTACATGGGGTTGACAAACCTTTCCTTGGCTTGTCATTCCTTTCCATTAAAATCCGCTGAGCACCTCTTTTACACTGGGTTTCAGAGCCAATCTTATGCGCATCCTGTAAGCCGTTGTAAAGCACTTGGCACGTCTCGTCCAAACCGCTAATAATTTTGAAAGCCATGCTGTCATTGAGATAGCTAGGCTTTTTCTTTGCCGTGTGCTTACCTCCGTGCTCTACAAAGGCGTGAAGTCATAGTTTACTGGTATTCCCAGGAAAATCCTGTTTTGTTTTTCGTATATTCAAACACTTTACTTGTAAATGATGAGACATATTTTTTTAGGATTGGTCTTAGGGATGGGATTGCATGGTGTCGCGCAGGAGGATCCAAGTGATTATTGTGGTCCAGGAACCCTCTGGAGTGAGACCCTTCAGCAATGTGTGCCCAATCCAGCCATTGAACCGACTACATATGACGGCAACAACGACGGCTGCGTTGCGGTCAACGACTTGCTGGGGTTGTTGAGTGTCTTTGGAGATTGTGAGCCAGAGGGGAGCACGATCTATTGGTTCAAGTACACCGAGGGGTGGCCTTATGCTTCCGGCGATTGGACCGATGTGACAACGGAGTTTTACGTTGAGGATTGCAGCATAGATTCCGGGTATGTCTTAACGACCGATTTAACGTTGACCATGGAATTCATCCTCGATAGTGAAGATTCTCTGCTTTGGTGCGGCAACGACAGCCTGTATCCTGTGATGCCCATTGAGTCTTTGGACAGCGTGGATGCCATCTCCCACGAGGACATTCCGAACGGTACCATCACCATTCCCACGAACTATGGACTTTTCTATATGGTCATACCGCAGTCGTTCGAAGAAAATTCGCTCTTGTTGGATCAGGCGTTTTTCGACCAAGCGTCGTGCGGGTGGGCCGGGCCCTTTTTGACGCGGCGTGAACTGACGATTTATGGCGAAGCCTATTGGTTGTACAGTGTCAATGCATATGGGGCACTGAATGTGCTGTGTGGTTATTGATGCCGCCAGCGTGCAAATCGACTCAGTTTGCGGTGGGCTAAATTTGACGCTCATGAATTTCAATACCTACCTCCAAAACGGCATTGCAGTTTCCGAAATGGGTTTCGGAGCGTGGCAGCTGGGGATGGATTCAGTACGGAAAGAAGTGACGAAAGCAGAGGCGGAGCGCATGATTCACACCGCGCTGGACTACGGCATCAACTTTTTCGATTCGGCCCCGATGGTTTGCAAGCGTTGACAAGGCTTTGCACTTCCCTCTTTCAAGATACGCTGTAGCCTCAGCAAAAAATGGGGTT
The DNA here is from genome assembly GCA_963934215.1 of uncultured Flavobacteriales bacterium. Taxonomy (GTDB): domain Bacteria; phylum Bacteroidota; class Bacteroidia; order Flavobacteriales_D; family Sanyastnellaceae; genus UA16. The sequence continues at coordinate 741 of CAWVYB010000034.1, read as the reverse complement.
TGGAGGCATTCTTCGAACAACTCGTTAAAGGTTTGAAACCCTAAATTTCGTCTCGTCCAGACCGCCAATCTTACTCAGTGCACGCTACGCCAAAGTCGGCCAGGAACCAAAGTAGATCAGGAATGTTGATGATTCCGTCTGAATTGATGTCGGTGGGGCAGTCATCAAGCTCAATGCAAACCTGAGCCATGGTATCCCAAACGGTTCCCGGACCGCAGCTCCCGCTGTTGATAAAGCAATCAAATAAACACGAGCCGTCATCAATCAAGGCTTCTGGCTCAAAATTACACGCTTCGGAATAGGTGCAGCCTTGGCAAGAGCCTACCAAATTAGGACAAGGGTTGAGGGCTGCGGCCTCGCCTTCTGTGAGCGTGTGAAGCTGGTCCACATCCAGCCCATTCCACGTTTCGGAGGTTCCCGTGGGCCAGGTGACCACCACAGAGTCGATTGCTGCGACCTGGGCTAATCCAAAATGCAAAGCAGATTCAGATTGTGACAGGTAGTCTTCGCCGAGAGCGGTATACGTGCGAAAAGGGGATGCGGGATGGTCACAATACACAGCGACCCAAGAGCCGATTGCTTGGCTGTTGGAAACGATGCCTTGTAGCTCTATTTCAACCCAATGGTTGGTGTTGACTGTGACATTCTCCCACATACGGATTTTGTGGTTTCCCAAATTGTGCACGGCAAAATCGATGCGCCCATCGCGATTCCAGTCGGCTGACGCCACGGTGTGAGCGT
>CAWVYB010000033.1:0-17269 GCA_963934215.1 uncultured Flavobacteriales bacterium | reverse complement strand
ACCATTTCCAATAACCCACAGCTCTGGCGTGATGACCTCAATAGCGATATCAACTTCCCTTATTCAATTGGAGATTATGGTGCCATTACGGGGACCAATATTCAAGGGGACAATGAGTTCAATTACTACTATTTTTTCTATGACATCGTCGTTGAGCCGCAGGGTCCAACGGTGAATTCAGGAGGCTATCCATGTTTCAATGTTGAGCTTCTGGACGTTGAGTCCCTTGCCAATTTAGGCGGTGGGGACAACGGCAATGATTGCTGGGGTTGGTCTGACCCGGAAACGGGAAGAGAGATTGCAATCTTTGGTCGGTCAAATGGCACTGCATTTATTGATGTGACCAATCCAACGGACATGAAGTACTTCGCCAATCTGCCTACGGCGACCAACTCAAGTTTGTGGCGAGACATCAAGGTGAATGGAGACCATGCGTATATCGTTTCAGAGGCAGGAGGACACGGCATGCAGGTCATCGACTTGATGGCGCTTTTGGACTTACCGTTGGATGAGGTGACTCTTCTGACTCCCGACGCATACTATGCTGGATTTGGCAATGCCCACAACATTATGATCAATGAGGATACCGATTTTGCCTATGCGATCGGTACCAATACATTTAACGGAGGCATGCACATCATGGACATCTCGAGTCCATTGGAGCCTGTCCTTGTGGGTGCATATGATGGGGCCTATTCGCATGACATCCAGCCGGTGGTTTACAACGGTCCAGATCAGGATTATGCCGGACGTGAAGTCGTCTTCTGTTTCAACGGTTCCGCTGGAATCGCCATTGTAGATGTCGAAGACAAGGGAGATACGCAGTTGATTTCACAACTGTCCTATGCGCAGTCAGGGTACACGCACCAGGGATGGGTCAGCGATGACCAACGACTGTGTTTCTTCAATGATGAGTTGGATGAGATGAATTTCGGCAACAATACGCGAACGTATATCATGGACATTGCGGACCTCGATGCGCCTTCGATTATTGGTTTCTTCGATGCTCCCAGTGAGGCGATTGACCACAATTTATATGTGATTGGCGATAAGATTTATCAATCCAATTATTTAAGTGGACTGCGCATCTTGGACAACAGTGCTGCTGCTTCCGGTACGTTGGAGTTGGTGGGTTATTTTGATACCAACCCTGAATCAGATGCCCCTTCATTTGATGGCACTTGGAGCAATTATCCTTATTTCAACAGCGGGAATATTGGAGTGAGCACCATGTCTCATTTCTTTATGCTACAGCCGGGAGCGAACATCGCTCCTGATGCTGTTTCGGTTCCTGTGGTAACACCGGACGATTCGTTCACGGTATTTCCAAATCCAGCGAGTGATTTCTTGGTGATTGACGGGTTTCATGGCCAATCAGCCTTGGAGTTATACGACCTACAAGGCAAAATGGTGAAGCGTTGGAATGAACTCCCTGTCTTGCCAGGTTTGCACATCGACGTGGCCAATGTCCCGAATGGTATGTATTCCTTGCGGTTGGTATCCACAGGAAAGACCACCAAGTTGGTGATCCAATAAGGCTCTTTTTTTAAAGCAAAACGACTTGATTACGGTCGTCTTGGACGCAGCATAGCGTGCAGGGCGACCGTTTCTTTTGCTTCAATAACGTCATGAACACGAAGCAAATGTGCCCCTCCCTCGAGCGCCCAAGCATGCAGCGCTGTTGTTCCGTTCAATGCAGATTCGGGAGTGCCATTGAGTGCCTTCCAGATCATTGATTTCCGGCTGACTCCAGCCATAACAGGAACGTGCAACGCATGGAATGAGTCGAGGCTTGCCAGCAAGGCATAGTTGTGCTCCAATGTTTTTCCAAACCCGAAACCAACGTCCACAATGACATCGTGGATTCCTGCGCTGAGAGCCGCCTTAACACGCTTTTCAAGCCAGTAATAGACGTCGTCGACCACATTTTCGTATCGTGGTTCATGTTGCATGGTTTCAGGTGTTCCCTGCATGTGCATCAAAACCAAAGGAACCTTGTTTTCGGCAACGACCGCAAACATCGAGGGATCCATCGTCCCTGAACTGACATCGTTGATCATGGCAGCGCCGGCTTGCAAAGCCCTTTGCGCAACCTCTGCATGAAAGGTGTCAACTGAAATCCACGTGTCGGGTTTGTGCAACAAGATTTCCTCAATGACTCCACCGATGCGATTCCATTCTTCGGCAACGCCAACGTGAGATGCGCCAGGTCTTGTGGATTGCCCTCCAATGTCTAAAATATGAGCTCCTTGGTCGAGCAGGTCGAGGCCTTGTTTTGCGGCAGCTTGAATGGTCGTATGTCGGCCTCCATCAAAAAAGGAATCGGGTGTACAATTCAAAATCGCCATTATTTTGGGGGTGTCAAGAACCAGGTCGCGGCCTTTGGATGTCAAGTGGCGGGAAATAAAGGGAGTTGTGTTCATGATGTTGGCCTGTATGCCATCCATTCGTTCGTTGTATCTTTCCGCAAGTTATTCCAAGAGCCAGTGAATCCGTGACTACGCTAGAACAAACCCTAACACAATACGACCGTGCATTTGAACAATGTGCCCGTCTGTTTGAGGCGAAAACGTCTGATTATGGTACCGCTTGGAGGATCTTACGGCCGTCTTCTTTGACGGACCAGCTTTTCATCAAAGCGAATCGCATCCGAACACTGCAAGAAACGGGCGAGGCCTTGGTCGACGAGGGCATTGATTCCGAATTTATCGGCATTGTGAACTACAGCCTGTTGGCTCTCATTCAATGTAATCTAGCACCGAATCAGCCTATGGAACTTGATCCAAAAGAGGCCATTGCGATGTACCGCAGTGCTTTTGAAGAAACGCGCGCATTGATGATTCGAAAGAATCACGATTATGGAGAAGCTTGGAGGGATATGCGGGTGAGTTCATTGACGGACTTAATTCTGATGAAGTTGCTTCGTGTCAAGCAAATCGAAGACCACGCAGGAGCAACTCAAGTCTCTGAAGGCATTGACGCCAACTACCAGGATATGGCGAATTATGCAATTTTTGCACTTATTCTGTTGGAAGAAGGGCACTAAGGCGGCTGTTGAGTGCATTTGCGTCGTTAACTTGCTAATCAAATCTTTTGCTATGCAATTTTTTCGAGGCTTGGTGCAATTGTGTCGGCTGCTAGTTGGCTCACTCTTTATTGTTTCTGGATTGATCAAGTCCAATGATGCCATGGGCTTCATGTACAAATTGGAGGAATACTTCGAACCAGGTGCATTGAATCTTCCCGGTTTAGAAGAGTATGCTCTGTCGTTGTCGGTGCTTATCTGCATTGGTGAGATTCTTCTGGGTGTTGCCATGGTCATTGGAGCCTTACCCAAATTGACAGCCACATTGACGGGTGTCCTGATGGCCTTTTTTACGTGGTTGACTTGGTATACAGCAAATTGCGATCCTTTTGCCACCAAAATGATTGTAGATGCGACGGGAGCTTCCGTTGAAATTGCCAACCAATGTGTTTTGGCTTGTGGTTGCTTTGGCAACGCCATTCCCTTGACTCCATACGAGAGCTTTATAAAAGACTTGGTGCTTTCGGTATTGACTGTGCCCATTTTGATTGGGGCATTCAACGGGTGGACTCGCCTCAACGAAAAGAGAGAGGGACTGGTCCTAATCACAGGGAGTTTGGTGGTTATTTATGCGTTTGGAGCAGGAATGCTCCATTGGGATTTCCCTGTGCTCTTTGCTGCCATCGCCTATGCTGTGGCCGAAGGGTTGAAGGTGCGTTTTTCCAGTAAACATCGAGAGTGGATTATGGCAGCAGGCGTAATCGTGGTGTGTGGCCTCTTTCAATATTATACGTTGAACCATCTCCCAATGAAAGACTACCGTCCATATGCTATCGGAGAAAGTGTCATTGAAAACCGAAAGTCCGCAGATGAATTGGGACTCGAAGGACCCGAGTATGCCACAGCGTATACGTTCAAAAACATAGAGACTCAGGAGGACACCATGATTCTGAGCACCGATTGGATTAAGATTTACAATGAGCCGTGGTTCAAAGAGGGATTTGAGACGGTGTCATTTGATGGAGATGAAGTCAAATTGTCTGATGGATATGAACCACTGATTATGGACTTTCAAATCGTGGACGGGGATGGTGAAGATGTGGTAGATGAGATTTTACAATTTGAAGGAGATGTGCTGATTCATGTCAGTAAGGATCTAGACGCAGGGGCTGGTTTAGGGCAAGAAGCGCTCAATGTGCTCGCAACGCAGGCGATGAGTAATGGCTGGAAAGTGATTGGATTGACCAATGCGCCGTTTGATCAGAACGAGTCGTACCGAACGGAGTTCAACGCGCCGTACCCTTTTTATACGTGTGACCAGACTGAACTAAAAATTGTCGTTCGCTCCAACCCGGGGTTGGTTTGGATGCGAAACGGAATCATCCAAGAAAAGTGGTCTTGGCGTGACGTTCCGACGTTTGATTCATTGGTGGATTAATTTTGCGTAAGTGAAGGCCATTGCTCAGAAACTCGGTCAGGGCTTGGGTGTTTTGTGGGGCGCTTTAACGTTGGTCTTCATCTTATTCGCTTTGATTCCCGATCCAGCACGACAGCTCGCCGGTCAAAATGAGCAAGAGGAGGTAGTTGAAGCGATCCGTGAGAAATATGGTTTGAATCAATCTCCAGCCAAGCGTTATCTTCATTTTTTCATGGGATTGAGTCCGCTGCAACATGAGGCAGAGGGGTGGAGTTGGGGAGCTCCTGACCTGGGCCGATCATTCATCTCAGATCGCCCAGTCATTGAGGCCATCTTTCAATCCCTGCCGGCTACGATATTACTGGCTGTTTTGGCCATGGCTCTTGCGATGTCTTTGGGACTTATAGGGGGCATGCTTTGCGGAGCAGTGGCTGGTTCTTTTGCGGATCGACTGTTTTTAACCTTGGCATCATTGGGCATGAGCGCACCGTCGTTTGTTATGGCGATTGTTGTTTCGTGGTTGTTTGGTTCCGTTTGGCATGCTTGGACAGGCTTGCCGATGACCGGTGGCCTTTGGGAAGTGCATCCATTTGAAGGTCCTCGATTGGCATTGCACCATGCGATTCTACCCGCTTTAACCTTGGGGATTCGACCGTTATCGGTGGTGTTCCAATTGACACGCAATAGTGTCACAGAAATTTTAGGTTCGTCCTATGTGCGCACAGCCAAGTCCAAGGGGGTAGGTCAGATGCGCATCATGACCCACCATGTTTTACGCAATGCACTCAACCCTGTTTTGACAGCAGCCTCTGGTTGGTTTGCGAGTATGCTAGCCGGCGCTGTATTCGTAGAATATGTCTTCGGGTGGCAGGGAATGGGCCTGCTCATGTTTCGCGCGCTAGAGCAGAGTGATCTGCCCATGGTCATGGGATGCGTCGCGGTGATTGCATCCATTTTTGTTCTTGTCAACGTCGCCGTTGATCTGCTGTATGGCTGGATTGACCCGCGTGTTAGCGGATCAAGCTCTCGTTGATCAACTGGACCAAGTCCTTGGATGTTTGATTGTAATAGCGCTTTGTACGATAGCTTGAGACCCATTGAATACCCATGATGGCATTGGACAAGAACAGCTCATCAGCGCGCAACAACTCTTGTGGAGTCAAATTGCATTCGTAGACCTTGTATTGATTGGCCAATGCAACGTTGATAATAGCGGCTCTCATCACACCTCCTACTGGCCCGCTATCCAAGCCGGAAGTATAGAGAACTCCGTTACTGACAAGGAATATGTTGGAACGTGAGGATTCAATGACATGGTATTGTTCATTGGAAACCAAGGCGTCGTCTAAACCTTTCGATTCTGCCCAAATGGAGGCTTGTACGTAAAGCGATGCAGCAATATTTTTGAAGTTAGCAAGTGGGCTTGCGGGCTTTCTCATATCCGAAAACAAGTCCACAGCAATGCCTTTTTCGTTGATGCAGAATTCGTTCTGCTCCATGGGTTCACATTCTGCTACCCACATCAACTCGTTGGATTCAGGCGTGTATCTTCCCCCGCCATCACGAATAAAACTAGCGCGAATGCGTCCGCCTTGGTTTAGCGCGTTGGCCTCTGTAAGCGTGTCGATTGCATGAGAAAATGAATTCAAATCAAAGTCTACAGGCTTGTTGATTCGATGGGCTTGAAGGCTGTTTGTGATGCGATTGAAGTGCAATTGAAGGTGTTGTGCTTTTCCATGGGTAATGCGAATTGTTTCAAAAAAGCCATCGGCAAACCGAAATCCTCGATTTTGTATAGGATTGGGTAAGGCGCTTTGGCCCGTCAATTTGCCGTTTACTAGGTAACGAGCACGAGGCTCCGAATTCCTCTGGAGTGCATCACTCATTGCTGATTGCATTCGTTTGTGGTGAGCTCAATAGCTGGATGGCAATGTCGGCGATCGCTCCATTGACAGGAAGTAGGACTCCTTTAACGCCCGCGCCTTCACCTGCTTCTAAATCGCGCACTTTGTCACCGACCATCCAAGAGTTCGCAGGATCAATGGCATATTTTGCGCAGGCCTTTTCAATCATCAGGCTGCCCGGTTTTCTACTCAGACTTTCTCCAAAGTCTGGATGGTGTGGGCTGTAGTAAACGTCCGTCAAACGGAAGCCGTGTTCAATGCACTTTTTCATTAAATACGTGTGGATTTCATTGACGTCATCGTGGGAATAGAGCCCTTTGGCAATGCCTCCTTGATTGGTGATCAAAACGAGCAGGTATCCCGCCTCGTCCAGCTTCTTTAGTGTCTCAAAAACGGTCGGAAGAATGTTGAATTCCTCCAAGGTTCGGGTGTAATCTCCGGGGTCATGGTTGATGACACCATCCCGATCAAGGAATATGGCTTTATTGCGAGCGGTCATGGAGCGAAATTAAACACCAAAGTCGCTCCGATTTAACTCAGGTCATGCAATCCTTGTTCCGGGCTGGATGAATTCGTCTACGGTAAGGAGCGCGGTGCCTTTTTCGGCATCCAACGCGCCCAAGAGCAAGAACTCTGAACGCATGGGTCCAATTTGTTTGGAGGGGAAGTTGATGACTCCGACAACTTGCTTTCCTATGACGTCTTCAGGTTGATAACGTTTCGTGATTTGTGCCGAAGTTTTGAGAATGCCCCGAGCATCACCAAAATCAACATGGACAATCATGGCCGGTTGCTTTGCTTCAGGAAATGGAGTCGCGAGAATGACTGTTCCCACCTCCATTTGCACGGATTCAAACGTTTTCCAATCCAGTAACTGATTCATTGAACGAATATAGCGTTTGTGCCATTTCGATGGAATGCCAAGTCAAAGGGCCGTGGCGTGTTTCTTACCTTTGGTGCATGCAGAATGATCCATGGAACATGTTTGCCTCTTTTGATGAATCACGTTGGCTTGAGCAAGCCAAAGGTTTAGAAGTCAATCCGCTGCACGCGGAGGGCTGGCAGATGCCTCTGCGTGGGGAAAAGAAAACGGATTGGCCCCTTTTGCCTCCCAAAGTGATGGGCAGTCAAAGGGCTCCCAATGGATGGGAATTGCAACAGCGGTTAGGGGCCAACGCCCTCATGCTTCAGGGACTTATTCACGGTGTGGAGGGCCTTCGCATGGAGGCGTCTGGACAGCTCAAAGTCATGCTGGAAGGGGTACACTTGGAAATGATTTCCTTGCATCTGGATGGATGCTATTCTGAGGCCGTTGTTGAAGACTTGAGCGTGATCGGTGCAGATTCTAAGTTGCGGGGTTCGTGGTTGTGTTCTGGAAACGATGTGGAATCGTTGCAGCACATGAAAGATGTGCATGAGATGTTTCCAGCACTTCGTTCTTGGACATGTCCATCGGCTGATTGGCTTAAAAACGGCGTGGGACGGGCCGCTGTTATGGCTCGCATAGGATGGGCTTTGGATGGATTTATGAGGGGCTTGGAAATGGACGATATGAGGGCGCATGCAACGCAAAAAGTTGTTTTGAAATGGGTGGTTGGCACGGATGTTTTGGTTGAAATAGCCAGCTTACGTGCTTTGCGCTTGTTTTGGAGCCGATGGCTGGCCTATCACGAACTTCCGGATACTACTGTTTGGATCGATGCCATCAACGGCCAGTACCCTGCTGATCCAACGATGATTCAGGATCATTTAATTCCTCAGTCCTCTGGAGCATATGCTGCCGTGATTGGGGGGGCGGACGGGATTGAAACATTGCCCCATGATACCCCGGTTGATGGTGCTGCAGGATCAACGGAGGGACTCCGATGGGCACGAAATGTTCAGCACATCATGCGCGAAGAATCAGGGTTGCACCGTGTTTTTGATCCGATGGGAGGCAGTTTCGTGGTAGAATCGTGGACGCATGCCATTCTGGATCAAGCATGGAAAGAGTATGTATCGGGTCGAGTCGTTGAAACAGCAGTAGAAAACGTCAATTCCGATGCCTGAAAACGTACAAGTAAATCGCCAAAAGGTTCCATTTCGTCATGAACGATTTGGCCCAGGCCAGCCTCCATATTTGGGCGGTCCGTATGCTACTATGTATGCATCACGGCCTTGGACGATTCGGCAATATGCTGGTTTTTCGACCGCCGAAGCATCCAATACATTTTATCGAGCGAACCTCGCTGCAGGTCAAAAGGGGTTGAGTGTGGCTTTTGATTTGGCAACGCATAGAGGATACGACAGTGATCACCCCCGGGTAACGGGTGACGTGGGGATGGCGGGAGTTGCGATTGACTCTGTAGAGGATATGAAGCGCTTATTTGAGGGGATTCCATTGGACAAGATGTCGGTCAGCATGACGATGAATGGGGCCGTGTTGCCCATTTTGGCATTCTACATTGTAGCGGGAGAGGAGCAGGGCGTGGCATTGTCGCAGCTTCAGGGCACCATTCAAAATGATATTTTGAAGGAGTTTATGGTGCGAAACACGTACATCTATCCGCCGCAACCTTCCATGCGTATTGTGTCGGATATATTTCGATACACCTCCGAATGCATGCCCAAATTCAACTCAATTTCCATTTCGGGCTACCACATGCAAGAAGCAGGTGCGACTCCAGAAATTGAGCTGGCCTATACGCTTGCCGATGGTGTGGAATATGTTAAGGCAGGTATAGCGGCTGGGTTACAAATCGATGACTTCGCTCCACGGTTGAGTTTTTTCTGGGCGAGTGGCATGGAGCATTACAAGGAAATTGCCAAGATGCGAGCGGCACGATTGATTTGGGCAGAATCTTTGAAGCAGCTGGGCGCAGAAAATCCCAAGTCGTTGGCACTTCGCACCCACACCCAGACGAGCGGTTGGTCCTTGACAGCGCAAGATCCATGGAACAATGTGGCACGCACATCGCTTGAAGCGCTGGCTGCTGTTTTTGGGGGTACACAATCGTTGCATACCAACTCCATGGATGAAGCCATTGCTCTGCCTACAGCAGCATCAGCACGGATTGCCCGCAATACGCAGTTGTTCTTGCAAAATGAAGCCGGTTTGACACAAGCGGTTGATCCATGGGCAGGATCACGTTGGATGGAACAGCTCACAGATCAAATGATCTTAGAGGCGCGTCAATTGATGGGTGAGATTGAATTGGCCGGTGGCATGGCACTAGCGATTGAGCAAGGTCTCCCTAAGCTTCGCATTGAGGAGGCTGCCGCTTCCAAGCAGGCGCGAATCGATCGTGGGATTGACCGAATCATAGGCGTCAATTTGTTTGAAGTTGACGATGCAACCGAATTAGAAGTCTTGAGCATAGATCAAGAAGTGGTGCGCAATGAACAAGTTGGTCGATTGGAACAACTGAAATCGAAGCGCAGTGCAGCAGAGGTTGAGGAGGCTTTGTCCGCACTTCGGCAATGCGCCAAAACCAAAGGCAATTTGCTTGCAGCTGCTGTTGATGCAGCTCGAGTCCGAGCGACACTTGGAGAAATGAGTACGGCTTTGGAAGATGTATTTGGCAGGTATCAACCTCAATCTAGAAAAGTGAGCGGTATCTTTTCCCGTGCAATGGAAGGTCAAGCTGAATTCAAGGGAGTGGTCGATCGCACGGAGCGTTTTGCCAAGAAAGTGGGACGTCAACCCCGCATATTGGTCGCGAAAATGGGGCAGGATGGCCATGATCGCGGAGCCAAAGTTGTTGCTTCTTCTTTTGCTGATTTAGGATTTGATGTGGACTTAGGTCCATTGTTTCAAACTCCCGAAGAGGTCGCGCAGCAGGCTGTAGACCACGACGTCCATGTCGTTGGGATTAGCACCTTAGCGGGGGGCCACAAGACATTGGTTCCCGATTTGATTCACGCGTTGCAAGTGAAGGGCAGAGCTGATATTTTAGTGGTTGTTGGTGGGGTCATTCCCGCACAAGATCACGAAACGTTGTATCAGCAGGGGGTTGTTGGGGTTTTTGGTCCTGGAACACCGATCACGCGCTCTGCAAATGATCTACTGGACGTATTAATGGAAGCATTTGGAGCCTAACTCCAAGGATTTGTTATTCAGGCTGAGGACCCCAAATTCCGGGTTCGCGGTCCCCCAGACCATTCAGCCATTCTGATCCAGACATAGGACGTTTCCCTGGAGCAACCAGGTGTGAAATTTCAATCCATCCGTCTTGACATGCGACAATCAATTTGTTCTGGTGTGCTATAGAATTTCCAGCTAAAATACTTAAATCCAAGTTGTTATACTCTTTTGCATCAAGTATTTTCAAGTCTCCCCAAGGGCTTGAGCACCACGCTTTAGGAAAGGGGGCTAATCCACGAATGTGATCGAGAATAGTTTGACATGGGAGATTCCAATCAATTTCACAATCCGATTTGAAAAGTTTAGGGGCCTCAAGAACAGCCTTTGTGGAGCCAGCTTGATTTTGTGGAACACCAGCAAGATTGCCTGCCACCAAAGTGTCCAAGGTTTGAACGATTAATGACTTTCCTAAGTCGGCCAAGCGATCATGCAGTGAACCGGTGTTTTCATGGGGGTCAATGTCTGTGGTTCTTTGCAACAAGATATTTCCGGTATCGATGACGTGCTCAAGTGAAAACGTAGTCACTCCTGTTTCTTTTAATCCCGCCATGATGGCGCGATGTATGGGAGCTGCACCGCGCAAGTTTGGAAGTAAAGAAGCGTGCAGGTTGATGGTTCCAAACGGAGGTGAGTTCCATACAATTTCGGGAAGCATGCGAAAAGCAACCACGATGGCGACGTCGACATGCCAATTTGCGAAAGCTTCAATGAATTCAGGGGCCTTTAAATTGGTTGGTTGCAGCAATGGCAGTTCCTGCTTCTGCGCTATCGTTTTCACTGCAGAAGCGTGCATCTGGTGCCCCCGACCCGCAGGTCGATCAGGAGCCGTTACAACGCCGACTACTTCGTGAGATGATGCGGTCAATGCCTCTAAACATACAGCTGCAAATTCGGGAGTTCCCAAAAAAGCAATGCGCAAAGGTCGGTCGAAAGGTGTCGTTGGGAATGTTGCCATGTCGGGTCAAATTTCAACCATTCTTTGGATTCATCCATGTCGCTTGGCGCAAGAACCACCAACTCCCCAGTCCGATGCATGAAAAATAGACCCATTCAACCCGCCATATAACCCAGATAGGTTGTGGCCACCAGAGGGTCATGCTGGCCGCGACGATGAGATAAAGCGAAACGGTAACCAATTCCACCCAGAATGCTTGAACGGTGGAGCCCATGCCTTGAATGGTTGAAAGAAAAACGCCGGAAAGAGATTCCAAAAGCACTGCGACAAAGACAACTTTGAATGTTCGGGTCATGGCATGGAAGCCTTCGCCATCATCGAAAAACATGCTAGCAAGCGTTTCGGGATACAGAATAAAGCCGTGGCATAGCAGCAGAATGCCTCCAAAATTCAGAAGGACAATACGACGCAATGTGACTTTTAATTCAGCAGAGCGGCCTTCTCCAATCATGCCGCTTACATACGTTCTCGTCGTTTGCTGCATGCCCTGGGCCACTACAAAACCAAGCATGAATAAGTTCCGTGCAATGTGGGATACTTTCAATTCCATGCCTCCCACCTTTTCCACAAAAAAGAAAAAAGCGGTCCATGTGCCAACAGTCACAATGAATTGTGCCATCAAGGGGTAGGCGAGTTTCCATAGCGCAATGAGATTGCTTCGTTGCAGCCAAATCCAAGGGCGATACGCATCTTTAATGACCCACGCAGTCATGCAAATGGCCATAACGCATCCGCACAACTCAGCGACAAAAGAAGCCCATGCAGCGCCCTGAGCGCCCATAGCTGTCATTCCCCACCACCCTTCAACCCAGCCGGCATCCAAGATAATGTTGACGAACGCTGTCGTTCCTGAGATGATTAAAATGGGTAGGGTTCGAGCAGTCCCCGTGTAGAGCGCATTGAATGCTAACATCAGAGAGAATGGGATGAATCCCCACGTTCGAACAGACAGAAAGGGCTCAAATACATTGCGCACTGAATCACTTGATATGGTGCTTCCTAGTAGACCTTGATTCAGAATGGTAGCTAAAGCCATCAGTGCGATTCCGAGTGCTCCATGAAATGCGAGTCCCGAACGAAAAGTACTCAGTGCAAGATCACGGCGACCTTCGCCCAACCGCTTGGCGATGGTAATTTGAAGGGCGGCGCTACTTCCTACTGCGAGCATCTGGAGCGTGAGGTACACCAGTCCAGCATTTCCTGCGCCATTGATGGCGTCTTCATTAAGTCGAGCAAGAAAGAAGTTGTCCGTTAGGACCACGAAGAACTGGACCAAAGACCCCAGTGAGATGGGGATGGCCATGCGCAGCAAACTTGCATAATCGTTATGAAGAGGGCGTTCAGTTTTCATCAGCGCGCAAAAGTCGCCATGGAACTGTAAAATACAAGGTCATTTCTTCAGAGAATGAGGTCGTCCCGTGTCGGGAGAAACTCCAAGCCGTTTTAAAATCAATTCAGATTTCCGAACCGTATGCATCGCCCAGTCTCCGCGCAAGGCGTTTTTCTCCGTTTCGGACAACCCCCAGGTTTGTTCCGGCAATTCCCGGCAACGTTTGCTTAATTCATACAGGGCAATGGCTGCGGCAACACTGATGTTGAGCGATTCAGCAAATCCGTGCATCGGGATAGCGACATGATAGTCGGCCTGCTGCAGCATGCGGTCAGAGACACCCTTCCATTCCGTGCCCATGACCAATGCTAGCGGTTCTTCGATCGGGACATCGTCTACATTGAATCCATCGACATGGGGAGAGGTGACTGCAATGCGATAACCGCGATCTCTCAGATTTTGGATGCACGTTTCTGTGGGGTCAGGCTGTTGCCTATAACGGTGCAGGGTGAGCCAACTGGGAGTCCCTTTGGATACACCTCGATTGTATACCCACGGATTGATGTTTTCAATCAAATGGACGTCCTGAATCCCCATCCCATCGCAACTTCTCATCACAGCACTCGCGTTTCTTGACTGATAGATGTTTTCGAGTACGACGCTCAGGTGTCGGGTTCTTCCTTTTAGGACAGCGTCAAACCTTTGGATTCGCTCTTCGCTTAAGAATGGAAGCAACGTTTCATACCGGATATCAGAATCGCTTTTCATCAGATTAAATGGAATTCGACAGAATGAAAAAGGCCCCTCGAATGAACGAGGGGCCTTTCGGTGATTGCTAAAGAGCAATTACATTTTTGAATTCAAGTCAGCTCCTGCCTTGAATTTGATCACATTCTTTGCTGCGATTGTAATTTCCTTACCCGTTTGTGGGTTACGGCCTTTACGTGAAGCACGGTGTGTAACTGAGAATGATCCGAATCCTACGAGAGAAACTCGGTCTCCTTTGCTCAATGCACCGGAAGTTGCGTCAACGAACGCATCCAATGATCGCTTAGCGTCTGCTTTTGAGATGCCGGCGCCTTCTGCCATTGCATCAACCAATTCTGCTTTGTTCATGGTAACTAGATTTAAAAAATGATTTTCGACTCCGCCAAATATATAGGTGAGAATTCAACGGTAGCAAGGGGTGTAGGGCATATAGGGCGAATTCGTTGATAAACCGAAGCCAATTGTTGAAAAGGACGAAAAAAAACACGGAATTTGACCGATTATCATTCGCTTTTCAAGAGTTTTCGGACGGTTTTTTTTTTGAAAGGGACTGGAATAACCAAATAAATGCCGATCCCAGGGGAACAATCATCGCTTCAGCAGCTCCAGTTCCAAGCACAAACCATTGGCCCCAAGCAATGGCCAATGACACAACGCAGAGTGCAAAGACAAGAATGGTGAAGAACGAGATATCCATACCGCGTCGATCAGAGACTGCAACACTCAAACCCGTAACCAGGACACACAGAGAATTTGCGAACCAACAAACAGCACTTGGGTGGGAAACGAGGTTACAGATTGAGCCTACGAGCAAAATAAAAAGGAGAGAAAGAGCAATTGTTTTCTTGAGGTTCATGATGCGAAGTTAAGCGGCGGTACTTTTGCCACATGAATTTGAGTGCATTCCAATCTTTCCAACGCTACCGACCCGAAATTCGCTTTGCCGATATCGACGCCGTAGGTATTGTCAATAACGCCGTTTATCCCACTTATTTTGAACAGTGCCGCATTCATTTATTTGAAGGGTTTGTTGGAAGAGAATGGAACTGGAATGATGCCGGAATGGTCGTCGCACGTCACGAGATCGATTACATGCGCCCGATAGCGATGAATGACGAGGTTGAGATTGTAACGTGGATTGACTCCATCGGTTCAAAAAGCATGGTGGCTGCATACGAAGTCTATGTGAGGCGAAGGGGAGAGTGGAAGTTGGCGTCAAAAGCACAAACCGTGATGGTTTCTTACGACCATGTGAACCATTGCTCAACAAAGTGGCCAGAATCTTGGATCGAAATTTTGAAAAAGTTAGGCTTGGGTAAGCCTGAATAAGTTCATTCCAAAGGCGTCTAGTGAAAATGTGAACGTAAAATCCGTCTTTCGTGAATAAGTGCTTGTTTCGTCATTCTTTCAAAAGTTTAGGAACGTGTACTTTGCAATCGAATTACTAAAATAAATTATTGCATGAAGCACTTCTTGACCCTCGGAGCATTTCTCGTCATGACATTATGGTTGAGTGCTCAAGTCCTCGTTCCGGTGACCTTCCAAGTCGACATGTCCAATGAAACTGTTTCAGCGGATGGTGTATATATCGCTGGTAGTTTTCAAGGTTGGGACCCTGTTGCAACGCCTCTTTCAGATGACGACATGGACAATGTTTATGAAGTCACGTTGGATGTTGCACCCGGAATGCTCGAGTTTAAATTCCTCAATGGTCCTGCTTGGGATTACGCAGAAGATGTGCCACCGACATGCCAAGTCGAAATCTCAGGAAATGACAATCGGTTTTTACATGTTACTGAGTCGGAAACAGAAGCCTCTATGATCGTTTGTTTTGCAAACTGTGCGGCCTGCGGTATGAACAGTTTGCGTTTGCGAGTTGATATGAGTGTTGAGGCTGCAATCTCTCCCAATGGCGTGCACGTAGCAGGTGATTTTCAAAACTGGGACCCAGCAACGACACCTTTACAAGACAATGATGAAGACGGCATTTGGGAAACGGTCGTGTCTTTTGATACAACGGGACTTGGTAACGCCATTCTTTTCAAATTCATCAATGGAAATTCTTGGACGAATCCGAATGAAAATATTGATGATGAAGCTTGTGCAGATGGCTTTGGCAACCGATCACTCACGTTGACGAGTCAAAATGAAGTGTTGTATGGCGATGTTGGTACGGGAGCTGCTCCATGTTACAATGCCTGTGGAACGTGTGTTTCTCCAACAGAGGTCACGCTTCGTGTGGACTTGACAACTCAGGAAACGGTTTCCGTCAACGGTGTGCACGTAGCGGGGTCGTTCCAAGGATGGTCCGCTAATTCGAATCCATTAAGTGACGATGATGGTGATGGCATTTGGGAACTCACTTTAGGCATGGCGCCTGGGGACTATGAATTCAAGTTTATCAACGGGAATGATTGGAGTGGAAATGGCGACGGGAACGTAGATAATGAATTGATTGTAGGAGACTGTGCTGCTGAAGGAACTGACAACCGCGCTATTTCAGTTGGCAGTGATGCCGTCCTTTATGAGGTGTGTTACAATTCATGTGAGTTGACTTGCGTTGAAAATCCAGATCCGGCAGACATTACGTTCAGAGTTGATATGTCAGAAGAGGAGGTGAATGCCAATGGTGTTTGGGTGATTGGAAATTTCACGTCGCCAAACTGGCAAGCAGGTGGAATGCAAATGACAGATGACGACGCTGATGGGGTATATGAAGTCACAACCAATGTGAGCGGAGGCACAACGGTTCTTTACAAATTTGTCAATGGAGACCCTTCATCAGGAGATAACGGAATTGACTATTTGGAGGAGTCTGGAGCCAATGTGGATGCTGAAGGCAATGAACTGGGCAATTTTGAGTCTGATGGCTGCGGTTTAGCGAATGGTTTCGGTGCATACAATCGAATTCATGAACGAAGCGGCGAACCAGAAATTCTAGATACCAACTGCTACAACAAATGCACAACGTGTGTTGTCAATGTTGACGAGTGGTTCGGCAATGCTTTGGTTGTTTACCCAAATCCATTTGACCAAGAGTTGAACATTACTTTGGACAGCGATCAGCAAGGAACGCTTCAATTGGAGTTGTTTGATATGACTGGACGCATGATCCGTTCTACACCAGTCGTATTGGGTGCAGCGGTTATTCAGATGTCAACATCTCAATTGCCTTCAGGATCTTACATGTTGGTCTTGAATGGTGATGCCACTTTCCCGGCTCAGGTGGTCATCAAGAATTGACATCATATTTTGGGCTTTTTCAAGGGAGGGGACGTACGTCTCCTCCCTTTTCTTTTGTTCACAAATACCCGTGCATATCCTTTATTAAAATCTCGTTGTGAGATTCGAAAGAAATGTGCCAGAGGAGTATATTTGAAAAAACTGGAATTCACGACTAATTATCATTCGAATGAAACAACTTCTACTAAGCGCTGTCGCCTGTTTATTAACGATTAGCGCATCGAGTCAATTAATTGAGATTGTATCCGAGGTCTATGCGGAACATGACGGAATTGAAATACCTGCTTTAGAAGGTATGACGACATACCGTGTCTACGCTGTATTGACCAATGAAATGGATGAGATTTCGGCGGTTTATGGGGATGTGGCTTCCCCGCTTTCCTTGACTTCAGTGGAGGGTTTCTTCCAGTCAGATTTTGGAGCATCAACAGGGTGGAATATCAACCCTGCGTTTTTCGCGTTTTCAGCAGAAGCGGAATATGATTCGTGGATTACACTCGGTGT
>CAWVYB010000032.1:0-17561 GCA_963934215.1 uncultured Flavobacteriales bacterium | reverse complement strand
TTACAAGAAGTGTTGGCCGGCATGTCGAAACGAGCGAAAGAGATAGAGTCATGAGCAACGAGGAACAATTTGATGACCGCGTAAAGCGTATGTTTCAAGGCGAATCAATCGCGCCTCCGGCAAATCTGGAGGAACGTTTGTTCGCTCAGCTGGCCCCGTCGCCATGGCCAAAACGTCTTGGTCTCAGCATGGGCGTTCTCTTGGTTTGTGGAGCGGGCTGGTGGAGTGCGTTGTCAGAACCGGAGCGGGCGTTGAACGTTCCTTCGATTGAAACAGGATCAGACATCGCGTCAGCCGCGGAAATCGTTGCGCTACCTGTGGCATCAGATGAGGTCGATCCAAAGGCATTTCTGGAATCCCTTGAAACAATGGAAACGTCGCAAGTCGAGGAGGAACCTGTTCCTACCAAACAGAGAAAACACGCTCCGAAGGTGACTGAACAACAAGCCGATACGGAACATGCCACACTGAATCAACAGGCCTTGCATTCTCTAGAGCGTTTGCCTGTTGAGTCCATTCCGTTGGAAAATTCGGAGGCTTCGACACTTCAGGAAACCAATCAGAACCAATGGGTGTTGCCCGCAGTGGTGAAATTGAAAAATTGACTGTTTGCAGTAAAAAGCCGAGGCTTTTGCTGCACATTTGATGCCGATGCATTTTTCTGGACCACACACTTTGCAGGTATTTTTGGTGCTTGCAACTCTTGCAGTTGCTTCAATCGCTTGGGGTCATGACATCCCATCAGACAGCATCCGATTGGACGGAAAAATCTTGATTGTTGACGCGCAGGTTCGATTTGATTCGACTGCTTTTTCCAAAATTGGACGATCAACAGCGGGATCGCGACCGTTTCGTGCCGGTTTTTTGATGACTCAAGTCGCGTTTGGGATGCCTGAAAAGCTGAAGTCTGGAAGCGCCGTGGGTTCATGGGTTGGTCGGCCTCCTGCGCTTGTTTCAATGAATGTTGGAAGCAGTCACCCTGTGTTCAAAAAACCAGGTCGGTCACAACGACATGCTGTCGAGTGGGGGGTGTCGTTGGAGCGATTGCGCCTGCCGTCTTTGAATGTTGCGCAATTGTCTGATTCAGTGATCGGCTTTGTTCAGTCCAACAGCGGCAACCTCTTACAAGCCGTCATTTACGAACGGTTTCCCATCGGGGTTGAAACCGATACGGTGGCGGTCACGTTGTCCAATCGGACGGCTTGGAGAACTTCGTTGCAGATAGGTTGGACACGCGCTTGGAGGCGGCATTGGGCCATACATGCAGGGGTGGGGGCCACGGTTTTACTGAGATCAGAGACTGAGTTTGGCTTAGAGTTTCCAGATATAAATCGAGGCCAGGCCTATGCAGTAAAGCAGCAAATGGCAGGAGAGGTGTTCCCTGTAATGGATGTTGGATTGCGCCGACGATTTAGCGCTTCGACCATGGCGACTTCCTCTTCTTATTGGACTGTCGCATTGAACGTTCGTGCACAGCCTCAGTTGAATGCGCTTTTCTGGAGCGGAATCCAATTGCGCTGGCATTGGGGCTCATGAGCAGAGCGTGGTCCTGTTTTGAGGTTGTTAACTCGGCCTTTCTACGAAGTCCCAGCGTGCAATTTGCTTACCTTACAAACATGAATAGGTCGACCTCATCATTTCCTCGTGCATGCTTTGTCCTGGCGTTGCTCGTGTTTCCAAACCTCAGCAAGTCCCAAGATGTGATGAACGGAGGATTCGAATCAGTCTCGTCACTCCCCAACACCACGGGACAGTGGACGTTGGCTGATTATTGGGGCAACGCCTTAAGCACAGTGGGTGATCCTGATGTGTATCACATGGAAGGAAGCGGTGGGGGTGACTTGCCTGAAACGCCTGTAGCCATCATTTCACCGCTGCAAGGAATGGCTGTAGCGGGTTTCATTGCTTGTGGAGAGGAAGGAACCAATCGCAGAGAGTATTTGACGGGACAGTTTTCTGAGGCATTGATTGCAGGCAACAGGTATCAAATGAACTTTGCTATTGCCAATGGGGAACGCACACCTTTTTCTGAAGCCGGATTGGGAGTGAGTGGACTGGGCATGTTCTTTTCGGAAGGCTCACCCGAGCAAATTGAGTTGTCCCCCCTAGAGTTGGAGCCACACTTTGCCTTTTCTCAAGTGATTTTCAGTCGTGAATGGCAATGGATGGCCTTTGCGTTCACTGCTCAAGAAGAGTACACCCACTTTACCTGGGGTGTGTTTGGAGCGGATGCTGAGCATGGCATTGAAGTGCAGGAGGGCAGTGCCCCGTCAATGGCCTACTATTTCATGGATGGATTTAAAATCTCTGAAATCACCGGGGAGTTGGAAAATGAGGACAATACGTCAGACGGTAGAGGGCCGAATGTGAAGCCCGATCATCCCGATCTTGATTTGGAGGATGCGCTGTCCTGGTTCGTGCCGAATGCTTTCACCCCCAATGGTGATGGAGAAAACGATCTTTTTTCACCTGTTTTGAACAACATGGACCTGATTAAAATGGAGGTTTTCAATCGGTGGGGCGAGCTGATGTGGGTGACCGATGATCCGAATGTGGGTGGATGGAATGGACTGCATGCAGGAGGTGCTGAAGCATTGACAGGAGCGTATGTCTGGAAATTGCAAATGAATAAAATGAATGGCCAGCTGGTGACAAAGACAGGTTCGTTGAACCTCATTCGTTGATCATTCAATTCTGGAACTGTTTAGATTATGCGTGCCATGAATTGCACTCCCACAGCGCAAGTTGATACCGTCAGTTCGGATTCTCTTATCGGTGCTTGGCTGAAGCAGGAAGAGTCAATCCGGCCATTTTGGCCTTTTTCTTCAAGTTTTCAAGGCATACAAGATCGATTGGCTCATACCCAAGGGATCAACATGGAACGTCGACTCCTTGTGTCGGATGCCCTGGAAAGACAATATCGAGCCGCAGCGATTCCAATTCCACAAGAGATTCAGTCTTTTCGGTCTGGTGCACGTGCGGTGACAACGGGCCACCAACTGGTTTTGATGGGAGGTCCTGCATTTTTTCATTACAAGATTCTCTCTGCTATCCGATGGGCGGAGGCGCTATCTGATCAAGGGATTGCTGCTGTTCCTGTTTTTTGGCTCGCGTCCGAAGACCATGATTTCGAAGAAATTGCACAGGTCTTTTCTACGGGGAATGAAGCCTTTCATTGGCACCCCAAAGAAGATCCCAAGGGCAAGGCAGTGGGAAGGTTAATGTGGACACAAGAAGACGAAAAGGCGTTGGCGCATTGGGCCAATACAGCGGGTGTCTTGCCGATGCAAGTCAACCATTCATTTGACTCCATGCCCTTAGTTCAACGCGTGAGAATGTGGGTTCATGAAATGTTTGCAGAGCAGGGTGTCCTGGTCATTGACGGGGACGACCCCGAACTGAAAAAAGCGGCAAGCCATCTCTGGAATGCAGAATGGAATGGAGACGGCATTGCCGATTCCGTGCAAGCGTCAACGGCTGCTCTGGAGGCTGCGGGATGGAAAGCGCAGCTACGTCCGCAGCCAAACAACGTGTTTCATTTGAACGAAGCGGGCCAACGGACACGCTCGGACCGATGGTTGGAGAACAATGGAGCAACGTCATGGGAAGCTGTTTCAGCGGAAAAATGGAGTCCCAATGCTGCTTTGCGCCCCTTATACCAGGAGTTCTTATTGGAAAGTGCTGCGGTGATCGGAGGTCCGGGGGAAGTCGCGTATTGGTTGCAACTCAGGCGCGCTTTTGATCACCACAAAATAGAATTGCCCGCACTGATGTTGCGGGATGGTGCATTGGTGTGGTCAACGGAACAGGCCACATTGGCTCAAGCTGTTGAATGGTCGCCAGCATGTGGTATGTGGAAGGGGGCCGACGCCTCAGCATCATGGGTGAGCATGCAGATGGAACCAGAGGATGAGGTACAGCAGGCATGGAGTGAATGGGGCAAAGCATTGGAAGCACATGCAAATGGAATGGGGCGGGAGGTGGTTCCAACAACGTTGGCAGCGCTCAAGCAAATGGAAAAAGAATGGCTGCGCTTGAAGAAAAAATGGAGGAAATCGGTTCGCGCAAGGCATGCAGAGCGATGTCTGGATTTGGAACATCTTTTTGATGCTGTACTATTTCCTCACGCTAACCCGCAAGAACGCGTTGTGAATGCCCGCGGACTGGCAGGCGATGCTGAAAGTTTTGAAGCTTGGAACCGTTTGTGGCTCCAAAAGGTTGAAGGCGGTATTGATCCTCAATTTTTGATTTTCGAGTCGCTTTCGAAACTCGATGTTGGTGACTAATTTCGTGAGATGAATGAGTTCTCCGGACGTCCTAATGCTGCCAAAGTGCAATTGAATGAGTTGGTAGATCAAAAGGGTAAGCCGGCCTCGCCGACCCTCCCGGCAGAGATCAAGAATTATCTAATTGACATTGATGGGACCATCACGGAAGATGTTCCCAATGAGGACCCGGAACGCATGGCGACATGTTTGCCTTTCCCTGATGCCTTGCAGACATTGAATCGATGGCATGCCGATGGCCACATCATTACCTTTTTCACCTCACGTACTGAAGAGCATCGGGCAGTGACGGAGGCTTGGTTCGACAAGCACGGCTTCCTTTACCATGGACTGCTTATGGGCAAGCCACGCGGAGGAAACTATCATTGGGTGGACAATCACATCGTGCGCGCGACCCGCTACGAAGGCACCTTTTCTGATCTGGTCCGCGAACAAGCTGAAATAGAGGTGTTCAAAAAGGGATAGCGCGTCTTAATTGTCGAGTGTTTCCAAGAAACGTTGCAAGATGAGCGCGGCCGCCACACGGTCCGTGGCTCCTTTCTCTTCTCTCTTTTTTTTCTTCATGCCCCCTTGTACCATCGAAAATCGTGCTTCACGGCTCGTAAATGATTCGTCTACGAGGTGAACAGGCAAATCGGGCCATTTTTTTTGCAAGTCCGATTGCAAAGCTAGGATGGCTTGGGTGCTATCGGTTTCTTGCGCCTGGAAACTGGACCAGGCATCCGGCATCCCCAATGCGAATCCAGCGCAAGCCTCAGCCTTCACCAGCGGCTCTAATGCCTTTAAAAGGTGCGCTGTCTGCACCGTTTCATGTGGAAATGCAATGCGTGCGTTTCCATCTGTGAAGGCGAGTCCTGTGCGAACTTTTCCAAAATCGATACCAATCCAACGTGCCATGCCGCAAGGTACATCGCTTCTTCTTCGGCATGTATCTTCGCATCATGCGTGCAGGTCAACGGGTACTCTTTGTTCAAACAGCTTTCATAGGAGATGTGATTTTAGCAACTTCTATGGTGGAGACGTGGCATGCGGCGCGTCCGCAAGATGAAATCCACCTGTGTGTTCGAAAGGGCAATGAGTCCTTGTTTGCCCAGCATCCACTTGTGAAACGGACATGGGTCTGGGACAAAAGTGGAGGAAGTTTGAAGCGGTATGCGCGCTTGATTGGCCTAAGTGCTGAATTGCGTTCAATGCGTTTTGGAGCCGTATTCACACCCCATCGACACGCCAGTTCAGGCTGGCTCGCAGGGTGGAGTGGAGCGGCTATTCGCAGTGCCTTTGCCGTTCATCCATTGGCCCGTGTGTTTACGCATCTTCATGCCCACCGATTCGGCGATGGAACACATGAAGTGGAAAGGAATCATGACTTAATCCGAGAATGGGCCAATGGCTTGATGGCCCCAAGATTGTATCCTTCTCAATCAGACGCGAGGCGTTGGGACGCATTGAGCAATGGAAGCAAAGGCAGTTGGGTCATCATGACTCCTATGAGTCAATGGCAAACGAAGCAGTGGCCTTTAGCGCATTGGGAAGGGTTGATCAAGACGCAACTTGAAGGTGATTCTGAATTCAATATGTGTTTGATGGGAAGTCCTTCCGACGCACCTTTTTTAACGGAGTTGGCCCGAGCGGTGAATTCGGACCGGGTACACGTTGCTGCAGGCTGGAAATTGCTCGAAGTGGCCTATGCCATGTCACAGGTGAAGGCTGTAGTGACCAACGACAGTGGACCTTTGCACATCGCGAGCGCTGTGAATGCCCCAACGGTCGCTGTTTTTTGTTCCACTTCTCCGAGTTTTGGATTTGGGCCGCTGTCGGCCCATCACGAAGTGGTAGAGATTCAGGAGAAGCTTGCCTGCCGTCCTTGCGGAATGCATGGCCATCGCCGTTGTCCTGAGAGCCACTTCAGATGTGGATTCGATGTGAATGTAAACCAGGTCTATCAGGCAATGCATCGCGTAATAGCGGAAGCATCGCGATGACTCAGAGCGGTGCCGCTCTTAATCGGGGCAGGCCACTCCCACGCAAAAGATGCGCGCTTCACCTTTTCCAGAGAGTCGGATCCGCAGGTCCGTCTCTTCATTGAACGATTCAACTTCGGTTGTTTCCATGGTGCCATCCGCTAAACGCACGGCCATTCGGATTGACTGCAGCGCGTTTTCTTCCCAAGAAACCAAGTCATATCGAAACCCGATACCAACGGCCTGCAACGACTGCTGCATTTCCGCCAATTGGTCACGGCTCGTCTCCTGGTCGATGTGTAAATCCACTGAATTTGGAGTGATGACAGAACTTTGAGCCCATGTAGCAAAGGATACAAGCATGAGCGAGATGGTGACAATTCCTATTTTCATAGGTGAAAAATACGCGATTTTGCAGTGCGGTTGAAATCATGGTGTGTTAACTGTGGAAAAATCATCACGGAAAATGCAGGAAGGAGCATGCAACAGAGGGGATGTTGGAGCATCTTTGAGGTACATACAGAACCCATGCATTTTATCGTTTCAAGCAGCCAGTTGCTCCGACACTTATCCTCATTGAGTGGTGTGTTGAATAGCAGCAATACTTTGCCCATATTGGATAACTTCTTGATTGAACTTGGCCCAGGAGAAGCCGTGATATCAGCGAGTGATTTGGAAACTACGATGACGACCAAATTGGAAGTCAAAACACAGGATACGGGAGCCATTGCTGTACCAGCAAAGATGCTTTTGGATATTCTCAAAGCGTTTCCGGATATCCCTTTGACCTTCAAGGTTGACCCAGCCACGTATGGCGTGGAGCTGACGAGTGATGCGGGCAAATACAAGTTAACGGGTGCGAATGGGGATGATTTCCCGAAATCACCGATGTTGGAGGATGCCGCTACGTTTGATGTCGAAGCCAAAACATTGATTACTGCAATCAACCGTACATTGTTTGCTGCAGGAAATGATGATTTGCGCCCGGTGATGTCCGGTATCTATTTTGAATTTTATGCTGATAACGTACGATTTGTTGCCACCGATGCACACCGGTTGGTACGGTATGCTCGAACCGATGTTCAAGCGAGTGCAGGAGCGCAGTTTATTGTGCCGAAAAAGCCATTGAACTTGCTGAAGAATGCCGCTTCAAATGCGGATCGAGTTTCGATGAGTTATACCGAGTCCAATGCGTGTTTCCGCTTTGATGAGGTCACGATCATTTGCCGTTTGATTGAAGGGAAGTACCCCAACTACGAAGCGGTCATTCCAAAGGAGAATCCGAATCGAATGGTGATCAATCGTGTGGATTTCCTTCAGGCCATACGCCGGGTATCGATCTTTGCGAATAAGACAACCCACCAGGTTCGATTGAAATTGGCAGGAAGTGAATTGCATGTGAGCGCGGAGGATTTGGACTTTGCCAATGAAGCGAATGAACGACTGAACTGCAGCTATACTGGAGAGGATATGGAGATTGGGTTCAATAGCCGCTTCTTGATGGATATGCTGAATAACTTGTCCAGTCCAGAGGTGTCATTGGAACTTTCGGCGCCGAATCGAGCAGGAATCATTCGTCCCTCAGAGCCAGAAGAAGCTGGAGAAGACGTACTGATGTTGGTGATGCCCGTGATGCTCAATGCATAATGGGTTTGATTGAGTTCAATCAAAAAAGGCAGGCCATGTGGCCTGCCTTTTTTGATGCCCAAAAGTACATCACCTCACGAATTGGGCTTCTTCGTTTGTGTGGAGGGTTTAGGAATCAGGGTGTAGCCAATGTCAGTCCAACCAGAATTAGATGCTTGCGCTTCAGCGGCTGAACGTTGTGCAATAACGTCTGGGTGGTTGGGGTGGGCTTCTGCCCACCATGCTGGAAGGAGTTCATCACGCGTGTCTTCTGTGAAAAGGGTCGCGTCCGAAACAGGTCCCTTATTACGCATGAGCAAAGCGAATAGCACACCGCTAATAGCTCCTGCTAGATGGCCTTCCCACGAGATGTGTGAGTCGAGTGGCAGCATCCACCAGACCATGCCGCCATACAAAAATGCCACAACGAGCGACACGCGCAGAAGCAGTTGCGAATTTCGGATGATACCAGATAGAAAGAGGAATGCCGCTAGCGCATAGATCAAGCCGCTAGCTCCGATGTGGTTTCCGCCATCAGCGAATATCCACAACCCTATTCCCGATGAGAGAAACAATGCGATCCAAGTTTGCAACGCGATGGAGCGGTAGAAATAAAAGAGGAGTCCGTTGAGTGTGAAAAAAGTAGCAGAGTTGTTCCATAAATGGTCCAAATCGCCGTGTAAAAAAGGGAATGTCAATACACCCGTCCAATCGGACCACACCTTTGGGTGATTCCCCCATTTTTTCCAATTCAAGTCATAGAGTTCGTTGAACCAAAAAACACCCCAGATCAAGATGAGAAACAGGAACGTTGTCCATAAAGCATAAAACAAACGGTTTCTATCGAGAATCGCTGGGTTCCAACGAGTTTGAAGAGGTTGGGATAGATTCCGCATAGTGTAAAGGTAACATCGTTGGGTCGATTTGCTGGTTGGAGGCTTCAACAGCCCAACTTGGATAAGTGGTTTTGTCGGTCTTCCATCGACAGCTTTGGTCGCATAGATTTGGAATCCTGACAGTCGATTGGGCTCGTCTTCTTCTTGATTCGAAATTATGAGTGTATCTGAAATTCACGCGTTATTGGCTTTGTTGGATGATCCAGACGATACAGTTTACGTCCATGTTCGGGACCAGCTGATTTCAAAAGGGAACGAGGTGCTGCCCTATGTGGATGCAGAGGTGTCGAAGGCGCCAGATTGCGATGTGTTTATGGGACGGTTGGAACAGTTGCGAGGAGATTTACAGCGGACAGATACAAAGTCAGCGGTGAAGGACTGGAAGAATAGCGAGACGCCTTCACTTTGGGAAGGTGTTCTGCTCGTACAAAGAGCAACATATCCTGAGATGGATCTAGAAGCTGTTCGTCAAGATTTTGACCAACTCAAGCGTGATGTGTGGCTTGAGTTGAATGATGAGTTGACGGCTTTGGAGCAGGTGCGCATTCTCAATCATATGCTCTACAGTGTACGTGGAATTGAAAGTGTTCGTAGAATGCCCCATTTGGCCTCCGACGCTCTGCCCTCATGGGTTTTAAAAGAGAAAAAGGGCAATCCCCTTGGACTTGGTGTTCTCTATCTCTGTCTTACAGAAGCATTGAATTTGCCCCTGCGAGGTGTGAATTTGCCGAACCATTTCATTTTGGCGTATTGCGACGAATCCCATGTGCAAGAACGTCCTGCAGCGTCCATGCAAGCTGGAATCTTGTTTTACGTGAATCCTTTTAGTGGTGGTGCAGCGATTGGACCTTCGGACGTCGCTGACTTTTTGAGTCACCTGGACCAAAATGAAACAGCCCGACAATGGCGTCCATGCACGTCAGTAGAAATCATTCATCGACTCGTTCAACATGTCGCTTTCTCCTTACGAGAAGCGGGTGAATTGGAACGTGAAAAAGAGTTGATTCATTCTTTTGAACCCTTATTATCCTCTCTTGAAGATGCGGAGGAGCGTTCGAATGATCACCCGCCCATCCGTTAAGACCGTTGCTTGTTGGAGGTAGGCCAACTGCGCGTTGACCTTCTCAGGTAAGATGACCTCCTGATAATACGTCTCGGGATCTTCAGCCGCTTCTAGTCGGGAGCCTTCGTCGAATGCTGCGATACTTGCTGGATCTGTTAATCCAGGCCGTACAGTCAAAACGTCTCTTTGTCGTGGTGTATACCGTTCTACGTATTTCGCGACTTCTGGGCGTGGGCCAACAAGGCTCATATCGCCTTTGACCACATTCCACAATTGTGGCAATTCGTCCAACTTGGTCTTTCTGAGCCACTGTCCGATCCGCGTGATGCGTGGGTCAGAATTTCCCATGGTGATTTGTGGTCCAGGCATGTTTGCTCGCATCGATCGAAACTTGAGCAAAAAAAAAGGTCGTCCATATAGGCCAATACGTTCTTGTCGATACAGAGCGCCCCCAGAACTTTCAAGGGCCACAAGAGCAGCTATGATAAGGAAAAGTGGAGTGAGGAGTGCACAGGCAATCAATGAAATCACAAGATCAATCCAACGTTTCATGCGTGTGATTTCATGAGTTCACCAACATGATAGCATAGTCGCTCAACAATCCAGTTCACATCTTCATCATCTAGTTGGAGATGAATTGGAAGGCTCAACTGTTCATTGAAACACGCCTCGCTTTCAGGGTAATGTCGCATCTCTTCTCCTCGGTTCCGGTGCAATGAGAGCAGTGGCAATGGAATGAAATGAACATTGGTCGCAATACCGTCTTCTTTGAGTCGTGCTATCAGTGCATCACGCTGTCCAGATTGAAACCCGTTTATGCGGATCGAAAAAAGATGGTATGCGGATTCCCGAGTAGCATCTTTCAACACGGGCAGGGTGCACCATGTCGCAGTAGCAAGGACGCGCGTATAGTGCGCGGCGATTTCTTTCCTACGATATAAATGGTCTGGGTAGTTCCGCAGCTGGCTCCTGCCAATGGCTGCTTGGATGTCCGTCATGTTGCACTTAAAGCCTGCTTCGACAACGTCGTATTGCCACGTGCCGGACTTTGTTTTTTCCAATGCACTCTTACTTTGACCGTGCAAAGACATCGACCGAAACCATGAGGTAGTCTCATCCAGATCGAACGAAGAAGGCAATGAGAAGGAAAGGGCTCCACCCTCCGCAGTGGTGAGATTCTTGACGGCGTGAAAACTGAATCCCGTAATGTCAGCTTGTGTGCCAACAGGCATGTTCTCTATATGCGCTCCAAATGAGTGCGCCGCATCTGAAATGAACAAGGGTCTGCCAAAGGCCTCCTGAACAGCAGACGTAGCCTGAAAGTGCTCTCGAATGGGGGCGGAGTTCAACCAGTTCCCAATGGCTTTATAGTCAACAGGCCATCCTCCGAGATCGACAGGCATCACCGCTTTGGTTTGGGGGGTCCAGGCCGCTTGAAGTTTTTCAAGTGTCACCACGCGCTCGATGGGGTCAATGTCCACCATGACTGGCTTTGCGCCACAATGCAGCACAATATTTGCCGTTGCGGCGTATGTCATAGCGGGAATCAGCACATCGTCACCCGGGCCAACACCGAACCATCTCAATGCCAATTCACAGGCTGTTGTCCAGCT
Organism: uncultured Flavobacteriales bacterium; assembly: GCA_963934215.1. Taxonomy (GTDB): domain Bacteria; phylum Bacteroidota; class Bacteroidia; order Flavobacteriales_D; family Sanyastnellaceae; genus UA16. Next base: position 6,116 of record CAWVYB010000032.1, on the reverse strand, counting down.
CGAGAAGCAGAGGACGCGAGGGGATTTGAGATATGTTTCGAGGTCGTTTTCGAATGCTTTTAATTCAGGTCCTGATGTAATCCACCCTGAGCGTAACACGCGTTCTACCGCAGCAATGCATTCGTTGTCAATGGAGGGAGGTGCAAAGCCAATTTGCCGCTTGGAGGAATCGAACATGGGTGCAATTTACATTGACTTGGTTTGAAGATGTTGATAGAGCGCAGCGTATCACCCTGCGATTCATCAGAAATAAATAATTGCAGAAACAAGACGTGTGGGTTCTTATTCGCTTGCACTCGTTATACTTTTGATTGGAATGAACGTGGGAATGACACAAGAATTAAAAAAACTTCTTCCAGTAGGTGCATACGGTGCCATTGAGACGCTTCATGCGCAGAGTAGTGAGGGGCGCTTCAAGAAGGGAGCTGTTGTTTTGAGTCTAGGTGAGACCATCGTCAACCTCACACATGTCTTGGAAGGTCGGATTTCAATATATCGTGTTTCAGACAATCACAAAAGGCAGCTGATGTATTTCATCTAAAACAACCTAAAAATGTTCTTTAAATCATCGTTTGACCTGTCGTTAGAAGAGTTCAAGTCCAAGCTTGCAGAAGAAGGGGGTACCGTGGTGGATTGCCGCACGCCGATGGAATGTGCAGAGGGTATATGGCCTGATGCACTGCAAGCAGATTGGAATGGCGGAAAATTTCCAGAGGTCGCCAAAGGTTTGGATAAAAATAAGCCGGTTTATTGCTATTGCCGTTCCGGAGCGCGGAGTGGAGCTGCTGCTAGCTATCTGAAAAAGCAAGGGTTTGCATCGGCTTTCAATTTGGGGGGATATAGCGAGCTGAAAGGCTGAAGCGTTTTCTCGTAAAATCAGTATTTATTCTGATTTGAGAGGAGGCGTTATCTGAGCTAGATGAGACCATATGATGGCCTGCAAGCATCATTATGTGGATCCAATCGAGCATGAAAAAGGCCCCTCAGAGAGGGGCCTTTTTGATTCGAATCCGTTGTTCTGCAGATGAATCTTAGCCTTCAACTGCTGGATTCACAAAAGCCTTTATCGTGAGGAACGTTTGTCCAGGATCCGTATTGGCATCAATTGTGACCTTCTTTGTCTGTGCATTTTTCTTGCCTTTGGAATTGAATTTTACTTCGATCTGTCCTTTTGCTCCAGGAGCGATGGGTTCGCGAGGACATTTAGGTACGGTACATCCGCAAGAACCCTTGCACTTGTCAAGAATCAAAGGCTCCGTGCCTGTATTCGTGAATTCGAAGATGTGAGTCGCAGACTCACCTTCTTCTAGCGTACCGAAGTCATGGTCGTATGCAGCAAAGGTCATGACGGTCGTTGGACCAGCAGGAGCCTGAACGGTGTTCTTAGCAGGATCGAAAGTTTCCTTTTGACCTGGGCTAGTGTTCACAGGAATGTCATTCGCATCGACTTTCGTTCCAGCTGGGCGGGAAGCGGTCTTTTCGGATGCGTCGTTGTTGCAGCCTGCGATGATGAAGGCAACCGCTGCAAGAGCGATGAAGGTGTAAGAGTATTTCATGGGGTTTATTTTTGAGGGCTAAATTACGTCAATGCTTTAGAAGGAATCGTGCGCGAGGTTGGCCTTTTCAAACGTGCCATCCTGTAAAATGGTTACAGCACGCTGCAGGCTTTCATTCAGCCCCGAAATCACACGGTAAAAAGTAGATTGCTGCAGCATGTTCCGGCCAATCATGGCTTTGATTCGAAGTGAAATCGCATCACGGGAAGTCTCCCAGCCATCCGCATCGAAGTCCACACCTTCCTCGTCAACAAAGGCTAAAAAATCGAGGGTCATCTTCTTTGACAGGACGAAGTCACGAATAAAATCATCTTCTGTAGGATACTCTTTTTCCAAAGCTTCCCGCCGCGAGTCAACATAATTGAGCGCAAAGCGGTTGTCCAACCCTTTCCGCAAGATTCGGCTGAAAAACTCGGAATTGTCAGTGGTGTCGATTGGGACAAAAATGTCCGGTAGAATTCCGCCACCTCCATAAACCGTTCGTTCTTGAAGCCGTGTGGTGAATTTCAGACTGTCGGGCAATTCTAAACTATCGAGGCTGAGCAACTCACCCGATGCGTACCGTTCGTAATTCTCTTTGCGATACGCGTCCACACCTTCATCATAGGGCTTTTGAATGCAGCGTCCTGATGGAGTGTAGTATTTCTGAACAGTCAAGCGAACTGCGGAGCCGTCAGGTAAATTCACGGGGCGTTGAACCAAGCCCTTTCCAAAACTGCGTCGTCCGACAATCAAGCCACGGTCCCAGTCTTGGATGGCTCCAGAAACAATTTCAGAGGCAGAGGCAGATCCCTGATCAATCAATACCACCAAGCGGCCTTTCTCAAAGCGCCCAGGGATTCGTGCTTTTGTATTTTCTCGTGGAAATGCGCGGCCTTCTGTATACACAAGTAGCTTGTCTTCTGAGAGAAATTCGTCAGCCATTTGGATGGCTGTCCGCAGCATGCCCCCACCGTTTCCTTGCAGATCTAAAATCAAGTCGTCCATGCCTTGGGTGCGCAACTTAGCGAGGGCCTCATACATCTCTGCCATGGTCGTCTTGGCAAATCGATTGACTTTGATGTAGCCAATACCTGGTGCGACCATGTAGGACGCATCAACGGAGAAAATGGGGATTTTATCGCGTATGATTTCAAAGTCAAGCAACTCTCTTTCGCCACTGCGCTTGATGCCCACGGTCACTTTGGTTCCCTTCGGCCCTTTGAGTAAGCGTTGCACATCCTTGTTCGTGACGCCCGTCCCAGCGACAACTTCTCCATCCACGGTCACGATGCGGTCACCCGACATGATCCCCAGTTTCTCTGAGGGTCCTCCTGAGATAGGAGAAACAACCATGATGGTGTCCTTGAAAATATTGAATTGAATCCCGACACCTTCAAAATTTCCATTGAGTGGTTCATCCGCCGCTTTCAATTCATCCGCAGGGATATAAACGGAGTGGGGGTCCATTTCCTCCAACATACCAACGATGGCAGCTTCAACCAACGCCTCTGAATCGACCTCTTCAACATAAATCTGGTTGACATAGTAGAGCAGGGCATTGAACTTTTGACTTTGCGACTGGCTTGGGTTTGTGCTCTCCTGAGCTTGAAGGCCATTGAAGCCAATCGACCCTGCAGTCGCTGCAATGCAAAAGACGAGAGAGAAAAAAGAAGATTGTACCATGACTCCATCAATATTGAAGGCCCAAGTTACCGCTTCATTTTGGAGTGGGAAATAACGGCGTGCCCCAATTTTCCCCAAATTGTTTGGGATAAACCCCGTAATTTTAGCGCTCAACCTGGAAGAATATGAGAAGCCCATTGGATTGTATCCCGTTATGGAAGGGCGTAGCCCTGCTGTTTGTTTCGATGAGCGTGCTGCCTTCAGCCTTGTGTCAAATGGCTATGGTGGAGTCAAGCGCCGCCATAACGCCTGTTGTGCAGCTGGAATCCCCCGGGATGGACCAACTGTTGGCACGGGCGTGGTGGCACGAGGAGAATACGGGAAAGACTATGCAGGGGCATGTTGTAGAGGCTGATATTGATTTTTTCGAGGAGGCCCTTCATGAAGTTTCCAATGGGGTGGAGTCCTGGCAATTGCTCGTAAACATTGCAAATGCGCCGGCACTGTGTGTGTATTTTGAAGCCTTTCATTTGCCTGTTGGAGGCGCGCTTACTTTAGAATCACCGGAAGGTGCTTTTGAGATTCCATTTGTTGAAGGTCCCATCGATCATCGAGAAAACAACGACCACGGATTGTTCGTGAGTGGTGAAGTCCCTGGAGAAAATGGTTTGCTCCGGTATACACAGCCCGTCGGTACGGTCGGTACACCTTCCCTCCATATCAACGGGGTTGGCGTGCTTTTTCGATTTCTTTGGTTGGACGGTGAGTACGATGTGCTTTTCGAAAACAATCGCGGTTCAGATCCTTGCGAAGTGAATGTGAACTGTCCGGAGGGCGAGGACTGGGTTTGCCAGCGAGATGCCGTTGTTCGCCTGAGGATTACGCAAGATGGCGGCATCTTTTTGTGTTCGGGTGCCATGGTCAACAATACGGCTCAGGATTGCAAACAAATGTTGCTGAGTTCATTTCACTGTGCCGACGCTGTTGAAGAGAATGAATGGGCCTTGTTGAAGGTGCGTTACAATTATGAGTTTTTTGAATGCGAAGGCATTTCAAGTTTCAATTCGCACGTCCGCACAGGGGTCGAGTTTCTGACCAGCTCCGATGATGCTGTGGGAAATAACATCAATGGTTCCGACTTTTTGCTCTTGGAAGTAGAGGACAATGTCTTTGATTCTTGGGTTCCTTTTTATGCAGGGTGGGATGTTTCGGGCGAGAATCCAGAAGAGGGGGTGGGCATCCACCATCCTGCTGGTGATCGCAAGAAGATTTCGACCTACGTCAATTCCCCGAACAATAGCAGCGCGTACCACCCGGGGGCACACTGGCGTGTTTACTGGACGGAGACAGAAACAAACCACGGCGTGACCGAAGGAGGCTCGTCGGGTTCTCCATTGTTTGATCAAAACGGACTGATTGTAGGCACCTTAACCGGAGGAGCTTCGTTTTGTACCAGCCCCAATTCACCCGACTACTACGGCAAGATGAGTTACCATTGGGATGGCAACAATCCCATCTCTGAAGTGGAAAAGTTGTACAATTTCTTGGACCCTCAAGGAACCGGAATCGAGGTACTAGAAGGAAGCTACGTGACCGAATTTGAAACGCCTTGCGCCGGCCAGTCTGTTTGTGGGATTGTTGATGTCGAAGAGCAGTGGCTTCGAGAAAATACGTGGTCACTGCACCCGAATCCATCGAGCGCACTGGTCACACTGCACTGGTCAGGCGAATTGCGCGCTCATGAGGTGAGGCTCTATGACCAAACAGGACGACCGGTTGAGACGATCTCCTTCAAAGGCATAGAGACTCCGCAGTTTTCGGTGGCTCACTTGCCTTCAGGCCTGTACTATGTCACATTGCAAACGGAAGGCGGTGCGACCGCTACGCGAAAATTGATGGTGGCAAGCGCTCAGTGAGCGACCCACGTTAATTTCTCTAATTCTACGCGGGTTCGAAATGATCCGAATAGAACGAGGGCATGCCCTTGATTCAATTCAATCACTTCACCCCGCTCTTTTCCTCCATTGCGAAGCCTAACGATGGAACCGACTTGGATGCGGTCCACAAAGTGCTTTGGACGTTTTTTCGGAGCGCGGGCTGCGGTGGCTTTTCGTTTGGCCAAGGTGGCTTTGGTTGCGCTGTCCAATTTGGAGCGTTCCATGGCCAAGTATTTCCGGACATCTTCAAAAAGCTCCTTGTTTTTACTCTCGGCTTGATACCGATCAACAAATTGAAGCAACCGCCGTCCGCGGTTTAGCGCGGCATTTTGTTCCTCTGCTACAGTTTGTTGGTGAATGGATCGCTCATCCAAATGCGCTTGATTCGAGTCGAGTTGGAACCGTAGCTGGTCGTTTTCCAATTCTTTTCGCAGGTTTCGATCAGTGATTTTGGAAAGGGTGTTCTTCTCTTTTTGAAGTTCACCGATCAGTTCATCCAAACGGACCTTGCGCCCATCTAACTTTCCTTTCGCTCGATTGATGAGGTCGTCGTCGATTCCATTGATGGTAGCGACTTCGAAGGTGAATGAACTTCCAGGGGTGCCAATGTCCAACTTGAAGAGCGGCTCGAGGGATTCTCTGTCGAATCGCATCGAACCATTCAAAGCTTCGGGCAGTTGTGCAGCGCGCGATTTGATGTTGGCGTAGTGTGTGGTGATGACCCCGAAACAGCCCCGGTGATAGAGTTCTTCAAAAAACACTTCGGCCAATGCTCCACCGAGTTCAGGGTCTGATCCGGTTCCAAACTCATCCAATAAAAGAAGGGCACGCCCATTGGCCACCTCGAGAAACCCTTTCATGCGGTTGAGGCGGTAGCTATACGTGCTGAGTTGGTTTTCGATGCTCTGGTTGTCTCCTATATCGGTGAGCAATGCGTCGAAAAATCCCATTTCACTGTTGGGGTGGGCCGGCACCATGAGCCCGCTTTGAAGCATGGCTTGCAACAACCCTACCGTTT
>CAWVYB010000031.1:0-17714 GCA_963934215.1 uncultured Flavobacteriales bacterium | reverse complement strand
GTAGGTTCGTCTTGAAGCGTGGTCTCCTTCTGTGTAGACAACCAACTGGTCTTGCTCTAAAAACGATTCCACCATCGGAACAACCGCATTCAGATAACCACCGCCGTTGCCTCTTAGATCCACCACGACACTTTCGACGCCCGCTTGGTCCAATTTCTGCATCGCAGACTCAAATTCTTGCGCCGTGTTTTGTGCGAATCGCACGACTTTAATGTATCCCACGGCATCGTTCAATGGGATAGCGGCAACCACACTGTGGATGGGAATTCGATCTCGACGTAACAGAATTTCTTTGGAATCCCCCGGGCGGTCAAGCCCCACAAGAACCTCTGTATTTCGCGGCCCTTTGAGCCATTCCATAACCTTCTTATTGGTTAAATCTGAGCCCGATATTGCGGTTGAGTCAACCCTCAAAATCCGGTCTCCTGCAAGAATACCGGCCTTTTCAGAGGGTCCGCCAGGAATCACCGCTACGACCATCAACGTATCATCTTGTATGATGAATTCCACGCCGATCCCCTCAAAATTCCCTTCCATGGGCTCCGCCATAGCAGCCAATTCCTCTGCGCTGAAAAACATGCTATGAGGATCCAGCTCATCTAATATGGCTTCCACCGCAATGGATTCTAACGCGTCGCGTTCAATCTCATCCACATACAACCGTTCAATGCGGTCCAGAATATGAACGACACGCCCACGCTCAGATGAGCCACTATAAGGAGCCTCATTGCTTGTGTTTTGAGACATTCCTATAAAGACCCCAAGGATGAGAATCAAAGCAAATGCCAAAGGTTGCCAAGGCGGTGCTGGAGGGCGCTGTGGAGCGGATTCATTTACCATTTCTCAGTCTTTCTTCTCATCCAGTTCCAACGAGGCAATTTCAACGCCAGCAGTTTCCAAGAATTTCAGTCCATCAGCATCCTTGTAAGCCCGCTTGTAGACCACCCGGCTAATGCCCGCTTGGTAAATCAACTTGGCACAATCCCGACACGGAGACAACGTGATGTAAAGGGTTGCGCCTTGAGCGCTGTTGTTGGACTTTGCCAATTTGGTAATGGCATTGGCCTCCGCATGCAAGACATACCAGTGGGTTACTCCTGCATCCGATTCACATGCATTCGGGAATCCCGTGGGGGTTCCATTGAATCCATCGGCAATGATCATTTTGTCTTTTACAATCAACGCGCCTACCTGCTTTCGATTGCAATGTGACAATTGAGCCCATTCCACAGCCATGCGCATATACGCTTCGTCGTATCTACGTTGCTTGGAATTGGAATCCCTCGAAGTGGAAGCGCTGTTCATCAATTGCGAATTATAAAGACTTCTAGAGCATGTAAAGTTAAGGGTGTAACGCATGCTTCGTAGTTTGGTCCTCTCAAAGAATTAAAAATGCGGATTTACACGCGGACGGGTGATGAAGGAATGACTTCCTTATTCGGAGGACAGCGCCTTTCGAAAGATGACTTGCGAATCGAAGCGTACGGAACACTCGATGAATTGAATGCGCTGTTAGGTGCATTGGGAGACCATGAGTGTGTCGCGCAGAATCCAGCGCACATTGACTTTCTTCGGACTCTTCAATCCGATTTATTTACTTGGGGAAGTCATCTCGCAACCACCGATCCAGAGATGCTACAACGGCTTCCAACCATTCCTTCGACACGCTTGGATGAAATGGAAAAGTGGATGGACCGACAGTCAGAACCGCTACCCGAATTGAAGCAATTTGTAATTCCCGGAGGACACCATGCCGTTTCCGCAGCCCATCTATGTCGGGTTGTTTGTCGACGTGCTGAACGTCGCGTCATTGGACTGAGCAAAGTGGAGTCCATTCCACCTCTTTTGATTGCCTACCTGAATCGTCTGAGCGATGTGTTTTTCATTTGGAGTCGCGCTTTGAGCGAGACACTCCACGTTGCAGAAATACCCTGGAAACCGGAATCTTAAGGGGATACATGTGAAATTTGACCTGCTTTGATGAGGTTTATACGAAATTCCTTGGATGTGAACGCGATTCTTCTATTTTTGCGCGCTTAAGCCTGACCCACATGTACTGGACACTTGAACTTGCCTCCTATCTTGAAGATGCCCCTTGGCCGGCTACGAAAGATGAATTAATCGATTTCGCGATGCGAGCCGGTGCACCTTTGGAGGTGGTCGAAAACTTGCAACAACTGGAAGACGAGGGAGATTCCTTCGAAACCATTGAAGACATTTGGCCAGATTATCCGAGTAAAGAGGATTTCTTTTTCAACGAAGATGAATACTAGCGACTTTATTCGTTGAGATCGTACAGAACAACCGCTCACAGGCGGTTTTTTTGTACCCAATTGTAGCACACTCGTCACAAGACTACGTGAAATAAAAAATGGAGCAAGACTGATGTCCTGCTCCACTTAGCATTGAACTTAAATCAATCCTTCACCAGCCGTCAGGAATTGTGAACACATGATTTTCGACCCACCAGGGAGACCAATCCACTGGCAACTCAATGTTACGCGTTTCATTCTTTCTACAACGAAAAGAACTGAGAATTCGCTAGCTTTTTATAGGTCTTTATAGCCCGACAGGTCGTCTCCAGTCAGTTTGCCATTGAACCACTCTTCATCGAGTTCCGCTCCGAGGCGTTTGTAGAAACCAATCGCCGCTTCATTCCAGTCCAGAACCTGCCATTCCATGCGCAGGTAGCCGCGTTTAGCACTGGTTCGTGCAACCTCCTCAAACAGGGCCTTTCCAATTCCCAACCCGCGGTGCGATTCTGCTACCATTAAATCTTCCAAGTAACCGCATTTCCCTTTCCAAGTGCTGTACTTCACATACCACAAAGCCATCCCGACGACACGACCGTCTGATTCGGCCACCTCCAATTCGTAAATCGCCTCCGGTCCAAAACCGTCTGCCATCAGCGCTTCCACCGTAACCACCACTTCTGACTCCGCGCGTTCGTAGATCGCTAAATCCACTATTAACTGATGGATAGCGGGGATATCTGCGACCACCCCAGGACGAACAGTCCACTCTTCTCGATCATTTTCCATGTCTGAAAGGTACCAACACTCCGTGTCCTGACCTTACCTTGCTCGAATGGAATGGCCAGACGCAGCTCCGATCGACCTAGTACTTGCAGTGCCTCTTTTGTGGGCTCTATGGCGTGGGTTCCAAAAAGGATTCATCGTGAAGATCGTTTCATTAATTGCACTCGTTGCAGGCGTTTTTGCCGGGTTCCATGGCTCGGATGGACTTGCCACTTGGCTCCATGAAGAATTGGATTGGCCCGAAAGTGTCTTGGCCCTGACAGCCTTTGTTCTCGCCTTTGTCTTGGTGGTCATCGGAGTTCACATGATCGGCAAAATGATCGAAAAGATTGTTGATCTGACAGCCCTCGGCGTTGTCAATAAGTTGGCAGGAATGGCGCTTGGATTCATCCAAATGCTTTGCTTACTCAGTATTATCACATTCGCTTTGGATTCCGTTTTTGGAGCACGCGCTTGGGTCCCCGAAAACGCCGCGAAAGAAGCCATTCTATTTCCTCATGTCGAAACGGCGATTGAAATGCTCATTCCAGAAATGCATCGGGATACGCCCTGGGAGGAGCTCCGAGACAACCTTCAAAACGGGGTGGAGCGGCTTGAAGACACCGTACAGAGCGGTGTCGAACAGCTTCAAGAGAAGTGATGTTGCTTTAGCCGTTGATGCCCAAAGCTGCCTTCAGCCGCACAATTTGGCTCTCCAATTCCTTTTTCGCTTGGCCATAATCGTTCTTCTTTGCCAACTCCTCAGGTGACATACAAACTGAAAAATAGAACTTGATCTTGGGTTCTGTGCCGCTTGGGCGTGCCGTTACGATGGACCCTGCTGACGTCACAAATTGGATGACATTCGATGTTGGCAGGGCAATGTCCTCCATTTTCTCTGAAGGAAACAACGTGCATTTTCCTTCTTGGTAATCACGCAATTCAAGAACTTCTTCCCCGGCCAATTCGCGTGGAGGGGCGGTACGAAATGATTCCATCTGCGCAGCAATGTCTGCTTTTCCGGTGCGTCCTTGGCGCGTTTGAGAGACCAGCGCCTCTTGATAAAGGCCATGCTCTCGGTGAATGGCTTCCAATTCCCCTAACAAATCGGTTCCTGCTGCGTTAGCAACATGGGCCATCTCTGCGAGCAAGCACGAAGCTGCAACGGCATCTTTATCCCGAACGGCATCGCCAATCATGTAACCATAGCTTTCCTCTCCTCCCACGACAAAACGACCACGGCCTTCTTCTCTTCGGATGACATCCGCAATCCATTTAAAGCCCGTCAGCGTCTCATGGACCTTCAAACCGAACCGCTTCCCCAGTTCACTCATGAGGTTGGAGGTCACAATGGTCGTGGCCACAAAATCCGTCTGGGGGTTCAATTGACCCGCATTTTTACGGCCTTGTAAGACGTAATGGACCAATAGGGCGCCTGTCTCATTGCCGTTGAGTAGTCGAAATCCACTCTCCGAAAGCGTGTCCGGTACCGCAATGCCTACCCGATCCGAATCGGGATCGGTTCCCATCACCAACTGAGCGCTTACCTGTTTCGCCAACGCAATCGCCTCAGCCAACGCCGCACCCTCCTCGGGGTTCGGGCTGTGAACCGTAGGGAAGTTTCCGTCCGGATCTCTTTGGCTCTCAACAATGTGTACGTTCCGAAAACCAGCATTCTTCAGGGCAGGAATAACCGATGCTGACCCTGTCCCGTGCAACGGAGTATAAACCAAAGGCATGTCAGATCCCTCTGTGCGCAAGCCTGCATGCAGAGATAGACCTTGCACTGTTTTGAGATAGGCTTCATCATCCCCCGCACCAAGCAAGTGAATGTTCTCAAGGTCAGTGTCGACGGCCCATCGCACCGCATCCATGGATTGAACATTGCGCACTTCTTGGATGATTCTGCTATCATGAGGCGGAACAATTTGTCCTCCATCACTCCAATACACCTTATACCCATTGTACTCTTTAGGATTGTGACTAGCTGTTATGACGATACCGGCCGTACATCCTTTGTTACGAACTGTAAATGACAATTGGGGCGTTGGACGCAATGCAGGATAGAGAAACACTCGAATTCCATTTCCCGCCAACACTTCAGCTGCTACACGGGCAAACTCGGGACTACCATTTCGTGAATCGTGTGCAATCGCGACGGAAGGATTGGAAGACCCCGAATCCAAAACGTACTGCGCAAGACCTTGCGTGGTCTGCGCAACAGTGTAGCGATTCATGCGGTTTGTTCCCGGTCCCATGAGGCCGCGTAAACCACCCGTTCCAAACTCCAAATCCGTGTAAAAACGCTCTACAAAGGCATCGTCATTTTCCTCGAGGAGCCTTCCGACTTCTTGGCATGTTGACGCATCGAAAGGTTCCTTCGTCCAAACCAACGCACGTTTGCGCGCGTGTTCCTTAAGCTCAATCGCATTCATCACCTCTTCGTTCTATTTAGCTCACCCAAGCAATGTTCGAGCTCTTCTTTCCATGGTACTGCTTGTCTGCCCAATGCCGTCATCAATGGATGAGGGTCCAAATAAGAATAAGAAGGTCGACGGGACTTCCTAGGGTATTCATTGGAGCTGCAAGCAATCACATCCACCTGAAGATCACTCAATTCAAAAATAGCCTTTGCGAAATCGCACCAGTGAGTCGGGCCTTTCGTTCCATAATGCCAAACTCCCGTTGGCAATCGATTTGGCGCTGATATGCAATCGATGAGCATACCTGCCAAAGGACCTGCTGCTGTTGGTGAGCCCCATTGATCACTAACTACTCGCAACGGTTCACCTTTCTCTGCCAATCGCAACATCGTTGTCAAAAAATTCTCTCCAACAGCATCGTATAACCAAGCCACCCTGAAAACCCAGTGTTTCGCATTGGATTCCCCCTCTAAAAAAGCCTTTTGGACAGCTGTTTCACCGGCCAGTTTCGTCACCCCATAAATTCCAATCGGATCAGGGGTGTCTGTTGTTTGATATGGGGTCGTAGACAGTCCATTGAACACATAGTCCGTGCTGACGTGAATGAAGTCAATGCCTTTGAGGGCACATGCCCTGGCCAGGTTTTCCGGTCCTTTGGCATTGACAGCATGCGCCAACTCTTGTTCGTCTTCAGCCTGATCTACAGCCGTGTATGCCGCAGCATTGACAACTCCGTCAGGAGACCAAAGTTCCAGCGCCATGAGGACAGCATCGTAATCAGCAATATTCAAGGCATTGCGATCTAGGGCAATTGCCTCCATTTCATTGTGCTGCCCCAACTGCTCAACCAACCGCTTTCCCAATTGACCTTGAGCACCCGTTATGATGATGCGCCTCATGCTCTAAATATACGCAATGAATGGAGCTCAAGCGTTTGTGCGCATGGCTTCTACTGGCTCCATTCGAGCTGCTTTACGCGCCGGAGCCAAACCCGCTAGTAATCCCGAAGCCACCGCAACGCTCAGCGCGATCACAATCCGTGAAGGACGCACCTTGAGTTCGATGCCCACATCCAGCACATTGACCAGCAACACGATGCCTTCAATCGCCAGCAACGCAAACAATGCACCAAACAAGCACAATGCAACCGCTTCAAACAGAAACTGAGTCAGGATAAACGTGGATTTCGCACCAATTGCCTTTTGAACTCCAATGATGCGGGTGCGCTCCCGGACGCTTACAAACATGATGTTGGCAATGCTAAAGCAACCCACGAGAATAGCAAAGATCCCAATGAACCAACCTCCGTATTCCACTTGAACAAAAATGGCATCCAATATCGAGGTCAGCATTCCTATTTGGTTGATCGAAAAGTCATCCTCTTCGAGCGGTCGCAATCGTCGAATCGACCTGAATTGTTGGATGAGCTCGTCGGACAATTCAACCGAAGAAACACCCTCCTTTGGCTTCACCATGATACTCGTCCCCTCAGAATAATTCATAATCCGAGATCCAAATTTGGCCGGAACCAGAACGGCACGATCGAAACCATCGTTGACGATAGAAGATCCTTGTTGAGCGAACACACCAATCACCTGGAGCACTTGCCCCTTGATTTCTACTTCCCGGTCTCGAGCATCTGCCCTCCCAAACAGTTCCATGGCAATGTCATAGCCGATGATGGCGATTGACTGGCCCGCAGCACTTTCCGATGCTGAAAAAAATCGTCCGTGCTCAATGTCCAATGAAATTACATCAGGATAACCCGTTGTAACCGCAAGAACACCAATTCCATCCATGCGGCTATTGCCGGCTTCTATGGAACCGCCCTCTTTTGCCTGAAATGCCACGGTCTCGGCTTTTTGCATGCGCTCACCGAGCAGTTCCATGTCGCGAATGCTAACCTCCCTGCGTTGAACATACTTCCACCAAGGGTAATCTTCTCCAAAGGACCACGGCCATTTTTGGACGAACAGCACATCGTCATCCAGAATATTAAAGGTGCTCTTCAGCCCATCTTCCAATGAATCCACTACCGCAAAAACAGCAGTGATCATAAAGATGCCGACCATCACGCCCAACAAAGACAAAAAGGTGCGCAATCGGTTCATTAAAATGGCCGACCATGCAAACAAGAAACTCTCGCGTAAAAGGCGCAACCACAGCATTCAACAAAGCTAAAGGTTGAGCCATTCTAAACGCACAGAAGACAAAAAGAAATTGTAGTTTTGACAGGAGTTCTTGTCCCATTGGCCACTCCACTTATTCTCCCCATGAACGCACCGCGCAACATCCAGTCCGCTCTCATTTCTGTTTACCACAAAGAAGGATTGGAACCCATCGTTAGCGAGTTAACCCGACTCGGAATCACCATCTACTCTACAGGAGGGACTCAAGTTGCTCTTGAAGCAATGGGAGCTGAAGTTGTGCCGGTTGAATCCATCACAGACTATCCATCCATTTTGGGAGGACGTGTCAAGACGTTGCACCCCAAAGTGTTTGGAGGCATTTTGAATCGAAGAGCGTTTGCACCTGATGTCGCGCACATGGAAGAATACGCCATCCCCGCTATTGATTTGGTGATTGTTGACTTGTATCCATTCGAAGAAACCGTAGCAAGCGGAGGATCCCACGCAGAGATCATCGAGAAAATTGATATTGGAGGAATCTCCCTCATTCGAGCTGCTGCCAAAAACTTCGAAGACGTTGTCATTGTGTCCAACCAATCAGACTATGGCTCCCTTGTGAGTCTGCTCCAAAATGGAGAAGGCGTGACCACTCGAGAGGAACGAAAAGAACTCGCGGCTCGTGCATTTCGAGTCAGCTCGCACTATGACACGCGCATCCATGAATGGATGATGGGAGGTAGCGACATTTCGCATTTGAATCTTTCTGAAATGCAATCCACCGCGCTGCGCTATGGTGAAAACCCTCACCAGCCGGGCAAGTTTTTCGGACCGCTCGATAAATTATTCGACCAGCTGCACGGCAAGGCACTTTCTTACAACAACCTTTTGGACATTGACGCCGCCGTGCAATTGATGTCAGAGTTTCAAAATGACGACCCCACATTTGCCGTCCTCAAGCACAACAACGCGTGTGGTTTGGCGACGCGAAGCACACTGCTCGAAGCGTGGAATGATGCGTTGGCGGGCGATCCTATTTCCGCATTTGGTGGCGTATTGATTGGCAATCGTGTCGTGGACAAGGCAACAGCAGAATCCATGCATGACTTGTTTTTCGAAGTGGTGATTGCTCCCGGTTTCGACGAGGAAGCGCTCGTTGTGTTGAAACAAAAGAAGAATCGCATCCTATTGATTCAAAAGCCGGTAGACATGCCTGAAATTGGGGTCCGATCCGCACTCAACGGTTACCTGGTTCAAAGCAAAGACGCGCAAACCGAGGGGATCGACGACCTCAAACTCGCCACGAACGAAAAGGCCAATCAAGAGCAGCTCGACGATTTGATCTTCGCGATGAAAGTGACCAAGCACACGCGGTCCAACACCATCGTATTCGCTAAAGGGCGACAGCTTTTAGGCAGTGGAACCGGACAAACAAGCCGGGTAGATGCGCTGAAACAAGCTGTCGTCAAAGCCAATAATTTCGGATTCGATTTAAACGGCGCGGTCATGGCTTCAGACGCTTTCTTCCCATTTCCTGATTGCGTGGAGCTCGCTGACCAAGCTGGAATTAAAGCTGTCATTCAACCTGGAGGGTCGATTAAAGATGATCTGAGTGTTGCGTATTGTAACGAAAATGGACTCTCTATGTACATGACCGGAGTCCGGCATTTTCGCCATTGATTTCGCCGGTATTTCGAGTGCATAAATTCTGACGGTACTCCCCGTGCAATCCGCATCCCGCTTGCTTATATTTGGGTGATTCACACGCGTTCGCGCTTCACCTCTTTGACCTTTCACTTATGGGCCTGTTCAATTTTTTCATGCAGGAGATCGCCATTGATCTCGGCACTGCCAACACGATTATCTACTACCAGGATAAAGTTGTTGTAGATGAGCCGAGCATTGTAGCGAAAGACCGTTCGACCAACCGCATTGTTGCCATTGGCCGTTTAGCACAGCAAATGCACGGAAAAACGCACAAGAACATCGAAACAATTCGACCGCTCAAGGACGGCGTTATTGCTGATTTTCAGGCTGCTGAAGAAATGATCAAAGGCATGATCAAAATGATGAATGTTCGGAAGAGCTGGTTTACGCCTTCGCTTCGCATGGTCATCTGCATCCCTTCCGGAATAACCGAGGTAGAAAAACGTGCCGTTGGCGATAGCGCAGAGCATGCCGGAGGAAAGGATGTCTATCTCATACACGAACCCATGGCCGCAGCCATCGGAATCGGCATTGATGTTGAAGAACCCATGGGCAACATGATCATTGACATCGGGGGTGGCACTTCTGAAATTGCTGTCATTGCGCTTGGTGGCATTGTCACCGATAAAAATATTCGCGTGGCTGGAGATGACTTTACATCGGACATCGAAGAGTATATGCGACGGCAGCACAACATCTTGATCGGCGAAAGGACGGCTGAACAGATTAAGATTGAAGTGGGGTCCGCTATGCCTGAATTGGACAATCCTCCTGAAGACTACCCTGTCCGAGGTCGGGACTTGATGACCGGAATTCCCAAGGAGATTTTGGTCTCTTACCGGGAAATCGCACAAGCTCTGGATAAGAGCATTTCGAAGATCGAAGAAGCCATTCACAGCGCCTTGGAACAAACGCCTCCTGAATTGTCTGCAGACATTTATAAGACCGGCATCTATCTCGCTGGAGGTGGAGCCTTATTGCGTGGATTAGACAAGCGCATTGCTGCGCGGACTCGACTTCCTGTTCACGTTGCTGACGATCCGCTGCACGCAGTTGCTAAAGGGACCGCTATTGCATTGAAAAACATTGATCGCTTCCCCTTCTTGATGCGCAATTGATTGCAGACGAGAAGTCATGTACAATCTTTGGAGACTCATCGTTCGACATCAACTGATCCTGACGTTTATCCTATGTCAAGGATTTGCTTTGGCATGGTTTTTTTCCAGCCACGGCTATCCTCGAGGGCGGTGGGTTCGAACCAGTCTTGAAGTCCAGGGATCATGGGATGAATACGTGTCTGATATGAGCCAGTTGACAGTTTTGGCCCATCAGAATGAACAGCTCTTGTTGGAAAATGCGCAATTGCGCTCGGAACTTTTGAAAACCAAGCAACGCGGTATCCCCCTTGCCGCGCAATCGAAGTTTGCCAACACCGTCGTTCCTACTGAAGTGATCCGTTCTAAGACGCATCTTAGCTCAAATTTCCTCATCATTAACTCCGGTGGAGAGGATGGCGTGCAACCTGGGCAAGGCGCCTTACACGGGGGCTTTGCCGTTGGCAAGGTGGTAGAGACGACTACCAACCATGCCTTAGTGCTTCCTTTGATTCATACCGGAATGGAGTGGAGTGCCCGTCTGGGCAAAAACGGTCCGGTTGGTCGCTTATTCTGGAATGGAAAAGACACTCAAATTGCACAGCTCGAAGACATCCCGCGAAACCTCGTTGTTTCGCCCGGAGACACCCTGTACACCTCTGGTTTTCAAGGCATTTTTCCTCCAGAATTGACCTTTGGATTTGTTGCCTCGTCGACTCCAGAGCAAGACGGAGAATTCCAGCGAATCCAAATCGATTTAGGGGCTCCTTTTCAAGAACTCCGCTATCTCCATATTGTCGACGATCGCTCCTCCGAGGAAATTGAAGACTGGATGAACCCCACTCCATGATCGGTTCCATTGCACCGTATTTGACTCTACTTGTGGCTTGGATGCTCCAAGTATTTTGCTTCCAATATCTGGTCATGGGAAATGGCTGGCTCTTGCCCACATTCCATCTGTATGGATTGATTTTACTCCCGCTGACATTGTCTCCGTTGGCCCTTCTTTTGATCTGCGGATTGACCGGAGCGTTGCTTGATTTAACGACCATGGGAGGTGGCGTCTTTACCTCCTCCGCTTTGCTTATGGGGGTGTGTATTCCTGCAGTAAACCGGATACTTATTCCACGCGAAGGGTATGAAACAATGGAACAAGGAACTCTCCAATCGCATGGTTTCCAATGGTTCTCATCAAGGGCTTTGCTTTTATTAATCGCGCACAATTTGTGGATGTTTAGCTTGGAAGCAGGTCGATGGGGATTGATGGTCGAAGGGTGGGGCAAGGCCTTGACTTCTGCCCTCTTTACATGGGGGCTCTTTTTGATGGCTTCCTACATCTCGCAATCAAAACGGCGCAAACGATGAATCTGAAAGAACGACAATGGGTCATCGGAGGCATCATTCTCCTCATGTCGGTCATTTTCATCGGTCGGCTCTTTCAATTGCAATTGGGGCCCAGTGCTTGGAAAGATTATGCTGCACGCATCACGGAAGAGCGGGAAATCATCGACCCTGCCAGGGGCATGATCCTCGATCGAAATGGGGAGGTATTCTTGACCAACGTTCCCAGTTATGATTTGCTTTTCACGCCGCGTCAAGCTCGATTAGCTGGCGGATTGGACACCATGGCTTTGAGCCAAACCATCCGTCTGGACACCTCCGAACTCAGAGCTGCCTTGGCCAAAGCCGATGCGTATGCCAGTTATCGTCCGTCGCCCATCTTGAAGCAGATTCCGAATCACGATTACGCTCAGATTTCGGGTGAGCTTTGGCGTTTTCCCGGATTGCAATCCAAACGCCGATCAATCCGGACCAATGCAGGGGGACTTGCCAGCCATCTTCTCGGTGAATATCGGGAAACCGATCGGGAAGATTTGAATTCAGGTCAAGGGTACCGTCTTGGTGACTACAAGGGGAAATCCGGTTTAGAATTGGAGTGGGAAACGCGATTGCGCGGAAAACGGGGGATTAAATACCACCTCGTTGATGTCCGGAATGACTTCCGTGAACCTCTAGCCAATGGTCAATTCGACAGCTTACCGACCTCCGGCGAAAACGTCACCACGACTTTGGATCATGACCTGCAAGCATACGGGGAGCAATTGATGGAGAATAAGCGGGGGGCGATTGTTGCAATTGACCCACAAACTGGGGAGGTGCTTGCTTTAGTGAGTGCTCCTTCCTACTCGACTGATTTCCTGACGGGAAAGAATCGGGGAGCCCATTACACTGAACTGTTGCAAGACCCCTCCAAGCCGTTGTTCAATCGTGCGATGCGCGCCACTTATCGACCTGGAAGTATTTTCAAAATGATCCAAGGTCTCATTGCGCTAGATGAAGGGGTCATCACCACCAATTCGAGGATTGTCTGCAACCGTGACATTATAGGCTGCCATGGAGCCCATTCAATGGACAATCTGGAACAAGCCATTGTGCATTCGTGCAATCCATATTTTCATGAAGTCATGAAGCGGATGGTGCAGGGCGGGAGATCAGACAACATCTTTCAAGACGCCTCAGAAGGTCTTGCTTTATGGAGTCCGCGCATTAAGAAATTCGGAATCGGAACGGATTTGGGAGGACACTTATCGGGCTTGCGTTCTGGATCTGTTCCTGACACCACCCTGTACAATCGCATGTATGGGAAAAAGCGTTGGGCCTACTCGACTATTTACAGCATTTCCATTGGAGAAGGTGAGCTTCTCACGACTCCGGTGCATATGGCCAACCTCGCCGTCATTATGGCCAACCGCGGATGGTTCATTACACCGCATACCGTCCTGGACATTGGCGGAAAAGGAAAGCCTCAATCACTCGACTCATTGGTGCAGACAGGAGTTGACCCCGCTGCCTTTCGGCCCATCATCCAGGCCATGGAAGCCGTTGTCGCTTCCTCTGAAGGGACTGGCACCAAAGCACGCGTGCCCGGAATTACGGTGTGCGGAAAAACAGGAACTGTTCAAAATGGGGAGCGAGCAACACACTCTGTTTTTATGGCTTTCGCTCCGAAAGAAAATCCGCGCATTGCTTTGAGTGTATATGTTGAAAATGCCGGTTCTGGAGGCGATTGGGCAGCACCCATTGCCAGTTTGATGATGGAGCAATTTCTAACCGGATCCATTTCACAAGTGGAAAAAGAAGAACACATCCTCCAATCCACTTACCCCTTTCCCGAACGTTGATGAGGCGATCACAATCCGTAGGACAACGCATCGACTGGTTTACAGTAGGGATCGTCGCAACCATGATGATCCTGGGGTGGCTCAATGTTTCCAGCGCCACAGCAGGAGCATCTCCTGTAGACTGGCTTGACTGGGGGTCAAAACAGGGCAAGCAACTGATCTGGATTCTGGTATGCGGTGTCCTCGCTGTTGTTATCCTGAACATAGAAGGAGAGTTTTTCATTCGCACCTCTATTCTGCACTATGTGATCAATATCGTCCTGTTGCTCACGGTCCTCATCATTGGTAAAAAAGTTGGCGGCGCACGTTCCTGGTTCGGCTTTGGGAGCATCAGTATACAACCATCGGAATTTGCAAAACCTGCCGCAGCTCTCTTATTGGCCTGGCTACTGAGCCGTGGTGACGGAAAGCTAAGAGATCTAAAAACCTTGGCGCAGTCCATTGCCATCGTAGGTATCCCTGCTGCCTTAACGCTGCTTCAGCCCGATGCCGGAACGACATTGGTTTTTGGAGGACTCATCTTTACGCTCTACCGAGAAGGACTTTCTGGCAATGTTTTGATTGCCGGTTTTTGCGCGTTGCTCATCACCGTTGCATCCATACTTACGGGGGCGGCATCCGTCGATTACCCGTGGATTGGAGAGCAGTCGGCCATCGGCATACTCTGGCTCATTCTTGTCCTTTTTTGCCTTGTTTTTTGGCAATTAATCCCCTACGTTATTGTTCCAAGAAATCGAAGACGTGTTCGAAACACCACATGGATTTCACTCATAGCTGCCATGCTATTGAGTGCAGGAATGCATACAGGTTTGGAACAGTTACCGCGGCATCAGCGAGAACGTGTTCAAGTCCTCTTTGGTATCGATGTGAGCAATCCCGATGCTGATTACAACATCCGGCATTCCAAAGCGGCAATTGGCTCTGGTGGTCTTTCAGGAAAAGGTTTTCTCAATGGCCCCATGACCGCATATGGCTTCGTTCCTGAGCAAGAAACCGACTTTATCTTCTGCACTATAGGAGAAGAGTGGGGCTTCCTTGGTTCCACATTTGTCATCTTTCTTTTTACGCTTCTACTTTTTAAAATACTTGCCATTGCAGAACGCCAGAGGTCCGATTTTACAAGGGTTTATGCTTACAGTGTCGTGAGTATCCTGTTCATGCACTATCTGATTAACATCGGAATGGTTCTTGGCTTGGCTCCCGTCATTGGAATTCCTCTCCCTTTCTTTTCAGCTGGAGGCTCATCATTAATGGGCTTCACCTTACTGGTTTTCATACTGTTGCGATTGGATGCCGAGCGGGTTTCCGTTTTGAGATAAGCCACAAAGAAATCCATCCATCACAATCCTATGGGTTTTACAAAAGTTTTATCGACGTTTTTAGCATATTCATTATTTATTACACAGCTTTCGTCGTATATTTACTTATGCTTTGATGCGCTTCATTTAATCCCCATTGCCCCGGTTTAACCACCGAAAGCAGTGGGTTTTTTCATGCGGTGTTTCTTGGTCAGCAAAACCACAGCCTAAGCCCTGCCATTTATTGGCGGGGCTTTTGTTTGCTCGATGGTTACAATCCGAGGAGAACCTCTTGAGGCTTTTTACCTCCAAACATCAAGCGTTCAGGATTCTCAATCATCTCTTTGATGGCGAGTAGGAAGCCAACACTTTCCTTGCCATCGATGATCCGGTGATCATAGCTCAATGCTACATACATCACTGGTCGAATTTCAACCTTGCCATTGATGGCAACGGGGCGCTCAACGATGTTGTGCATTCCCAAAATGGCGCTTTGCGGAGGGTTGATGATGGGCGTGGACAACATAGACCCAAAGACACCCCCATTGGTAATGGTAAACGTCCCCCCTTGCATTTCTTCAATGGTCAATTCACCGTCACGCGCACGGATAGCCAAGCGCTTAATTTCGGCTTCGATATCCGCCAAGGTCATCGACTCTGCATTGCGCATAACAGGAACCATCAGCCCCTTTGGAGAGCTCACCGCAATGCCGATGTCAGCATATTCTGGGACAATCATCTCCTTGCCATCGATCATGCCGTTTACGGAAGGATATTGAGCAATCGCATGCGTTACTGCTTTGGTGAAAAAGCTCATGAACCCCAACCCCACTCCATGGGCCTCTTTGAAGGCTTCCTTGTATTGCTTCCGCAAATCCATTACCGGCTTCATGTCCACTTCATTGAACGTGGTCAACATGGCCGTTTCATTCTTCACAGCAACCAGCCGTTCGGCGACTTTGCGACGAAGCATGGACATTTTAACGCGACCAACTTCTCTGCTTCCTCCCCAACTTGCTGTGGAACTGTCATCAAAACCAGCCGCCATTGCGGATAAAACGTCCTGTTTCATTACCCGACCATCCCGGCCCGTCCCCGCGACTTGACCTGGTTTAATGGCATTATCCGCCATCATTTTTCGTGCAGCTGGAGAGGGATGACCTGCCGCTGGAGATACCGGCTTGACACTTGTAACGGGAACAGACTTCGGAGCAGGAGCGGCGGCGACAGGAGCTGGAGCTGGAGCCGCTGCGGCAGGAGCCGCTGCGGCAGGAGCCGGAGCAACGGTTTTTGCAGGCTTTGATTCCGCAGGACGCTTCGCGCTGGTGTCAATCAAACAACACACTGCCCCGACTGCAATGGCGTCGCCTTCTTCCGCTTTCAAGGTGATGATTCCTGCTTCTTCAGCCGGCAACTCCAAGGTGGCCTTGTCTGAATCGACCTCTGCGATCGCCTGGTCCTTTTCGACATAATCTCCATCGGACACCAACCATGTAGCGATTTCAACTTCGCTGATGGACTCTCCCGGACTGGGAACTTTCATTTCAAGTGTCGGCATAACAGGATAGAATTGATTGCTAAGTAAGGCTATTTATTCAACGAAAATTATCGATTGGCATGGGCGAACACCTCATCGAGGATCTCCTGTTGTCGGCTTTTGTGCACCTCCGAGGAACCAGATGCCGGGCTAGCGCTCATAGGACGTGAAATCACGCTGAGTGGAACGCGCGTGAAATGCTGCAGCATGAAACTCCAAGCCCCCATATTTTGAGGCTCTTCTTGGACCCAAACGTAATTGGCATCCCCTCCATACTTCTGGATAATCTGATCCAACTCACCTACTGGCAAGGGATGAATTTGTTCCAATCGTACGAACGCAAGATTGTCTGCCTGCACCTCTTGAAGCTGCTCGACGATGTCATAGTAGACCTTCCCCGTGCACAGCATAACAGTATCCACTCGGCCGGCCGATGTTGCGTCAGCATGACGCGGATCATCGATGACCTTTTGAAAACCGCCCTTGTCCATCTGATTGAAAGAAGAAACGGCTAACGGGTAGCGCAGTAGTTTTTTCGGAGTGAAAATAATCAGTGGTTTCCTGAAGGACCATTTGACTTGACGGCGGAGTAAATGAAAATAATTCGCTGGCTCAGTCACATTGCAGATGAGCATGTTCTCACCACTTCCCAATTGCAGAAACCGCTCCATGCGGCCAGAACTGTGTTCGGAACCCATGCCTTCATAGCCATGAGGGAGCATCAAAGTGAGTCCGTTCATGGTGCGCCACTTATCTTCAGCAGCACTCAAGAACTGGTCGAATAGGATTTGCGCCCCGTTGTTGAAGTCCCCGAATTGCGCCTCCCAAACGGTCAATCCATTCGGCGTCGCAAAGGCATAGCCATAATCAAATCCAGCTACTGCATATTCGCTCAACAAAGAATTGTAAATACTCAATTTCGCTTGACCCTCACTCACGTGATTCAGCGGAATAATTTCTTCCTCCGTGTCTTCGGTTTTCACAACAGCATGCCGGTGTGAAAATGTACCCCGCTCTACATCTTGTCCACTGATACGAACCGGGTGGCCTTCGGCCAACAATGAGGCATAAGCCAACATTTCTCCGAGTGCCCAATCCAGACGATCATCTTCAATCATCTTCAACCGATCCCGCATCAATTTCACGGATTTCCGATAAAATTTCTTTCCGTCCGGCAACGTCGACATGGCAATGGCCAATGCTTTCAGTTTCTTCACCGAAACATGTGTGTCCGGCGTGCTGTGCAATAATTCTTCTGTCGGAGTTTCATAGCCACTCCACAAATCACTCAGAAAATCAAGCACCTCTGCTTTTTTCCTTTTCTGCGCTT
>CAWVYB010000030.1:0-17823 GCA_963934215.1 uncultured Flavobacteriales bacterium | reverse complement strand
TGAAACCTTATCTTCGTGCCATGCGCTGGTTGTTTCACATCGGAAGGTACATGCAGCTCCTGTCAGCGAGCTTTCGACGTCCTGAAAAAGGCCGGGTGTTTCGGCGCCTGTTGATTCGGGAGCTGGACGCAATCGGCACGCAGTCAATCGGTATCGTTGCTTTGTTGAGTCTGTTCATGGGAGCGGTAATCTGTTTGCAGACGGCCCACCAGATCGGAGGGTGGATTCCCGTTTATACGATTGGATTCACGGTGCGACAAACCATGATTTTAGAATTTTCGCCAACCCTAATCCCTGTTATTTTAGCAGGGAAAGTTGGTTCCAACATTGCTTCCCAAATTGGAACGATGCGCGTAACGGAGCAAATTGATGCCCTGGAAATCATGGGGGTCAACAGCGCGAGTTATTTGATTTTACCAAAAATCATCGCGGGACTATGCATTGTGCCTTTCCTCGTCATTCTGAGCATGGTCATGGGCGTAGGCGCCGGTGCTTGGGTGGGCGTGGCGACAGGGGTGAGTTCACTGGCCGATTTTGAATATGGCATGCAAGTGGACTTTCATGTCTTTGATGTGATTTACGCTTTGACCAAGACGGTTGCTTTTGGATTTATCCTCACCAGTGTATCTGCTTATCACGGGTATTATGCGGCTGGCGGAGCTTTGGAAGTGGGCCGTTCGAGCACGCGTGCGGTCGTGTGGAGTGTCGTCATCATCATGGTGACCAATTTGATTTTGACTCAAATGCTGCTCAATTAATCTGGAGTTTTGATTGAACTGCACAACATATCCAAGTCGTTCGGAGAACATGACGTCCTCAAGGATATTCAGGCTTCTTTTGAGCGTGGGAAAGTCAACTTTGTCATTGGACGGAGTGGGAGCGGTAAAAGCGTGATGACAAAATGCACTGTGGGTTTGATAGAACCTGACCAGGGCCATGTCTCGTATGATGGCCGAAACTTCACTGCGCTTTCACGCCGAGACCGCAAAGAAATTCGTCAAGAAATCGGCATGCTTTTTCAAGGATCGGCTTTGTTTGATAGCATGACTGTTCAGGAAAATGTCAGCTTTCCATTGAAGATGTTCAGCGGCATGACGGATGCTGAAATTGACAGGAGAGCCTCAGAATGTTTGGAGCGAGTTGAGCTTGCGGATGCCGGTTCACGTTTCCCGGCAGAGTGCAGCGGTGGAATGCAAAAACGCGTGGGCATAGCCCGTGCCATTGCCATGAACCCGAAGTATTTGTTTTGCGATGAGCCCAATTCAGGTCTGGATCCACAAACGGCCATTGTTATTGATCAATTGATCATGGAAATCACGCGGGAATACAACATGACCACAGTTGTGATTTCCCACGATATGAACAGTGTGATGGAGGCAAGCGATACCATTCATTTTGTGCATGAAGGCCGCATTCTTTGGAGGGGAGACCGTGGCGGTTTGCTTGCAGGAGGTGTACCAGAGTTGGAAGACTTTGTATTTGCTTCGGAATTGATGCGGCGAATTCGAAAAGGCGGTCAGATATGACCAGACCAGTCTAGAAGCTCAACAATGAAAGATTCTCAACCACCGCATATCCCGCTCATTTTCGAGCGTTTGAGCGAGGAAGAGATGCACGAGCGTTCTCAGGCTGTGCTCGAGCGAATGAAAGGCAGGAGGTCTGTGCGTCACTTTGATTCGGCTCCAGTGCCTGTAGAGGTGCTCAAACGGTGCATAGAGGCAGCCGGAACATCGCCTTCAGGGGCAAACAAACAACCTTGGACTTTTTGCCTTGTGACCAATTCCGAAGTCAAGCGGTCAATTCGCGAAGCAGCGGAGAAGGAGGAATATGAGAATTATCACGGGCGCATGTCAGAGCGATGGCTGGAGGATTTGAAGCCTTTTGATACCAATTACCTGAAACCGCATTTGGAAGAAGCGCCAGCGTTGATTGTCATTTTTCGTCAATCCTGGATACCTGTTGAAGATGGGTCTGGAGGGAAGCAGCAGCATTATTACGTGCAGGAATCCGTGGGCATTGCTTCGGGGATGTTGCTCAATGCATTGCACGAGTCCGGGCTG
Source organism: uncultured Flavobacteriales bacterium (assembly GCA_963934215.1). Lineage (GTDB taxonomy): Bacteria > Bacteroidota > Bacteroidia > Flavobacteriales_D > Sanyastnellaceae > UA16. The sequence continues at coordinate 15,763 of CAWVYB010000030.1, read as the reverse complement.
GCAACATTGACACATACCCCGAGTCCGATGGGTTTTTTATCGGACATTTTGGGTCGACCGTCCAATGAACACGCCTATCTTTTGATTCCGTTAGGGTACCCCGCTTCGAACTGCAGTGTTCCGGATATCGAAAGAAAGAAACTCGAGGAAATAATGGTGGAAATCCACTGATTTAACATGGAATTTTCAACGATATCGAGAAAAGATGACGAAAACGTTAGATGGTTCAAATTGTAATTGGTTACTTTGCGCCCCGAAAAACAGCTAAGCTATGTCTGAGATTCAAGAAAAAGTAACGGCGATTATCGTCGATAAGTTGGGAGTAGATGCTGGAGAAGTCAACTTGGAAGCAAGTTTCACGAACGACCTTGGAGCTGACTCCTTGGATACAGTAGAACTCATCATGGAGTTTGAGAAAGAATTCAACATTGCCATTCCGGACGATCAGGCTGAGAAAATCAGCACCGTCGGCCAGGCAGTGGAATACATCTCAGCGACCGTTAAATAAACCCCGCTCTAGATGGAGCTCAAAAGGGTAGTCGTTACAGGTCTAGGGGCAGTTACGCCCATAGGAAATGATGTACAATCGTTTTGGCAAGGTTTGGTCAATGGCACGAGTGGTGCTGCTGACATTACCAAGTTTGACGCGACCAATTTCAAGACGCAGTTTGCCTGCGAAGTGAAAGACTTTGACGTTTCGCAGTTTCTGCACCGCAAAGAATCTCGAAAAATGGACTTGTTTGCGCAGTATGCGATTGCATGCTCCGACGAGGCATTGGCCGATGCTGGACTTGATGGAGAGGAACCCGATGTCGATCACGATCGTGTTGGAGTCATTTGGGGTTCTGGGATTGGAGGTTTCCAAACGTTTATGAATGAGGCATTGAACTTCCATGAAAGTGGAGGTGTACCGCGTTTTAGCCCGTTTTTCATCCCCATGATGATTTCGGATATCGCGGCCGGTCACATTAGCATACGACACGGATTCCGTGGTCCGAACTTTTGCACCGTTTCTGCTTGCGCTAGTGGGACCAACGCTATGATTGACGCGTTCAATTACATCCGATTGGGCAAGGCAGAGGTGATGGTCACAGGAGGCTCCGAAGCGGCGATTACCGAGGGTGGTATTGGAGGCTTTAACGCATTGAAAGCACTTTCGACTCGAAACGATGATCCGGCTCGTGCATCCCGTCCTTTTGACGCAACACGAGATGGATTCGTCTTAGGTGAAGGGGGTGGAGCGATTATTTTAGAGGAGTATGAGCACGCCATTGCCCGAGGCGCTCAGATTTATTGCGAAATGGTTGGTGGAGGAATGAGTGCGGACGCACATCATATCACAGCTCCCCATCCACAAGGCTTGGGCGCAAAGAATGTCATGAAAGCGGCATTGGATGATGCCGAAATGTCACCGACTGATGTGGACTACGTGAACGTTCATGGTACGTCTACTCCACTCGGAGATATTGCAGAGACTCTAGCGATTCAAGGAGTCTTTGGCGAGCATGCCTACAATCTGAATATCAGTTCTACCAAGTCGATGACAGGCCACCTTTTAGGGGCCGCAGGTGCGATTGAGGGGATTGCGTGCATCTTGGCGATTAAACACGGCGTCATTCCTCCGACCATCAACTTTGAATTTCCGGACGAAGGTTTGGATCAGAAACTAGACTTCACCTTGAACAAGGCGAAACACCGAAAGGTCCGTGCGGCGCTCTGCAACACATTTGGTTTCGGAGGACACAATGCGTCTGTTTTATTCAAGGAATACCAACCTTGATGGATGACCAATAGGCCATCCCGTGTACTCGACCGTTTGGTTTTTTGGAAAGAGACCCCTCAGACCATTCGCCAATTGGTTCGCAAGGAGTTTGGCTTACGGATCCGTAAAATTCAACTGTACGACGAGGCCCTGACACATGCGTCAATGCTCGATGGAGATACCACGGGATTGCGAAGCAATGAACGCTTGGAATTTTTGGGGGATACCGCACTTGATCTGGTGGTCGCGCGATTCCTGTATGATGAATTCTCCGATGAGCAAGAAGGAAGTTTGACCCAACGTAAATCCAAGATGGTCAACCGTGAAACGTTGAACTTGGTGGGAACAAATATGGAGTTAGGTGCATTGATCCGAAGTAAAATGCGAAGGAATGATGTGCATTCCTCTGTTGTGGGCAATGCGTTAGAAGCCTTGATCGGTGCGATTTACTTGGATCATGGGTATGAAAAAACAAGCCGCGCGGTGATACGCATGCTTAAAAGACATGGTGCGGATCATAAAGTCCACGAAACAGTGGATTTCAAATCGAAATTGCATCATTGGGCGCAAAGGGAAAAAGTGAAGTTGGCATTTGAGGTGAAGCGAGAGTATCACGTGAAGGGTAAGACACGCTATGACGTGGTGGTATTGCTTGATGAGGTCAAACGAGGTTCAGGTACGGGCAGTTCTAAGAAATCTGCAGAACAGCGTGCTGCTCGCGGTGCGTGGCGATCGGTGTTTGATGCGGAGAAATCAGAGAACGCCGGAGTGAAGACAGAACCCCCATCTCAGGGTGATGAGCAGAACGGAGCACCTTCGCCTCAGCGGAAACGTTCGTCCAATCGCCGTCGCCGTCCATCCGGTTCGGACCAATCTTCTCAAAAACAGTAGTGTTGGTTGAAGGAAGTCCGCACCTCGCGGTATATTCGCGATGATGCAGTGGCTAGAAGCAGATTTTGCAGATGCATGTGATTTTGAGTTGATTGGGATCGGAAGTCATTTGCCTCCGCACCGGTTGACGTGGGAGCTAAATGGTTTGTTGGGCTGGCAGTTGCAATTTTTCAAGGTTTTGAATGTTCCTCAACGCAAGGAATCGACGAATCACGTGGTATATCGCTATGCGGACGAGTCCAATTCATCTTCTTGCTCGGTAGCATTGATTGAAAACCGGACTCCTTCGGGGGTGCTTGCACGGTTTCAAGGAGCAGCCCAATTGGATTACCTGCTTCAAATTGGCGAGGGGGGATTGTCGGGAGATGAATGGCTGTCAAAGTTAAGAAGCTGTTCGGCCGTTGTGTATGCGCAGATGTTAGACCCGCTTCATTCTGGAGCGATGGAACATCTTGCTTTGCTTGATTTGGCTGAAACGAGCAGCCTGCATTTGGAAGGAAACGAAAAAAAATGAAACGAACGAAAATAGTGGCAACCATGGGTCCTGCCTCTTCATCAGAAGAGGTTTTGACGCAATTGATTCAGGCTGGAATGAACGTGGCGCGTTTGAACTTTTCACATGGAGAATACGCGGTACATGGAGCAACCGTTAAGGCAATTCGTGCTGTCGATGATAAATTGGGTACCCATACCGCTTTGCTTGCTGACTTGCAGGGTCCAAAATTACGTGTAGGCGACATCGAGGGAGGTAAAATGGATTTGGTCACTGGTGAAACTGTTACCATTCGTACCGGCAACGGTGTGGGGTCAGGAAATGAAGTGTTTACGAATTACGCGGAATTTGCCCGAGACGTTCAGGCTGGTGAACCCGTGCTGTTGGACGATGGGAAGTTGCGGTTGCATGTGGTGGAGACCAATGGAAATGATGCCGTAACGTGTAAAGTCATCCATGGCGGTGTGCTGAAGCCAAGAAAGGGCATTAACCTTCCTTCTACAGCGATTTCATTGCCCTGTATCACACCCAAAGACGCAAGCGACTTGGACTTCGCGTTGGAACAAGATGTTGATTGGATTGGATTGTCCTTTGTACGCAATGCTGCTGACATCCACGAGTTGCGTGGCTTGATACAAAAAGCCGGTAAGCATGCTCGGATCATTGCGAAAATAGAGAAGCCAGAGGCGTTGGAAGATTTGGATGCGATTCTAGAAGCAACGGATGCTGTCATGGTGGCGCGTGGAGATCTTGGCGTGGAGATTCCGATGCAAGAAGTGCCCATGGTACAAAAGGACATTATCCGTCGCTGCATGGCCATTGGACGCCCCGTAATCGTGGCAACACAGATGATGGAGTCCATGATTGAAAGTGCTGTTCCGACAAGGGCTGAGGTCAATGATGTAGCCAACGCTGTGTTGGATGGAGCGGATGCTGTGATGCTCAGTGCTGAGACATCGGTCGGAGCATATCCCGTGGAAGCGGTTTCGGCCATGACGCTAATCTTAGAGTCTATGGAAGTCCATGACGGGATGTACAACTATGAACGGCCCCCTTTGAGCAAAAGTGATAAACGATTTGTCAGCGATAGCATGTGCTACAATGCATGTCGATTGGCAAAGCGTGTCGAGGCCAAAGCAATAGTGACCATGACATTTAGCGGCTATACGGCTATCCAGGTTTCAAGTCAGCGGCCGAAAGCACATGTTTACATGTTCACAGCGAACAAGAAAATTTTGGGCCAAATGGCCTTGGTTTGGGGTGTTACAGCGTATCCCTACCAGAAAATGGTGAGTACAGATCACACCATTGCAGATATCAAGTTCGAACTGACAAAGCTGGGGCAGGTTGAAACGGGAGATATGGTTGTCCACTTGGCGAGTATGCCAATTGCCGAGGCCGGCATGACGAACATGGTGAAATTGAGCCAAGTATAAGCCAAGGACTTCATTCGTTTGCAGCTTTTGCATTGTTATCTTCGCGGCACCTGAATGCAGGTGTTATCGAATAGCGCATCCCATGTCCAAGTCACTCCATCCGAATTCATTTCCCGAACGGGGCAGTTTGAACTTGCCTGAAATCGCACAATCAATCTTAAGTGATTGGGAGCGCGAGAATACGTTCCAGAAAAGCATCGATTCTCGACCGGCTGATCGGCCCTATGTTTTCTTTGAGGGTCCGCCTTCGGCCAACGGAAAACCCGGCATTCATCATGTCATGGCCCGTGCGATCAAGGATATTTTCTGTCGATTTCATACCCTCAAGGGGTACCGTGTAGAGCGCAAGGCCGGTTGGGATACCCACGGTCTTCCTGTTGAGCTTGGTGTTGAAAAAGAGCTGGGGATTACCAAGGAAGACATCGGAGTTAAGCTATCTGTTGAAGAATATAATGATGCGTGTCGCAAAGCGGTGATGCGGTATACGGATATTTGGAATGACCTCACGCTGAAAATGGGGTATTGGGTGGACATGGAAACGCCATATGTCACCTATGAGAATAAATACATTGAAAGTGTTTGGTGGTTAATCAAACAAATGAATGACAAGGGGCTGCTGTATAAGGGCTATACCATTCAGCCTTATAGTCCTGCTGCGGGGACAGGGTTGAGTACACATGAATTGAATCAACCCGGCGCATATCAGGATGTGAAGGATACCACTGTGGTGGCTCAATTCAGAGCATTGCCTGTTTCAGCGGCTCGGTTGCGTGAGCACATTGCACCAGAAAAACGGACTGCGCTGGCGGAGTTGCCAGTGGATTTTTTGGCGTGGACCACGACTCCTTGGACATTGTCTTCGAATACGGCGTTGACGGTTGGTCCGAAGATCATGTATGTCCTGGTTTCCACCACTAACCGGTATACCGAAACCAAGGGGTTGGTGGTCTTAGCGGAATCATTGCTTTCCAAGCAGTTTGGCGGAAAAAATGCCCCAGAACATGAGGTGTTGGCTCACGTCGTAGGAGCAGACTTGTGCGGAGAATGCTATGAACCTTTGTTCGATTGGGCTGTGCCTATGGACGGCGTAGCCGGTGCCTTCCAGATTATTCCGGGGGACTTTGTAACCACGGAGGATGGAACCGGTATCGTCCATACCGCACCGACCTTTGGAGCTGATGATGCACGTGTTGCTCAGGCCGCTGGAGTTCCACCGATGCTGGTGGACGATGGGATGGGACACGGTGTTCCGCTAGTGGACATGCAGGGCCGAATTCGGGAGGGGATTGGTCCTTTTGCAGGACGGTATGTCAAACAAGAGTTTTATCCTGAAGGCACCGCTCCTGAACGTTCGGTGGATGTTGAAATTGCCATTCTTTTGAAAGAGAGGGGACAAGCATTTATCGTCGAGAAGTACGAGCACAACTACCCGCATTGCTGGAGAACAGACAAACCTATTTTGTACTATCCGTTGGACAGTTGGTTCATTCGTTCGACGGCTGCAAAGGAGCGGATGCAGGAGTTGAATAAAACCATTCGCTGGAAGCCAGCAAGTACGGGCTCTGGTCGGTTCGGAAAATGGTTGGAAAACTTGAACGATTGGAATTTGAGTCGTTCTCGATTTTGGGGGATTCCCATTCCAATTTGGAGCACGGAGGATGGATTGGAGCAAGTGTGTATTGGCTCGATTGAAGAGTTGAAGGCGCGCTGCGATGAGAGTGTTTCTGCTGGTTTGATGGAGCGAAATCCATTGACCGAATTTGTGGTTGGGGATTTTTCGAAATCGAACTATGACGTCTTCGATTTACACAAGCACAAGGTGGATGAGGTGGTGTTAAAGAGTGCGGATGGACGACCCATGCGCCGTGAATCTGATTTGATCGACGTATGGTTTGACAGTGGATCCATGCCGTATGCGCAGTGGCATTATCCTTTCGAAAACAAAGAGAAAATTGATCAGGGAAGTGCATTCCCAGCTGACTTTATTGCAGAGGGCGTGGACCAAACGCGTGGCTGGTTTTTTACCCTACATGCCATTGCTACCATGGTGTTCGATTCCGTAGCGTATAAGAGCGTTGTGAGCAATGGTCTGGTGTTGGATAAAAATGGACTGAAGATGTCCAAGCGACTGGGCAATGGAGTGGATCCATTTGTCACCTTAGAGAAATACGGAGCGGATGCGACCCGCTGGTATATGATTTCCAACGCGCAGCCATGGGACAACTTGAAGTTTGACGAAAATGGGATTGGCGAGGTGCAGCGAAAGTTCTTCGGAACGTTGCACAACACGTACAACTTCTTGGTGTTGTATGCGAATATCGACGGCTACAACGGTTCGGAGGAACCAATTGCTCACGCGGACCGTCCGGAAATTGATCGGTGGGTGCTTTCTCGGTTGCATTCTTTAATCGCTGAAGTCGACCAAGCTTACCAGGACCTCGAGCCAACGAAGGCGGCAAGGGCCATCCAGTCCTTCACCATTGATGAATTGTCCAATTGGCATGTTCGGTTGTCACGTCGGCGATTTTGGAAGGGCGAACTGACGGCCGATAAGATGAGTGCTTACCAAACGTTGGTCGAATGTTTGAAGACGGTCTCCATTCTAGGATCTCCCATTGCACCGTTCTACTTGGATCGTCTATTCCGAGATCTGAATGCGGGATTGGCCAATCCAACAGAAACGGAATCTGTTCACTTGACTTCATTCCCCGAGGTACAAGAGGCGTGGATTGACTTGGAATTGGAAGCGCGAATGGCCTTGGCTCAGCAGCTCTCCTCACAGGTTTTATCGCTTCGAAAGCGTGAGAAACTGCGCGTCCGTCAGCCCTTACGAAGGATTTTGGTCCCTGTTTTGAACGATGACATGGCACGCAGATTGAAAGCTGTCGAATCGTTGATTTTGAGCGAAGTCAATGTCAAGGAATTGCAGATTTTACGGGATGGAGACGACTCAGATGTCACCATCGTCAAGCGGATCAAACCGGATTTCAAAAGCTTGGGGCCTCGATTTGGGAAGCGGATGAAGTCATTGGCTGCCGCAGTTTCAGCGCTTGATGCGGATGGAATTGAGCGGTTAGAATCGATTGGAAGTATTGAAGTTGAACCTGCAGATGGCTTGGGAACGGCAGAGGTGTTGTTGACGGATGTTGAAATTTCAACGGAAGACATTCCCGGTTGGTTGGTCGCAAGTGCTTCAGGCGTTACGGTGGCGTTGGACATTGTCCTTGACGAAGCGTTACGTTCTGAAGGAATCGCACGTGAATTGATCAATCGCATCCAAAACATGCGAAAGGATACAGGACTGGAAGTAACGGACCGTATTGTCGTTCAGTTGAAGGCGGAAAACGTGATCCAAAAGGCGATTGCATTGAATATGGATTATATTCGAGCCGAGACGTTGGCCGATGAGATTCACTGGAGTGAGGTGGACTCGAAGGAAGAGGTGATTTTAGATGATGGTCAGACGATATGGATGACCTTGAAAAAAGTGAACAGATAATACCGTCATGGCAGAAACACGCTACACGGACAAAGACCTCAAGGAATTTGAGGCTTTGATTCAAGAGAAATTGCAGATTGCACGGGAGAATTATGGAGAGCTGCAACGTGCACTTTCGCATCAGGATGACAACACAACGGATGATACCTCTCCAACATTCAAGATGATGGAGGACGGTTCAGAGACCATGAGCCGTGAAGAGACGGCTCAATTGGCATCACGTCAAGAGAAGTTTATCCGGAATCTGGAGAATGCATTGCTTAGAATCAAGAACAAAACGTACGGCCTCTGTCGGGTTACAGGGAAGTTGATCCCGAAAGCACGTTTGCGTTTGGTTCCTCACGCTACGATGTCCATCGAAGCCAAGAACCAGCAGTAACTCTTGAGACGCATTGAATCATTGGGAGGATGGTTTCTAGCCATCGTGTTGCCGGTGTTGGTGGCGGACCAGGTGCTCAAGATTTGGATTAAACTGTCTTTTTCGATTGGTCAACAACGGGACTTAATTCCGGGTTTGATTGAATTGCAATTCATTGAAAATGAAGGCATGGCATTTGGGTGGGCACTCCCAGGCATGGCAGGAAAGTTACTTTTAACCTCGTTTCGACTGGTGGCGGCTGTCGGGCTGGGCTTCTACTTAAGGCGTTTGCTGAAAGATGGAGCGCACTTGGGATTGTTGGCATGCATTTCATTCATTTGGGCGGGGGCCATTGGGAACATCATTGACAGTGCTGTGTATGGTGCTTTTTTTTCACGTAGCTCATGGGGGCTGATTGCGGAATTTTTAGGTGAAGGAGGGGGGTATGCTCCCATTCTAATGGGCAATGTGGTAGACATGTTCCATTTCACGGCGCGGTGGCCTTCATGGTGGCCGATTGATGGTATGCGTTCTCATGAGATATTCCCGCCGATCTGGAATTTAGCGGATGCAGCGATATCGATTGGCGTGATCACGCTGTTGATTTCACAGCGGCGGTTTTTTGCCGAACCTGTAGAAAAGGAAATCTCTGAGCCGGCGACCTCGTCTGAGGAAGCGGAGGTTTAATGTGAAGCCATCACGGGTTCGACCCAATCACCGTGCTCTCGAATCAATTCGACCAAGGCATCAACAGCCTCGGCCTCTGGTACATTTCGCTGAATCACTTCCTTTTCCTTGTACAAGGTGATTTTGCCTGGCCCGGTGCCAACATAGCCGTAATCGGCATCGGCCATTTCTCCAGGACCATTGACGATGCAGCCCATGATGCCAATCTTCACACCCTTCAAATGTGAGGTGACTTCCCGAATTTTAGCCGTGGTCTCCTGAAGGTCAAATAGCGTCCTTCCACAACTGGGACAGCTGATGTATTCCGTTTTCGAAATCCGTGTTCGTGTAGCTTGAAGAATTCCGAATGCTGTGGAATTTCGCCATTGCAACGGAATGGCTGTGCCACCCAACCAAACCCCATCTCCAAATCCGTCCAAGAGCGGCCCCCCGAGATCCGTGGCAGCATGCAACTGGTAGGTTTCGGGTTCTGTCACCTCGGGATGGCGATGAAATATGACGGGAACAGTGCATTCAACCTCGTCCAATCGCATGCACATGGCGCGCAAAGAAGCCATCGCATGAGCGTGAGATGTTGTCAGCACCAGCACCACGTTATGTTGAGAGTTCACCCATTCAAGGAAGGCATCCGTCAGGTGACTCCGCTCAACTTTCACAAAGTGAATGGCGGCTTCAATTCCTGCAGTGGATGGCATTGCCGACCAGGCATGAGCATCCCACAATGGGAAGTGACGCGTTCCTCCAGTAAAAGCTTCGGCATTTTGAATCACACCCAGTGTTCCCGGCAGCTCAAAATCCACGGTTTCATCACCAGCATAAATAAAATCGCAAGCAAAATCATCCAGGTTCCATTTGTCCAATGGAACAGAATACCGGTAGCCACATCCAAACAATCTGGCGGGGGTGATAGGCTGATTGCTCAGATCATGGACCACAACAGGCACGTGACGATGTCCGATGTTGGCTACTTCACGTGTGGTTCTGCGTTGGTAAGAAAAGGGGTCAAAACTGAGCGGTACGGCAGGAATGTCCTCGAGGTCTGTCCGTCCGTGGTAGCGTTCAACCAGCTTTCGTGCGACGGGCATTTCAGCTTCGGGAGCTTCTGTGAGCGAAACCCGGACGGTATCGCCCAAGCCATCTTCCAACAACGTCCCAATGCCCACAGCGCTTTTGATGCGACCGTCTTCCCCGTCTCCCGCTTCCGTCACTCCCAAGTGCAATGGATAATCCATACCTTCCTGGTCCATGTGAGATACCAGCAGCCGATAGGCTTGCACCATCACTTGCGGATTGGAGGCCTTCATCGAAATGACCACATCGTGGTAATCATGCTGGCGGCAGATCCGCAAGAACTCCATAGCACTTTCAACCATGCCCATCGGTGTGTCGCCGTAACGACCCAGGATGCGGTCAGACAGCGATCCATGATTTGTACCAATGCGCATTGCCCGACCGAGGTTCTTGCATTTGAGCACGAGCGGAGTAAACCGGGATTCGATGCGTTTCAACTCATCCGCATACGTTGCATCGGAGTAAGTGAGTTCTTCGAATTTCTTTTTGTCGGCGTAGTTGCCTGGATTCACTCGAATCTTCTCCACATAATCGGCGGCAACTTCCGCTGCGTTGGGTGTGAAGTGAATGTCTGCAACCAAAGGGACATCGTGCCCCAATGCACGCAATCTATTCGCAATCTCGTTCAGTGCCTCCGCCTCTTTTTTGGAAGGAGCGGTGATGCGTACGAGCTCGCACCCTGCCTCGATCATGCGCACACTTTCAGCAACCGTCAACTCCACATTCAGCGTGTCCGCTGTGGTCATGGATTGAATTCGAATAGGCGCATCTCCTCCAAGGGTCAATGACCCAATCTTGACTTCACGCGATGTCCTCCGGCGGTAGCTGAAGAGATCCGCACCGAAATCTGATTTTTCTGGTGAATGCATACTGTTTTCCATGGACGAGAGCTGAGGGTGCTAAATTAACTCCTCAGGGGATTGGTTTGTTGACTCGATGGTATCCGTTTGCGTCCGCTGGCCCCTAACTTTCCATCATGGGTTCCATTTCAATTGACCAAGACCGCGTTATTGTGTTGTCATCAAAGGCGCATGGTGATCAAACGCGGGTCATTCGCGTCTTGAGTCGTGAGTTGGGGGTGGTTCCATTGTGGGTTCGATTGGGAACAGGCAAAAAACGCCAGGCCGGACTGTGGCACCCCGGCGCTCTTTTGGAAGTCACTGGTTTAAAGCGAAAAGGCTCTGAAGGGCTCTTTCGTTTTCATGAAGTCCATCGGGTTGTGATGTTTGAAAAGTTGATTTCAGAGGTTCGGCGAAGCTCGGTCGCTTTTTTTCTTTCGGAGGTGGTGCTCAAAACGTTGCCCGAGGAATCGGCACACCCCGAAGTTTTTGACCTGTTTTGGGAAACCTTGACACAGTTGGAGAACATGCCTCAAACGGGTTGGATTCATGTCCAGTTTTTGGGTCAATTGATCACCCTATTGGGGTTGGCCCCAACGCCAGAAACCCGAGTAGGTAGAGGCTTGGACTTACAGACTGGAGAATGGATGGATGGGGTATTTGAAGACGAGGATCATTTGGGCCCTGAGTTGGCAACCTGGTTTGTGCATTGGACGATGCCACAAGCAGCATTGGATGCTTCACCGAAGTTGAGTATTTCAGAAAGACGTCGATTGGTGTTGGGCCAAGTACGATATTTGCAACACCACTTGAGTGGCCCTAAGACCATTCAGAGTTACGATGTTTTGGAATCCATATTCTCTTCTTAAGCTTCTGCAAAATGGCCCAATTGTTGCTTACCGCTTGGCCATGCGCACTTTAATCGGTTCGGCTTTAAAATTCAATGCTCGCGCATTGTTTGGTGCGACCATCCTTCTTTTGACGGTGGTAGGCTCAACTTGGGGCCAAACAGATTCCAGTGCGACGAATGTGAAACAAAAGGAATCACAATCGATCCGTGCTTTGGAGGCCCCAGTGAATGCAGCCCCAGCAAAAAATCGAGGTGCTTTGCAGACCGTGAATCAGATTAGAACGGTCGGCTCGGATGGAATGACCCCCATCCCGTTCACCGTTGTTTTCAATAAAAACTCAGGGGAAAGTGTACTGACGGACGTGAGCGGAAACGCGACGATTTCGCGGTCGGAGTTGACTGATACGCTCGTTTTTCGGAGTGTTGGCTTCATGGATATGGTCGTTTATCCCGGTGACCCTGTTCCTGCTAAGGTTAGAATGGTAGAGGACTTGGTCAATTTGCAAACGGCTGAAGTGGTGAGTCAAGGTTTGGGAGATGTTCAATCCTCGTCATTGTCCATGCAGGTCAATAAAATTGCCCCCCTTTCGCAGTCCGTCGCTCCTTTGGAAGTTCCGCAGACAGCGGCAGAGTTGCTTTGGTCTACAGGGGCTGTTTTGGTCCAACAAAGTCAACAAGGAGGCGGGTCTCCTATTTTAAGAGGATTTGAAGCCAACCGTATTTTGCTTGTCGTGGACGGTGTGCGCATGAACAATGCCATTTACCGGAGCGGTCATTTGCAGAATGCCATTACCATTGACCCTCAAGTGCTGGAGCGAACGGATGTTTTGCTCGGCCCAAATAGCATTTTATTCGGAAGCGATGCGTTGGGCGGTGTCATTCATTACCATACCCGGACTCCCAAATTGGGAGTGAAGAATTTCAGTGTGCGCAGTTCCGCAGCTTATCGCACACCCAATACCAGTGGGTCGGGGCATCTTGACTTCGAAATTTCGCGTCCAGGATGGGCTAGTTTAACAAGCGTCAGCCGAGCGGGATATGGAGATCTGCGCATGGGCACGTGGAGACAGCACGGTGATTCGCATTGGGGATTGGATTCGCTATATGTTGCGAGGATTGAAGGAGTCGATACGGTCCTGGTCAATGGTTCACCGGAAATCCAAATGGGCTCAGGGTACCACCAGACGGACTGGCTTCAGAAATTCCGAATTCAGGCCGGGCCGGGTGTGATTGATTTGAATTTTCAATACAGCACGAGTTCCAATGTCCCACGGTACGATGTTTCGGGAGATTGGAGCAATGGTCAATTGAAATGGGCAGAGTGGAATTACGGTCCTCAAAAGCGGGCATTGGGCTCCGCTAAATTTTCACGTCAATTGTACCGTTGGAATGTGCAATGGGAAACGCAGGTTGCGCTTCAGCGCATCGAGGAGTCACGCATCAAACGTCGGTTTGGCGAGGAATGGCGTGAGACGCAAACAGAAACGGTCCAAGTTCTAAACGGGTACACCACGTTCAATAAGCGCTGGTATTCAGGATTGAATCTTACAGCCGGCGTAAGTGCATCTTGGGACGATGTCACTTCGATGGCTCAGCAAACACATCTAATGGATGGGGATAGCACTCGAGCAGCAATAACCCGTTACCCCAATGGGGGCAGTGGATTGCTCACGCAAGGTGTTTTCGCCACAGCCCAATGGCCATGGAGACAACATCGACTTGCTGCAGGGGTGCGCTGGAGTCAGTCACAGCTCAATGCACGGTTCAATTCGAATGTGAGTTACACGCTCCCGTTCAACGAATTGACCATGAACAACGGCGCGTTGACAGGCGGGATTTCGGGACATTGGAAAAGCATGGGGTCCTGGTCTGCGATGACTTCATTGTCCACAGGGTTTAGACACCCCAACATTGACGATGTTGGGAAAGTCCGTGAGAAAAGGGGGTTTGTATTGATTCCGAATGATGCGTTGCGACCGGAATACCTCACAAGTTTGGAGCAAGGTGTCACATGGAACTTCCAGAGTCGGGATGTCTTATCGTGCACATGGACGGCTTTTGCTAGTTTTTTGGATCACGCCATTGTTCCGCAAAATGCATTGCTTGATGGAGCTTCCATGTTTTTGATTGATGGAGATTCAGCTCAGGTTCAAACGCATGTCAATGCAGATCAAGCAACCATTTTTGGGAGCCGTCTAGAGGTCAATGCACACATCACGGAAAAGTGCGGCTTTCAAGGTGCAGTCAACTGGACGCGGGGTAGACAAGTCGCGAAAGGAGAATCAACCACACGCCCCATGGCCCATATCCCACCCTTGTTTGGTAGGGTGGCCGTGGATTACGAGCACCGCTGGTGGACTGTGGAGGGATACGTGTTATTCAGTGCTCAAAAGCCCAGCGATCAATTTGGAGACTTCGCAACGGACAACTTGGATTTGATGTTGCCATCGGGGTCGCCATCTTGGTGGACACTCAATGTCGAAAGTGAGATCCAGGTGCATCCTTCTTTGAGTTTACGTTTGGGTGTGCGCAATGCTTTGGACATGCATTACCGTGTATTTGCAAGTGGAATCAGTGCTGCAGGTCGTGGCGTCTACGCGTCACTTCATGCTTCGTTCTAAAAGGCAATCGTTACCTTCGTGAAATGCGTTTTTCAGAGGTCATCGGTCACAAAGAAATAGGGGAGCGCTTGCGGAATGGAGTTCAATCCAATCGGGTTGCTCATGCGCAGTTATTCGATGGCCCAGAGGGCTCTGGAACACTCGCGCTGGCGCTGGCCTATGCAAGATACTTGCACTGCAACGACCGGACGGAAAGTGATTCGTGTGGTGAGTGCTCATCGTGTCGCTCGTATGATTCGTTGCAACATCCCGATTTGCATTGGTCCTTTCCTTTTTTCAAAAAGGATGGTGGAGAGCATGCGACATCACTGCCTTTTCAATCGGCATGGCGACTGCGCATGTTAGCCGGGCCTTATTTTGGACAAGCAGAATGGCTTGACGCCATCGGAGCTGATAAGAAGCAACTGTTTATCAGTGTTCATGAGGCCATGGAAATCAACCGGAAATTGGGGCTGAAATCCTTTCAAGGAGGCTGGAAAGTTTTGATTTGCTGGTTGCCAGAAACCATGCGTGTGGACACGGCGAATAAAATGCTCAAGCTCATAGAGGAGCCAACCGATCGCACCGTAATGTTGTTTGTGAGTGAGCATTTTGACTCGCTGTTAGCGACCATTCGTTCGCGTGTTCAGACGATTCGTGTCCCGCGATTGTCAGATGGAGAAGCGGCGTCGGCGTTAACCGAAAGATTCGATATCGAAGCGTCGATGGCTTCACAATGGGCACAAGTCGTAGACGGCAATGTCGCTGCGGCATTGCGATTGCAACAGAGTGAGGGCTCGGGGACTGACCATGGTTTGTTTGTGCGTTGGATGCGGGCATGTTATGGCCAAGATTCAGCTGTTATTGTTGAATTAGCAGAGGAGGTTTCCAAACTAGGGAGGGAGGCGATGAAGCGTTTTTTCATTTACTCAATGCACATGGTCAGGCAGTGCATTGTGGGCAATTATGGTGCCATGGAATTGGTCCGTTTGACGGCTGAGGAGCGCAACTTTGCGGAGAAGTTTGCCCCGTTTATTCACCATGATAACGTGATTCCATTGCAAGCTTTGCTCGAAAAAGCACACGGGGATGTGGCTGGAAATGTCAACGGCCGATTGGTCTTTCTCGATTTGAGTGTACAAGTCAACATCTTGCTGCGGAAGACGACCTAACCAAACGTATCTTCGCTATACTATGAGCTGTAGCAATTGCAAAAAAGGAGAGGACGGAAATCCGCGAGGATGTAAGAGCAATGGAAATTGCGGAACGGGAGGCTG
>CAWVYB010000029.1:0-17908 GCA_963934215.1 uncultured Flavobacteriales bacterium | reverse complement strand
ATTGTCGACTGCAACCAAATCCGGACGACAACGCAATCCGTGTTCCAATCGACCGAGCGTGGTCAAAAACGATCCGCCTGCATGGCTCAACATCACTCTCAAGTTGGGAAGCCGTTCAAAAACGCCCCCAAAAACCAATGAGCTTGCGGCACGCGATGTTTCCGCCGGCATTCCCACAAGCCAGGGGAGCCAGTATTTTTCCATTTGATCTCTCCCCATCATCTCCCAAGGGTGAATCATAACAGCCATCCCTAAGTTTTGACACGCTTCAAAAAACGGAAAGAACCGGGGTTCTGACAAGTTCAACCCATTGATGTTGGATCCAATTTGAACCCCCAATAACCCTAGAGACTTCGCACGCTCCAATTCACGAATGGCTTTGTCCGTGTCCTGCATCGGCACCGTCGCAAGTCCCGCGTAATGGTGCGGATCTTTGGAGACCACTTCGGCCAAATGATCGTTTAAAAAACGTCCCAATTCCAAAGCATCATCGGGCTTTGCATCGTAGCTAAACATGACCGGAATGGTGCAAGCGACTTGGACCTGAACTCCGAGCACCCCGTACTCCGATTTCCGCAATTCGGCATCCCAACAGTTCGCCCCTATCTCACGAAAAAAACGGTCACCCTGCATCATGCGTGCAAACCCTGGATTCGGACTGTCCTCCAGATGAATAAACTGACCGTACCCGAATTTCTCGGTCCAACGGGGCATATTGCGTGGAATGATGTGGGTATGGCTATCAATTTTCAACATGAAATGCAGTTCTGTTCGGACAAGTTAAGTGTAGCCCGATGAAATCAATCGTTCAGCTTGCGCACGCGCCTCAAGTCCAACCGATTTACGGGACTGATCACCCAGCCGGAGATGTCGTTTCTGACAAAGTGAGTGACCTGGTCATGAAACAAGGAGATAACGGGCAAATCCCTAGCAATCAAGGCATTCATACTGCGATAGGCTTGCAAGCGGCTTTCTACATCCGATTCAAGCATGGCTTCATCCAATGTGGAGTCAAACACTGGTTCAGAATAGCGGGTGTAATTGGGACCACTCGGCGCAAAGTTTTTCGAATGGAACAGCCCCAAGAAATTTTCTGCGTCTGCGTAATCAGCGAGCCACGATTTCCGGAACATCATCGAATTTCCTTGCGCGACTTGCTCCCGGTGCGTCGAAGAGGAGAGCACCTCTACCTCTACATTCAATCCAATCGCACGCCATTGAAATTGAAGCGCTGCACAGAGGTCTGTATAATCAGAGGTCGTGGATAACATGACAGCGTCCCATTCATTGGGATAATCCAATCGAACCGAATCGACAAGCAATCTTGCTGCAACCAGATCTTGCTTAGGCGCACGTGCGTGGTGCAATTGGCCCAATAAGCTAGGCGGCACAAAATCTTGCGTTGGCACAACGGCTCCTCGACGCAAATGCCGCGCGATGCCATCTCGATCGATCGCTAGCGACATGGCTCTTCGAATGCGCACATCCTGCAACGGATTCCAGCCGGACGCTGAATCCGGCAGCAACGTGATACCGATATAATCTGTTTTCAAGAATGGAACCTTCTCCAACCGAACAGTGCCAGCATGTTCCAACCTCAATCCGCCTTCTTCATCAAGTAATTCCTCCATATATGCCGCATGCAAACCACTCATGAAATCGTACTTCCCCTGCATCAGCCCTTGGTACTCTGCCCCCATGTCGGAAGCGAAGTCGATGTGAACAGCCTCCAGGTATGGCAAAGCGTTGCCCGCCTCATCTTTCTCCCAATAGGATTCGTTCCGATGCATAACACAGGCCACATCCTCCAACCACCAAGCCAATTTGAACGGGCCACACCCGACCGGATGCGATCGGAAATCTTCGCCAAAGTGCTCCACGGCTTCAGACGCTACGATGTTGGCATACGCCGTGGTCAAGAGACCCAAAAACGGAGGGAACGGCTGGTGGAGCGTGATCACCACTGTATCTATGCCCAAGGCTAGAATGCCTTCTCCTGGGGCGGATGCATCAACCGGATCCAAAATCCACCGTCCGCTGGAGGCCACTTTCGGATCCCGAATGCGATTCAGACTAAACACCACATCCTCTGCGACGACTCTTCGCCCCGACTCCAACCCGGGAACATCTTCAACAGCAGGAAAATAAACATCATCCCGCAAAACAAACGTCCAACGCATTCCGGTTTCATCCACATAAAACGACTCCGCTACCAGCGGCTTCACTTCCAATTCAGGCGTCAATTCGACCAGACCATCAAACAACTGATCTGTAGCCCACATGGGCTCCAAGCTTCGAGCATGCGCAGGATCTAAAGAACTCAAATTCGCACTTTCATTGTAGCGGAACACCGTCGAATCGTCTTTTGACAACCCGTGGCATCCGGACAGGATCAGCGCCGCAATTCCGCTTGTAAAGAGAGTCCTATTCACGGGTACAAATTAAAGCCCAACAAATGCGAAAACCAGTTGTTGCTATCGAAGAGCCGTCTACCACACCGTAACTTTGAATTATGCATCGCTTTCCGTCCAAAAAGCTGGGGATTTCCCTGTTTTTATTCTTCTCTCTTTCTGTCTTTTCTTCTGTTCTATCTGCACAAAACGATGCCAACTGGACTGTGAGTGGACGGGTTATTGATGCCAAAACGGGAGAAACCATTATTGGCGCCAATATTATCCCTGTAGGCGAGCCGCGTGGGGTTTCCACCAATGGCTATGGACAGTTTAGCATCACTTTGGCTAAGAATGCATACGTATTTAACGTTTCGTTCATCGGCTACAAGACCTTTACATTCGAATTGGATTTGAATCGTGATGAGAAAGTGGCCATCGAGTTGCAGTCTGAAGTCGTCCTGTTGAATCAAACCGCACTGGTCGTTTCCGAACGAAGTAACCGCACGGAAAGCACTGATTTGGGCAGAGAATCGGTTGACATTGATCAGATCAAGACACTTCCAGCACTGCTGGGTGAAGTGGATATTTTGAAAATCATTCAGTTTTTGCCGGGTGTATCAAGTGCGGGCGAAGGCAATGCCGGCTTCTATGTGCGCGGCGGAGGTCCTGATCAGAATCTCATTTTACTCGATGATGCCATTGTATACAACGCATCACATCTTTTTGGCTTTTTCAGCGTTTTCAATGCCGATGCCATCAAAAACGTTGATTTAATCAAAGGCTCCATGCCGGCAGAATACGGCGGACGAGTCTCGTCGGTTCTGAACATTGGCCTAAAAGAAGGCAATTCCAAAGAATGGAAAACCACGGGTGGATTGGGACTGATTAGTTCGAGACTCACTGTAGAAGGTCCCATCGCAAAAGACAAAAGCAGCATCATTTTGTCCGGAAGACGAACCTACATCGATGTGCTGACAAAACCGGCTTTAAAGGGTGGCGCATTCGAAGGAACGGGTTACTACTTCTATGATCTCAACGCGAAGGCCAACGTGCACCTTTCGCCGAAGGATCAACTGTTTCTATCAGGATACTTTGGACAGGATGTCTTTAGTTTCGCCAGCGCTGATGCTGGGTTTTCGACGGACATTCCCTGGGGAAACTCCATGGCTTCATTGCGTTGGAATCGCATTCTAAACGACCGCATGTTTTTGAATACAGGGATTACCTATTCCTCGTATTCTTTTTCATTCATGGCAGGACAAGAAGAGTTCGAATTCGGATTTACCAGCGGCATCAAAGACATCGCAGGAAGGACGGAATGGAGTTGGTATCCCAATCCGCGTCACGTTGTGAAGGCAGGGGTCGATTATGTGCACCATGACTTCATCCCCACTGATTTTTCAGCACGTAGCGGAGACACCGAGTTTGACACGGGAACCTCGGAGCAAACATTCAGCCACGAGGGCGCTCTGTATGTCCAAGATGATTTTGACATCAATGAACGCGTGCGCTTGCATGCCGGCTTGCGGTGGTCCGGGTTTTGGCATGTCGGTCCGTTTACGCGATATGGCATTCCCAACCCATTGAATCCGAACGAAACACCTGCCCCTATTGTTTACGACAAGGGAGATTTGGTCCGATTTTACAAAGGATGGGAGCCGCGCTTAGCCTTGCGAATCAAGTCTGGAAGCCGCGCGAGCATTAAAGCTGGATACAGTGAAAATTACCAGTATGTCCATTTGACGTCCCTTGGCTCCACTTCGCTGCCCGGAGACATCTGGCTACCAAGTACCGATCGCGTGAAGCCACAATGGGGAAGGCAATTTAGCTTGGGGTATTTCCGCGATTTGGGCGAAGAGCGCAATTGGGAGTGCTCTTTGGAGACCTATTGGAAAGACCTCGAAAACCTAGTGGCCTATGGAGAGAATAGCCGTCCAGAGGACAATATTGGCAACAACGTTGACAACAACCTCGTCTTCGGCGAGGGGTGGTCATATGGAGTAGAGGCTTTCTTGAAAAAACGAACCGGGACATTGACAGGATGGCTGGGATATACCTGGAGCAAAACCGAAAGACAATTTGACGACCTCAACCAGGGCCTCGTCTTTCCTTCAAAATTTGACCGCCGTCACGACATGAGTCTGGTTCTAGACTGGAAACTCAATGATCAATGGCGCTTTGGTGGGGCGTTTGTTTACGCGACAGGCAACTCAATCACCTTGCCCGCCCAGCGGTTTATCTTTGAGGGAAGGATTACGGACATCTACGGTGCGCGCAATGGATACCGGATGGCCGCATATCACCGTGCCGACATCAGTGCTACGCTCACCCCAAAAAAGGATCGATCGAAACGAGAGAACCCCATTGTCAGCAGTTGGACCTTCGGTTTTTACAATGTCTACAACCGGATGAATCCATATTTTATTTACTTTTCGAATGAGGGCGATTTACAAAACGGTTCTCTCGACCTGCAAGCCAATCAAGTGAGCCTATTCCCCATCATTCCATCCGTTACCTGGAATTTCAGTTTCTAATTTTTACATGCGGGAACTCCTCAAACTCAACCCATACTTCTGGAAATACCGAAGGCTTCTCATTGGAGGATTCGCGTTCATTGTCTTGACCAATATTTTCGCCGTTTATGCTCCCGCGCTGATTGGTGAAGGGGTCAATGCCATGCGGGAAGCGGATGAAGCCTTTCTACTTCCATTGCGAGAAGGAGCCTCAGAAGCTGAAGTTTTCGGCGAAGGACAAGCCAGCCAATGGCCGCGTTCCATTCAATGGATTCGAAACCTCCTCGGACTCGAAGATGATCCAGGATCCAACATTCAATCCAAGCAAGACGTCTTTCAATGGATCGCGGCAATCGCCTTTTTCCAAGCGGCTCTCTTCATGATGGCCTATTTCATCAAAGGCATCTTTCTTTTCTTCACCCGACAGACCATCATTGTGATGTCGCGCAAGATTGAATACGATCTCAAAGCAACGATTTTTGATCAATACCAGCGACTCGACGCCTCCTTTTACAAGGCCAATGACACGGGTGACTTAATGAATCGAATCAGCGAAGATGTGAGCAAGGTCAGGATGTATCTCGGACCTGCTGTGATGTACACCCTCAACTTAGCCGTGCTCATTTTCTTGGTCGTTGGCGTCATGCTCTTTATTGATGTTCAGCTGACCTTGTTTGCTCTTCTACCCCTTCCTTTCATGTCCATGGCGGTCTACCGTGTCAGCAAGCGAATCAACCGCCAAAGTGAAGCCGTGCAGAGCAGACAAAGTGGACTAAGTACGTTTGTTCAACAGCACATTGCGGGCATTCGCATCCTTCAATCCTTCCATCGAGAAGACGATGCTGCCGAACGCTTCACACACCAAGCAGACGACTACAAGCAGCACGTGCTCAAATTGGTCAAAACGGAAGCTTTGTTTATGCCCATCATCGTGCTCTTGGTTGGTTTAAGCACCATTCTAACCATATATGTCGGCGGAAGACGGGTGATTGCAGGTGAATTGGAACTGGGTCATATTTTCCAATTTGTATTCTATGTCAATTTATTGACGTGGCCTTTTGCCTCAGTCGGATGGGTCACATCTTTGGTTCAAAAAGCGGAAGCATCCATGCTCCGGATCAACGCCTTCATGGAAGCAGAACCCACCATTGCTTCACCCCCTATTTCCACCCCTGTTGTTGACTCAAGTGCAAATCAAAATAGCTCATCTGCTGCCTTATCGGTACGCGAATTTGCATTTCGAAATGTTTCTTTCACGTATCCGGAAACGGGTATTGAAGCGTTGCAAAACATCAACTTTGAGGTAAAGCCGGGAGAAATCCTTGCCATCACAGGACGGACAGGCAGCGGAAAATCTACAGCTGCTCAACTTGCCATGCGAATTTTCGACCCTTCATCGGGCGAAGTTGAACTGAATGGAACAGCGTTGCCTGCATGGCAACTCGATGCATTCCGACACATCACCGGCTACGTCCCACAGGAAGTTTTCTTGTTTTCCGATACCATCGAAAACAACATTGCTTTTGGGATGGATTTATCGGAGGCCTCGAAAGAATCCATAGAAGAAGCTGCTGTTGAAGCGCATGTAGCGCACAATATCGAAGGCTTTGAAGCCGGTTATTCGACGATGTTGGGAGAACGCGGAGTCAATTTAAGCGGGGGTCAAAAGCAACGGATCTCCATTGCACGTGCGTTGATTCGAAAGCCCCAATTGCTCGTGCTCGATGACTGCCTTTCAGCCGTTGACACCGAAACGGAAGACTTCATCTTAAAGTCCATACGACGGGCCTGCAAAGAATCGGCCGTCATCCTCGTCTCACACCGTGTATCATGCATCCGCGGGGCGGACAGGGTGGTGGTGCTCGACAAGGGACGCATGGCTGAATACGGTTCTCCAGAAGAACTTCTCAAAGCCAACGGGCTTTATGCCAATATGGTTCAACAACAGGCGTGGGGTGAAGAGCCTCCCGTCACTCCGTGACTTCGGGACAATCTTCTCCAAACACAGCAAGAAATCCGAGCAAGTCGCCAACGTTCACTACGCTGTCCCCGTTGAAATCGGATGAGCAATTGGTCAAGCATCCAAAATCACCTAAAAAGGTGAGCAAATCAGACACCGAAATCGATCCGTCCAGGTTGAAATCACCGGGACAAAGCGCAAGCTCATCCCCTTCAACTACGCCGTTGCAGTCATTATCGAAACCCTCAGCAGTTCCCGTTGCACCAGGGAAAACGAACTCTGAAGCATCATTGCAATCATCTAAGTTGGACACAAAGCCCGCAGGGGCGATGCAGGCTTGCGCAATTAAAACAGCCGAACCGAATCCGTCACCATCGGCATCGACGTAAAACGTACTGAGTTCCATGCCCTCATCAATCAATTCATCGCAATCATTGTCAAGGCTATCACACAATTCAGGTGCCCCAGGATAAGTCGTTGCTGAACCATCAAAGCAATCGAGGCCATTGGCGACATAATCATCCGGTGAATCACAGGAAAACACTCCTGCATTGCCATTTCCAAACCCATCTCCATCGGTATCCGGGTACCAAATAGTTCCTGTGGATACGGTGAATGCAAAAGGTTCTTCGACGGTGTTCAAATCCGACTCCAAACGAATACGCAGTTCGAGCGAACCTTGAATGGCATCAAGACCCGAAATACTAAATGCGAAACTCGCGGGACCTTCGAGCGTCGCTGGAAAACCATTGAGAACAACTCCATCGGGTAAATCGGGAATACTCAGAGCGTACGGGGGAAGCAGTCCATCCAAAACATCTACCGCCACAACCAAATCATTTCCACTGCAAACGGAATCGCTAACGGTATTTACTTCCATGAATCGCGGGCGAACCAAGTAGATGCCGCCATCGTCAGAAGTGACCACAACTATCCCTGATTCGAAATACGGGTAATTGGACCACGTTCCTGAAAACAGTGCCGCATCGCTCGCTGGATCCACATCAAAATAACCGATTTCTGACAATTCTCCTTCAGCCACGTCCGTTAAAGAAAGCATCCGAAGGCCTGCGCGGTAATTCGATTGGAACAACAGGTTTCCCACCACATATTGGTTGTGATCAATCGCCGCCACTTCTGAAAAATGCTCCCCCAATAAAAACGGATTTTCCAAGTCCTGAACATCCCAAATCAGTGTTCTCGTATTGAACCCCTGATTCTGCTCGTCCAACTCATCACCAAGCAAGAGGTAACGGTGGTCCTCAGTTAGCCAACACTGGTGGGTGTATGAGAGGTCTGAATAATACGAGACACTCAAAGAGGCCATGTCAGTCGGGTCCGTTGCATCCACAATCGCCATCTTATTTGCATTGGCACCAAACACCACTGATTTTCCCACATGGTCGGTATCGGGACCATTGTATACAACTGCATGCGCATCATGCGTGTAACCGGCTTCCCCATAGTCCCCCATGAGCATCGGACTTGCTGGATCACTGATGTCAAAAGCCACCAACCCACCACTGGCAAGATTGCTCCCTACGATATAGAGCATGGCCGATTCTTCGTCAATGATCACGTTGTGGGCATCTGAAAATGAGGACACCACCGTGGTCGGCTCCAGTGAGACGGGGAATTCGGTGAGGTCGCGTAACTGGGTCAAATCCAAGACCTGCAATCCATGATTGTTCGCTTCAGAGACGACGTAGACATGATCCGCATAAACCTTCATATCGCGCCACGTGCTGCTCGAAGTTTGCGTCTCCATAAAAGCCACCAAAAAAGGGGCATACGGATCACTGATATCCACAAGCGCCAATCCCTGTCGCTCACCGACAAGCGCATACTCCACACCTGTCTCAGGATCCGTCCAACCCCAAACATCATTGGCCGCTGTCCCCATCATGTCGGCATTGCTCAATTCACCGAGCAAGTCAAACCGATCGCAGGGGAAATCTCCTGCAAACCCATTTTCACAGAGGGATTGAGACCGCAACTGAGAAGCCGAAAACAAGCAAACAAAAGCACACAAAAGCACACCACATGTGCGACTTAATTTAGAAAGGTGATTCAATGTGAAATCGTTCATGTGTTCCGATATTGTTCAATAAGTTACAAAATCTTCGAATAGCATCTGCTTTGGCAACAATGATGGCTATCAACTTGTTTCGTTAGCATGGAAAAGCAATGGGTGGTTGTTACAGGAGGAACGGGGTTGGTGGGTCGTTCGGTTTGCGCGCAGTTAAAACAAAGTGGATACCGTGTGCGCATCCTTTCGCGCAGCGCCAATAACGCATGGAAGGATGTGGACGAAGCCGTCCAGTGGAATCCCGCGAAAGAGGAATTATCCCCTGATGCTTTGCGCAACGCCGCAGCTATTATCCACCTTGCTGGAGCTCCAATTGCACAGCGATGGACGGCAAAAAGTCGGCATGAGATTTTAAACAGCCGCACACTGTCTACTCTAACCATCACCCAAACAATCGCCTTGCTGCCAGAAAACGAGCGGCCTCCTGTGCTGGTAAGCGCTAGCGCCGTTGGTATTTACCCGAGTTCTGTTGAGCTGTTAAGCGAGACGGCTCCTTCAGGTGATGGGTTTGCCTCAGAGGTCGTGCAAGCATGGGAACACGCTGCCATAAAAGCGGAAGCTCTAGGATGCCGCACTGTTCGATTGAGAATTGGACTGGTACTTGCTGCCTCAGGAGGCATTATTGGTTCTCTCAAGCCCCTCTTTTCTTTGGGATTGGGCTCGCCGATTGGAACCGGAGACCACTGGCAATCTTGGATTCATATTGAGGATCTATCCCAGATGATTCTCTGGGCGATCCGATCAGAAGGAATTCACGGTGTTTACAACGCCGCGAGCCCCAACCCTGTTCAAAATCGCACATTTTCAAAAGCACTGGCCGTTGCCCTAAATCGTCCATTCTTCTTTCCATCCGTTCCTTCATGGGCGTTGAAAACGGTCTTTGGAGACATGAGTGAAGTGTTGTTGGCCTCAAATCGCGTTGCCTCTTCTAAAGTTGAACAAGCGGGATTTGAATTTAAACATGCAACCCTTGATGAGGCCATGGCTTCTCTCTTCGAACATTAAGAAAAGTATCGGGAAAGAAAAATCGGGTCGCTTCTGACGAAACGACCCGATTTCCAGTACAAACTTATTTCGAGAATTCGCCTTAACGAATTACAAACTGAACCGTTTCAAACTGACCGCCTTCGGCTACCGTGATCGCGTATACACCTGACTCCAAACCACTCGCATCCCATTGGATTTGATTCGATTGGAGAACGGATTGAGCAATCATACGACCTTGAAGATCTGTAATAGTATACTGTGCACCCATCGCCCAATTGCCTTGAACGTTCAACACTCCGCCTGCCAAAGGATTTGGATAGACCGTACATTCCAACTGAACTTGAACCTCATCCAAGTTCGAAGCTGGTGGCAACAAGACCGCGTCAATTACGTGGACAACACCATTTTCTGCAGCCAAATCGGCAACAATCACCATGGCGTCGTTGATCATCACTCCGGCATCGCTGATTGAAACCGTCACATCCTGACCCAAAAGGGTTGTCAGCAACTGTCCATCGCTCAAATCTTCTGCGAACGCATCAGCTGCTACAACGTGATATTGTAAAATCTCACCTAGGTTTGGAAGAGCCAGTAACTCTTCTGCTGTGATGGAAAGTGCTTCAGTCAATGCAACAATAGCATCGTCAGTTGGAGCGAAAACAGTGAAGGGACCTTCTCCGCTCAAAGCATCCACCAAACCAGCAGCTCCTACAGCCAACTCTAACAATGTGTGCACCTCACTCTCGACGATGATATCCACAACTGTCTCTGGTAACTCTTCGTCGTCTTCAGGAATCAATACCGCATCAATGACGTGAACCACTCCGTTGTCAGCAACAAGATCAGCAACAATGACTTGCGCTTCATTGATGAAAACACCGTCTCCTGTAATCGTGACTTGAACATCAGCACCCAACAAGGTGGTGATTTCCTGTCCATCAGAAAGGTCTGTTGACAGCGCTAGAGCTTCTACCACATGGCCGAGCAAAACGTCTGTCAAACCTTCGTAAGCCAACAACTCTTCAAGCGTAATATCAAGGGCTGCCATCAAAGCCATGTGCGCATCATCGGTTGGAGCGAATACGGTGAAAGGACCTTCTCCGCTCAACGCACCTACCAAGTCTGTAGCAATAAGTGCCGCTTCCAGCATTGTGTGCACTTCGCTTTCAACAATAATGTCAACAACTGTAGTTGTTTGAGCTGGAGCTGGGACAAGAACCGCATCAATCACATGCACGACTCCGTTGTCCGCAGCAATGTCTGCTACCGTTACCATCGCTTCATTGATGAAGACGCCGTCCATGTTAATGGTCACCGTTACATCAGATCCTTGCAACGTACCAATCATCTGGCCGTCTGACAAATCCGTAGAAAACGCCGATGCAGCCACAACGTGGTATTGCAAAATATCTCCCAAGTTGGGCAATGCCAACAACTCTTCAGCTGTTATTCCTAAAGCTTCTGTCAACGCAACAACAGCTGCATCTGTAGGTGCAAATACTGTAAACGGACCATCTCCGTTGAGCGTATCAACCAAACCAGCTGCTCCGACGGCTGCTTCTAATAAGGTGTGATCTTCGCTGTTCACGATGATATCCACTACCGTGTTTGAAGGAGGTGCGACCACCGTAACCGAAGCCACCATGCCTTGTTCAGCGTGGTTACCAATGGCACAGTCATAATCGTACGTTCCTTCGACTGTGAAAGTTTGGAAGCCGATACATGTTCCCATGTTACTCCCATTGACTGCTTCAAGTGCGAATGTTTCAGGATTGTTCCAAGTTGTTCCGATTGAGCTTTCGACTCCATTGACGTCATGAAAGCCGCCCATGTTGACCCACACTACGGTTTGACCCGCCTCAATTTCCAAACTGGAAGGGGCATACTCGTAGCTACTTGCTTCGACAACAATGCCTTCAACACCACACGGGTTGTCTTGGGCAAGAAGTCCAGAGATCGAGACTGTGAATAATACTGCGAGAGAGAATAAAAATTGCTTCATCTTTTTTTGATAAGGTTGATTTGCAAATTAACCGCTTTGTCCCTTCTGAAGTTCATTGGTATTTCAGACTTTAACATTTAAAACATTTTACATTCCTAAATTGTCATGCTACAATGAAACATTCCAATTCTCAATCGATGGCAATTCACTGGATGCGCCGTGATTTGAGATTGCAAGACAACCGTGCGTTGGTGAACGCATTGAAAAGCGGACATCCTGTAATCTGTTGCTTTATTTTTGATCGAGGCATCCTCGATCTCTTACAGAATAAACAAGATCGTCGAGTGGCTTTTATTCACCGAGAGCTACATCGTCTTCAAACCGAGTTGAATGAATATGGAACCTCACTTTTGGTTGGTTATGGAACGGTTTCCGAAGTGTGGACTCAATGGCTGACAGACTTTACTGCAGCTTCCATTCAAATATCAGAAGTCCATACTGCACGAGACTATGAGCCGTATGCACAGGAACGCGACCGTTCAATGGCTGAATTATTTCGGAATCATGACGTTGTCTTTAAAGGAGTCAAAGACAGTGTGATTCTCGAAAAGGACGAGGTTCTGAAAAAAGATGGCTTGCCTTACACTGTATTTACCCCTTACAGCAGGAAGTGGAAGGAAGCGCTCCGCGAACACGATACCATCGCAGCGAATTCCGTCGAGCTTCTCGCTGCGCCGGACAACCGTTTTGAGTCTCTTGAGAATTGGACCGCTCCGGAAATTCCATCATTGACCTCCATGGGGTTTGAAGCTCCTTCAGACCTGGACGCTTGCACTCCTTCTCCCCGCATCGATTCAAGCATACTGGAGCAATATGCTGAGCAACGGGATTTTCCCGCTGTGGCTGGAACGAGTCGCCTCTCGTTGCATTTGAGATTCGGGACTGTCAGCATTCGTGCGGCCTATCGTCAGGGCATTGAAGCAAGCGAAAAGTGGGTCATGGAATTGATTTGGAGGGATTTCTATCAAATGATCCTGTACCACTTTCCCCATGCCGCCAAAGACTCCTTTCGGCCGGCGTACGATCGCATTCCTTGGAGCAATGACGAAGAACACTTTGCAGCATGGTGCGCCGGAAAAACAGGCTACCCCATCGTGGACGCGGGCATGCGTGAGTTACTGGCTACGGGATTCATGCACAACCGGGTGCGTATGGTGGTTGCGAGTTTCTTGTGCAAACACTTGCTCATTGATTGGCGTTGGGGAGAACAGCATTTCGCAGCGCACTTACTGGATTACGATCTCGCGAGCAATGTGGGCGGCTGGCAATGGGCGGCCGGATGCGGCTGCGATGCCGCGCCTTATTTCCGCGTGTTCAACCCCACAGCTCAGCAAGCCAAATTTGACGGACAGGCGACTTACATCCAGAAATGGGTCCCTGAATATGGTACATCCGCCTATGCTGAACCCATTGTTGAGCACGCCGTTGCTCGAGTGAAAGCCATCGAAACCTACAAAGCTGCGCTTCAAAAAGACTGAGATGGAATGCTTAATTTCACAGCATGCCACACCCTCCGCGCGCCATAGAAAAAATACGTGTCCTTGAATTGGCCAGCGTATTGGCGGGGCCTTTAGCCGGTACGGCTTTATCCGAGCGTGGAGCACACGTGACCAAAGTGGAATGTCCACCGCATGGCGATGTGACCCGCAGTTGGAAGATGCCCAACGAATCTCCAGAATCGCCGACTTCGGCATACTACGAAGCAGCCAATGGAGACAAGGAAATCGCTTGGCAAGACTTGCGCACCGATGCAGGCCGGGCTTGGCTCGATGCAGCCCTCGCCGCCCACGACGTGGTTTTGGAGAACTTCAAAGCGAGTGATTTAGAACGATTTGGCTTGACACCTTCGGACCTTGCACAACGCCATCCGCACCTTGTTCATGTGCGACTCGTGGGGTTCCCGAGCGCTTCTGAACGACTCGCCTATGATGTCGTAGTCCAAGCTGAAACAGGCTTTATGCACATGAACGGCCCCGCGGAAGCACCTCCCACACGCATGCCCGTCGCCCTGATGGACATCTTGGCTTCCCAACAAATTCTATCGGCCGTTTATGAAGGGTTGCTCGAGCGTGCTGCTGGCCATTCCGGGATCTTCGCGGAGGTTTCCTTGGAAGCTAGTGGGCTTTCAGCCTTGGCCAACCAAGCCACGAATTGGCTGATCAATGGAGCGGATGTTACCCGCAATGGAAGTGCCCATCCGAACATTGCACCATATGGAGATTTACTACCGTGCATTGATGGCTGGCTCGTCTTGGCCGTTGGAAATGACCGTCAATTTGTAGGATTATGCCGTGTGCTCGAATGCGCTGAACTCACCGAAGACAGCCGTTTTCAAACGAATGCCATGCGGGTTCGTTACCGATCGGAGTTGATTCCATTGCTCTCTGGAAAAGCCAATCTTTGGGGAAAAGTCGCTTTGGAAGTGGCACTCCGAGCTTCAGGAGTGCCTGCGGGTGTGGTGCGGAGTCTACCCGAAGTCTTTGCTCCTCTTACAGTAGGTGACCAGCATACCCTGACCAATTCAAGCGGTCACAAGCGCGTCGCAACCGTCGCCTATCACATGACATTCTTGGGGAAGACTTGACGGCTCAGCGAACTAAGAACCAGGCGTTGAGTAGATTTTCTCGGTTGTACCGCATGGTGGCCTTGGTATTCCAATCGATGACATCAAATCCAGCATGCATGCAAATGGCCTGCCCGGCCGCGGTGTCCCACTCCATGGTCGGAGCGAAACGCGGATAGCAATCCGCCTTCCCTTCTGCGACCATGCACAACTTCAACGAACTGCCTTTCGAAATCAAAGCCACTTCGCCGTGCTGTTGGCGCATCTCCTCCACGTACGCCTCTGTTTCTGGCGACATGTGAGAACGACTCGCCACCACCGTGAACGGACGCCCTTCGACATTTAATGGCAACTTCTGAGCCGATGTTTGATCTTCCATGGACCCCATAGACTCCACCTTGAAAGCTCCAGATTCTCGATCCGAATAATACATTTCCCCCGTTGCAGGAACGAAGATGACTCCCAACACAGGGACGCCTTCCTCGACCAAAGCAAGGTTGACGGTGAACTCTCCATTGCGCTTGATGAATTCCTTGGTTCCATCAATCGGATCCACGATCCATAGTTGCCTCCAATCCTTGCGTTCATCAAATGGAATCCCTCGGCCTTCTTCCGATAAGATGGGAATGTTCGTGCCCCCCAAATGAGAAACGATAACCTCGTGCGAGGCCAAATCCGCTCGTGTTAACGGTGAATCATCGCCTTTGACCGTGACATCAAAATCGCCAGAATGGTAAATCTCTAAAATCGCTGCGCCCGCCTCCAAGGCCGCTTTTAGGGCCGCTTTTAAATAATCAGTCATCCTCTAATTTACGCCGTGGTTTATTTTATGGGCAGGTGGATCAGTAAAGAATCGCCTTGCACCAGGTTCAATCGACCCTTACGAAGCCACGGGTTCAATGTTTTCAATTCCTTCAAGTTTGAACCGTGTGAACGCGCAAACTGAGCCAAATCTGGAATGACCCCCTTGACACGATGGCTCACGACTTCATACGGAGCATACAGCGCTTCAGCGCGCAAGTCAAAGCCATATGCTTGGGGCTCTTCAAAGATGGTTTTGATGGCCAGCAAACGGTATACGTAGCGGGCCGTTTCGGCATTGAGCTGCAGCTCCCAATACGAACCGACACCTTGTTCTTTCAATTCACGTCGCACCCCTGCCATCCCCATATTATAAGATGCAGCGGCCAATGCCCAACTTCCAAACGCCTCTCGGGCCTCGAGGAGATAGGCACAGGCAGCATGCGTTGATTTAGCAACATGGTAGCGCTCATCCACTTCAGACGATACGCGCAATCCAAACTCTGGAGCCGTTCCTTTCATGAACTGCCAAAAACCAGTGGCCCCGGCAGGCGAAACCACCTGATCCAATCCACTCTCAATGACCGCTAAGTATTTAAAGTCATCCGGAATTCCATGCGCTTCTAAAATGGGTTCGATCATCGGAAACCACCGCGCGGCTCGCTTCATGTACAACATGGTCGAACCGTGGCGGTAAGCGTTCACCACCAGCTCTCGATCCAATTGCTCCCGCACGCCGAAGGCTTCCATTGGGACAACTTCATCGGCCAGGGATAGGCGAACGGGCATCCTGGGCGATTGATTCTGCGACCCATTTCCTAATGCATCTATAGTGCTCTCCTCTCGGAAATCTTTCTCATCCCCAACAGCTGGAGTGTTGGGGGACCAGGCTGTTGCTCCAAAACCAATGGCGACTAAAAGCAGAAAAAACATACTGCTTACGCCTGAAAAACGGCGTTTGTCGCGAGCGAAAAAATTATTGAAAGCCATGAATCAAAATTATTCATAGCAGCTATAGTCAAGGGTCAAAACTCCGGCGATCATGCGCGAATTATGAACAACTTAGAACGGCTCCTTCACCCGATCAAAAAGGCCAATCAATGTCTTTCAGCAAAGGGGCGTTGGCATCCTTTTCTGAGAGCAATGGAGCCTGCACATCACCCAACAATTCCAACTGCCAGTCAATGGCGACATCGGGATCATCCCACCGAATCGAACCCTCCGACTCGGGATGGTAGCTCCCCGTGCAGCGGTATTCCACAGTGGTCTGGTCCTCCAAGGCCAAAAACCCATGACCAAAACCAGCAGGAACCCACAGTTGGTGACCGTTGGTTGCTGAAAGGGGTGTAACCTCAAATTGGCCTCGTGTCGGCGAATCTGCACGCAAATCCACAACCGCATCCAAAATAAAGCCCGCCGCAACTCGGACCAACTTGCCTTGAGCATGGGGAGCAAGTTGGAAGTGCATTCCGCGGAGGGTACCGGCTTTTGAGATCGACAAGTTGTCTTGGACAAAGTCCAAGGAATTTCCTTGGTCATCCAGCAACATGCCTTCTCGCCACGTTTCCCAAAAAACACCCCGGTCATCTTTGAATTGCCGTGGCACCAATAATTTCAATCCTGCCAGAGTCAAATCTCGAATTTCCATCTCAATTTGGCGTGTTGATAATGAAGGCATACAAGAACGTAAAGGTGGACAAAAGCGCGGTGAGTGGACTCAAGCTTTCTCCCAACTCCCGAGCCAATTGCGGCAACGGCTCCACATAAATAATGTCATTCGCCTGGACCACGAGTTGTGCGTCGCTCAATCCGTCCAATGTTGACAAATCCATCTGGTACACCTTGTTTCCCTCTTCAGTCCGGCGAATCAACTTGACTTTCGAAGCATTGGCTCGTGACCCTATGCCACCAGCCAACGCCATGACCTCCAAGAGACTGGTATTCATGTTTTCCAACGTAATGACGAGGGCGCGTCCCGACTCCCCAGGAAACATCAGCACGCGTTTGTTGGTGACCCGAATGACTACATATGGCCTGTTGTAGTAGCTACTATAGGCCTCTTCCAGCAACCGTTCTGCCGCTTCAATGGTCAATCCTTCCAATCTAATATCCCCCACTTCAGGCAGTTCCAAAATACCATCCTGACGCACCAGGTAGGCTATCTGATTCTGCTGATTCATCATATTTTGGTTCCCTACGACTTTGTTATCTGCACTTCCTGCTGTCATTTGATTCAGGCGTTCGCCTTCATTTGAAAACAACTGGAAGGTGATCAAATCATTGGGTGCAATGCGGTATTCCGAAGACCCGATGTCCTCCAACGAGGCAAAATCATAGCCATCGCCCGTTTTGAACATGATGTCCCGGTTGATGGTGCAGCCACTGAGGAATAGACCGGCCAAGAGCACAATAGACAAAAAATGAAGTCCGGCAAAACGCCCGGTGCGCATGTTTTGAATTGGCCTTGAAATCGATGCGTGCATGGTGCGATTAAATTGAGAATCGAGCGCAAATTACCAAGGAATGAAAGACGCTCCGCAACATCGGTATCTTTGTTGCATGCTCGAGAACGAAACGCACCGACTGAGGGCCATGGAGCC
>CAWVYB010000028.1:0-18166 GCA_963934215.1 uncultured Flavobacteriales bacterium | reverse complement strand
TGGGCCGGCACCATGAGCCCGCTTTGAAGCATGGCTTGCAACAACCCTACCGTTTTGAGCGTGATGGACTTTCCGCCTGCGTTGGGCCCAGAAATAACCAACATCCGTCCTTTGGGATGAAGCGCGATGGTTTGCGGTTCCGTATTCGTCCCCGCTTTTTCATTTTGCAGGTAAAGAAGGGGGTGGTACGCTTGAATTAAGTGAAAACCGCTTTCTGTTCGCAAGCCCGGGAGGTCTCCACCCATTTCCTGAGCGAGTTGCACTTTGGCTCGAATCCAGTCCAGTTCGACCAGCAATATTTGATACGCCTTGATCAGCGGAAGGTGCTTTCTGATCCCTTGTGTCAGATCTCGGAGAATGCGTAAAATCTCTTTGCGCTCGTCGTCTCGCAACATTTCCATCTCAAAATTGAGTGAAATATTGACGGCTGGCTCGATGAATGTGATGCTGCCATTGTTGGACTGTCCTAGGACGGTTCCGGGCACTTTTCGTTTGTGCGTGCTGTTGATCGAAAGCACGCGACGGTCATTGATAAAGCCTTCCTTGGTGTCGGCTAGCCATCCCCGTTCAGCACAATCTTTAAGGGACTTGATGAATTGGCGATTGATGGATCGCCTCACACGGATCATGTCTTCTCGAATAGTGACCAGCTTTGCGGAGGCATTGCTGCGGACACTCCCCTTGGCATCAAAGACCTTGTCAATGGGGTCAATGAGTTCAGTTGTAGCCTTGACGTTGCGCAATAAATAGAAGAGGCGGGGGTTGATAGAATCGCGCCCTTGAAGGGCGGCAACGACATCATTGATTGTTTCAGATGCGACGCGCAAGCGCATGAATTGCGGTTCACTTAATACAGACTCTCGAATGTTGAGGCGCTCAATTTCCCGATGGATTTCGTCGCAACCTACCGCTGGAAATGGAATGGATTCACGCCTTATTTGTAGAAATTCTTTGGTCTCCTCCAGCGCACGCACCATCCGTTTTCTATTGCGGAAGGGTTTCAAGTTTTGAGCACGCTCTTGTGCGGTTGGGTTGTGGCAATACCCCAGCAATAATGTTCTTATGGCATTGAACTCTAGGTCGCGTGAAGTTTGTGTGTCAAAGGCGCCCATGTAGTCGCCGCTCCAAACATGCAGCGAGCTTTTGGCGCGCAGCTTTTGCGTCTTTTTAGGGTTGGTTCCCTTGTTGCCTTCCGGATGCATGATCAGGTCATAGGGGGTTCTGTTCCGTCAATAGGGGCGGGAGACCATCCCCGCTCTGCACAGCAAGCCATGGCCCAATTGAATGCCGCCATGCGATTGGAGGCGTCGAACCAATTGATTCCGTCCATGCGTTTGAACCAAGTCATTTGCCGCTTTGCAAACTGCCGGGTATGGACTTGAATGGCAGAAATGGCTTGGTCGCGAGATAGTTTTCCGTCGAAGTGATCGAACCACTCTCGATACCCTACCGTTTGCAGTGCATTGAGATGCGCCTTGGGATGCAGTTCACGCGCTTCAGACTCAAACCCATTTTCGACCATTTGTTCTACTCGAGCGTTGATACGGTCGACGAGCCATTCGCGGTTCATTTCCAGTCCAATGACTCGGATATCGAAAGGTCTTTCGGCTGCGGAGTTGCTATGGTGAGAAGAAAAGGGTTTTCCACTGGCCAAACACACTTCCAATGCCCGAATGACCCGTTGTGTGTTGGATCGATCCATTTTAGCATAGTGAATGGGGTCCAATTCCTTGAGTTGCTTGAGCAGCGAGTCGGCGCCGTTTTCTTCGAGCTCCTTGCGAAGGCGTTCACGGATTTCGACCGATGCAGGCACTTCGTCAAGTCCTTCCAAAACGGCTTTGATGTACAATCCGCTGCCTCCTACCATGACAGCGGTCCGATGGCTCGAGAACCAGCTTTCTAGCCAGTGCAAGGCGTCTTTTTCGAATTGTCCAGCGCTGTACAACTTCTCGACATCCAAGAAATTGACAAAGTGATGGGGGACTTCTGCACATTCAGTGGCCGTTGGTTGCGCCGTTCCAATGCGCATGTCACGGTAGACTTGGCGAGAATCGGCGTTCAGTATTTCACATCCTAGCCATTTTGCTAATCCGATGGCCATGCTTGTTTTGCCAATGGCAGTGGGCCCAACTACGACAAAAAGTAGTGGGCGTTCACCGGGCGTAAGGGGTGCCGATGGCGAGTGATAGGAGGATGCGGAGGGGGTCAAGTGTCGTTGCGTATCTATAAAAGGTCACCGTAATCATCGATGTTGTCCATCTCCCCACCCTGCGTTTCGTCCTCATCTTGGTCTCCGCTGAGGTAAGCATCCAATTCAGGATCTCCCGTTTTGTATGGCTCAGCGTCACCCTTTTTCGTTCGTTCAATTTCTTCGGCCAATGACTCCAAGTCATCCAGCCCTTCTGGTTGACGGCTGTTTGGGTCTGGCGCCGTTCCAAATTGTAGCATCAGTCGGGGGTAGGCAATGGTTTCATCCGCCTCCTCCCAAGACAGGGGCTCCAAATAGAAGCACCACATTCTTAAGTAATCGTAAGCATAGACTCCTCGCGCTTCTAACGTGGGCAACAGATCACCAACGGTGGTTGATTCCATGCTTGGCAATTCGGGAGACATGGACATCAGAGGGATTTCGTCACCGCGATCCCACGCATCATTGCTTTTGAAAAATGAGGCCATTTCCGGAGCATTGTTCCAGTCGAAGGCATCCAATGTTGCCAAATGCAGGTGCTCCAAAGGGGCACTCATTTCAATTTCGATGTCCCGAAAAACATCGTCTTCGGTGTCAAGAATGACACGGAGTTTAAGAATAGAAGCCATGGCCTAAAGGTACGCTTTGACGGCCGTTGGGTCAATGTGGTGGTGATTGGCATGGTGGACGCACCTGCCATCTCGAATCACCAGCATTTGCGGCGATTCATGGTGAATACCGAGCGCCTCGGAAATGTTCTGACTCACATCTCGGTGATTCAATAGGTCTAACAATAGGGGCCGCACAGTCGTAGGAAGATCCCACTGGTTCGTTGTCAATTTCAGCGCCATGCGGCTGATGCTGCAACGCGTGCTGTGTTTGAACACGACAACCAGCTGCTCATGCGAGGCTATCAATGCTGCTTGAAATGTTTCCTTAGAGTCCAATGTTTCCCAATCCATTTGAAGCGGTAAATTTGTCCCACAAAAGTACCACGAGTTCATGGACACGCGCATCATCAAAATCGCATTAGCGTTAGGCAGTTTGGCTTACGCCATTTCATTGTTTTTGAAAGGACATATCGGGAGTGGAGTAGGCATGGTCCTGGTGTGTGCTCTCTTTGTTTTAATGACCCTTCAGAGTTTGCGCTTGATCATGGCATTTGTCAACCTGCGTCAACAGAAAATGGACGATGCACGAAAGTGGCTGAGCCGTGTGAATCCTAAGCATCTGTGGCCACGAAGACGTGGGTATTGGTACTTTTTGATGGGCAGCTTGGCCATGGAGCATAACATGAATGACGCCGAACGTCTGTTGCGAGAGGCGTTGGAAATGGGGTTGAAGCAAGACCATGATAAAGCCGCCGTTAAATTGAATTTGGCCGTCGTGGCTTCAGCGAAACGCAAGCCCAAATTGGCCAAAGCCCTGCTCGCTGAATGCAAGCGTTTGGACAAGAAGGGCATGCTGAAGAAGGACATCAAGCAGGTAGAGGCTGCCATTCAAAATCCACAGGTCATGCGCATGCGTGGCCGATAAGGAAGGACAACGATCTGTTTTCGGAGGGATTTGGCTTTTGCCGTCTCAGGTCCAATTCAAATCAGATGGCAAGCAACGTGGTTAGCGCTTCTTCCAGCCGGTGATTGGCCAAGAATTGTTTCTCTAAATCTGCGGCAAAAGGGAAGGCCGTATCCAGACCTGCCACCCGTGTCACTGGGGCATCTAAATCGGTCCAACACGACTCTTGGATGCGCGCGCTAATTTCTGCGCCAATGCCGCCGGTCATCGTGCCTTCGTGCAATACCAAAGCCCGATTCGTTTTTCGAACACTCGCCATGACCGTTTCTTCATCCCATGGGAGCAAGGTCCGCAAGTCGATGATTTCCAACGACCACTCTGGATGTTCTGTTTGAAGTGACTCAGCCCAGATGACTCCCAATCCGTAGGTTACTATGGTGGCATTCTGACCTGTTGAGGCTATGCGGGCCTTTCCAATGGGAGTTCTAAATGGTGCTTCGGTGACCATGCCGGAAAGCGAACGGTACAAAAACTTGTGCTCGAAGTACAGTACCGGATTGGGATCTTCAAAGGCTTCGATCAAAAGTCCTTTCGCATCTTCGGGAGTAGAGGGATAAACAATCTTCAAGCCGGGTACGTGAAAGAACCATGCTTCGATCGATTGACTGTGAAAGGGTCCCGCACCGACGTTTCCACCTGTTGGCATGCGCACGACAACATCGGCCGCTTGCCCCCATCGCCAATGGATTTTCGCGAGATTATTGACGATTTGATTGAATCCAACCGTTGAGAAATCACTGAATTGCATCTCCATCATGGCCTTTTTGCCAGCGATGGAGAGTCCCAATGCCGCACCAACGATCGCAGATTCGCAGAGGGGTGTATTGCGAACGCGGTCTTTTCCAAACCGATCGGTGAATCCTTCCGTGACTTTGAAAACGCCTCCATAATCAGCGATATCTTGCCCCATGAGTACCAAGTTATCATGGCGTTCCATGGCCTGGCCAAGGCCATCTTGGATGGCGTCGATCATGCGCATTTCACCTTTTTCCCCAGAGGATGTGGTGCCTTCTGGCAAGGTCGATTCTGGAATGGGAGCGAAGCGGTCATTCAATTCTGTTGCCAAATCGGCCACGATGGCGGGCTCTGCAGCTGCGAATTTGAGACCGTGTTCGATGGCGGCTTTGTGTTCTGCCCGCAATTTCTCAAGATGCTCTTCGGTCATAACGTCCGATGCCATGGCCCACTCCGTAAATCGCTCGACGGGGTCTATTTGTGCCCAATGGTCGATCAGGCCCTCAGGGTAATATTTCGTACCTGAAGCTTCCTCGTGTCCACGCATTCGGAACGTCTTGAATTCCAAAATGATAGGCCGAGGCCGCTCGCGAACCTGTTGCGCTGCGTGTTTCACAGCGTGGAAAACAGCTAAGATGTCGTTGCCGTCAACCTGGATGGCATCTTCTTGGGGGATGCCATACCCAATGGCTTTGTCTGTAAAATGCTCACAACGGAACTGTTCAGAGGAAGGAGTCGATAAGCCCCATGAGTTGTTTTCGATGCAAATGACGACCGGTAAATCCCAGACTGCAGCGACGTTGACGGCTTCGTGAAAGTCACCTTCAGAAGCACCGCCGTCACCCGTAAACACCAAGGTTGCTTTGCCATTGTTGTCCAATTTGTGCGACAAGGCAATGCCATCGGCGATGCCCAGCTGTGGTCCGAGGTGGGAAATCATACCAACGATGTGGTGTTCTTTGGAACCAAAGTGAAAAGACCGGTCGCGTCCTTTTGTGAACCCATGCGCCTTGCCTTGGAATTGAGCAAACAAGCGATCGAGGCCTATGCCTCGCGTTGTGAAGATGCCTAGGTTTCGGTGCATGGGCAAGATGAACTCATCGGGGTTGAGTGCCGCTGCAACACCCACGCTAATTGCTTCCTGTCCCATGCCGCTGAACCATTTGGAGATTTTTCCTTGGCGCAGTTGGCTCATCATTTTCTCTTCAATCATCCGCGGAAGCAGCAGCTGGCTGAACAACGTTCGGATGGCTTCGTCGCTTAAGTTTTTTCGCTCAAAGAGGAGCGGATTGTGAGGAAAATCTGAAGGTTTCATGGAATCGGGTGCATGAATCACGAAGGTACGTTGTTCCGCTTTTCTGCTTCCATGTCAGTCGGGATTATCTTCGCACCATGTCCAAGCCAACTGGAAAAGCCCATCGCAAAAGAAAATCTAGGACACATCGTGCTTTCCAAGATCGCAAACGACTGGATACTCCATTGGGCCAAGTGGAGGTGCAACTGCCTGCAAGCTTGGCTGCTCAAAAAGAAATCTTAGCGCAGGAAGTGGCAGATGCAGCCGGTTGGTTGCTTGATGAATTGGGTGATTTCCGCGTAATTCGGAAGAACTTGGATGCCAGAAGACGCCCTGTAAAAGCCGTGTGGACTGTGGATGTCGCTCAGAAGGGTCATGTGCTTCCGAGTTTGGAATTTCCCGTCTGGAGCGCACCACCTTTGCCATCAGATGCCCCTGAAATTGTCATTGTTGGCGCGGGTCCTGCAGGGTTGTTTGCCGCTTTGGAATGTTTGGGACAGGGTTTTCGTCCAATCATCATTGAACGTGGAGCCGCAGTGCGCCAACGCAGAAGGGATTTGGTGCGGATCACCCAAGATCACCAAGTCAACCCGGATTCCAATTATTGTTTTGGTGAGGGTGGAGCTGGAACTTATAGTGATGGTAAATTGTATACCCGCAGCCACAAAAGAGGGGACATCCGTTCTGCTCTAGAATGTTTGGTTTCTTTTGGTGCGGACCCCGCAATTTTGGTGGATGCTCATCCACACATCGGAACCAATAAGTTACCTGAGATCATCCAGTCTATGCGTGAGGCCATTGTGAATGCTGGAGGCGAGGTGCATTTTGGTTGCCGCATGGTCGATGTTCTTGAGGAAATGGGGAGCGTGAAGGCCATTGAGTGGCTGGAGTTATCGACGGACACCACGGTGAAACGGGCTTGTGAAGCCTTGGTCTTGGCGACAGGACACAGCGCGCGGGATGTGTTCCTTCTGTTGCATGGAAAGGGATGGAAGTTGGAAGCGAAGCCGTTTGCCATTGGTGTGCGCGTTGAGCATCCCCAGACCTTGATTGATCAGGTCCAATACCACGGTGAAGAACGGGGTGATTGGCTTCCGCCAGCATCCTATAAATTGGTTTGCCAAGTGGACGGTCGCGGTGTGCATTCATTTTGCATGTGCCCCGGAGGAATTATTGCACCCTGTGCCACAGAGCAAGAGCAGATCGTAACAAACGGCTGGTCCCCTTCGAAGCGAAACAATCCCTATGCCAACTCCGGCATGGTGGTTCAGATTGATCACGAAACTTGGGAGCAAGCTGGATTTGAAGGGCCTCTTGGGGGCCTCGACTTTCAGCGCATGGTTGAACAGGCGTGTTGGGCGGCTGGCGGAAAAACACAGCGTGCGCCCGCGCAACGGTTGTTGGATTTTCTAGCGGGTGACGAAGGACGGGTGTCGCGTGACTTGCCTGCGTGCTCATATGTGCCCGGGGTTGTCTCAGTTAACTTAAGAGCATTGCTTCCTGCGAGCATCGCGAAACCATTGGTTGAAGGCTTGCGCGCGTTTGGTCGTAAAATGCCAGAGTTTCTCCATCCGGATGCCATTTTGGTCGCGCCGGAATCGCGTACATCCAGTCCGGTTCGTATTCCGCGAGATCCGTATTCATTGGAGCATCCGGATGTGTCCGGATTGTACCCCTGTGGTGAGGGAGGTGGGTATGCCGGAGGTATTCTCTCTGCAGCCTTAGATGGAACGAGGGTCGTGCAAAAACTAGCGCTGAAGCGATCGCTGAAACAGGGGTAAATAGCAAAGCAGGCCAGTCCAATGAAGGGCTGACCTGCTTGCATCTTAAGTCCGTGTCAATCAATGCATGAATTGTGCGGCACTTTCTGCAGACCAAGTATCTCGCAACACTTTTACAGCGTCAAAATCAATTAGTTTCCCTTTGAAATCACCGATGATCTGTGCGTTGGAAAACCCGTTTCCCTTCATCTCGGAGAGCAATTGTTCTGCTTGATCGAGGCTGGAAGTCGATGGGGTAACAATACACAGTTCACTGATTTGATTGAACTTTTGAATGACATCACCTTCCAATAGAAACGGAGCAACTTCGTCCATATTTAAATCGCGTATCCCTTCGGCGAGCTGCACACGAAACGTCGGCTTCATCACCTGCTGAATTGCTGTGGCAACGGCAAGACCTTCGAATTCTAGACGCTCTGTTTCGGTGTTGTTGGCTGTTTTTGGGGCTGTTTTTACAGCTTTTACAGCTTTTACTGGAATCGTTGTTTTTTTGGATCCAAAAGTCTTGAGTAAGCGCAATTCAGCAGGTGTGCGGCCTTTCGCATCCACAGGAGTGACCATGTTCTTGCTTTCTTCCGATTCAATGCGTTGAAATACTTCTTGGAATGTCGCTGGATTTGCAGATTTGGGCGCCATGACTGCGGCCCACTGCTCTTCGTTCAATGCAACGCCACGTTCGTTCACTCTGCGGTGTTTTGAATGGGGCTCAGCATCCTTGTAGTCAGCAATCCCGTCCTTGTCTGAATCGAGTGCACATCCATGCTTGTCAATCGGCGCTCCAGCCATTGTGCCTGGGCAACGGTCTTTGGAGTCTTTAACACCATCGCTGTCAGCGTCATCTCCGAGTAGCAACAGCGCTTCTGGAAAGGCCTCTCCCTTGGGTTCAGCATGTGCTTTCCCAAGACGTATGCCAATGCCTGCTTGGGCCGTGGTCAACCAATCGAGGTGGTCTGGACGCGGGTCCAAACTCGCTTCAGCTCCCATCAAAGTCGATAGGGATGCGGAAGCAAAAAGACGGGTTGTCAAATTCAAATCCAACCCGATTTGAATCGGAATGGCGAGGTTGTTGCTTGTTGCTGTGCGTGTCTCGAAATTGTAATCACGCATCATTGGATTGGCCTGGGCGTCTGCGTAAGGCGCGTCTTCGGCCATGTCATATACCATCCCGTTATCCCAAACCTGGTATTCCACATTCTCTGCATCCAAGAGGTCTGCAAAATTGGATTGTTTGAGCCAAGCGGCACCAATACTGATCCAAGGTTGGAGATGTCTCTCTTGGTTGTGCGGTAGATGCAACCTAACGCCTGCACTAGCAGATTGATAGGTGGCCATTTCGTTCTTGCGATTCGCAGCGGTCAGACCAAGCTCTCCCCATTGTGCTTGTGTTTCAATCGAAATACAGGGGCGCACACTGGTGGACAATGCTATCTGAGACGAATACGTTCCCGTTCCAGAGATCTGGATGCCATCCTCCAAATTGGAAGAGCCCGTAAAACTGGTTGGACCAGTAAGGAGACGAACGCTTGTTTGAGCGAACAAAGACTGCTGTTGAACACTGAGTGTTGCTGCAGTTAACAATAGGATAGATGCAATTCGCATGGGTCGAATGAGCTTAATGAGACTTTTCACTTGCCTCTTTACGCGCAGACTCTCCAAAAGGTTTCAATCGAATCGAAACAGGTGTTTGTCGGACGTGGGGAACTTAAGTCTCAGCGACGAGCGCTGCGGCTTGCTGGCCGCATTGCATGCCCATGGCTACGCCCATTCCGCCAAGCCTCACGGCCACGTGAATGCCTGATTGAACGGCTTGTATAATAGGG
Source organism: uncultured Flavobacteriales bacterium (assembly GCA_963934215.1). GTDB lineage: Bacteria > Bacteroidota > Bacteroidia > Flavobacteriales_D > Sanyastnellaceae > UA16. The sequence continues at coordinate 8,773 of CAWVYB010000028.1, read as the reverse complement.
AGTCTCGCTGGACCAATTCCCAATACTCCAGTCCAACGGTGGTCTACTTTTAAAGACTTTGATTCCGGCCAGATTGCGCGCATCGTTTCCAATAACCGCGCTTCCAAAGCTTCAGGGGCATCGATTCCCCAATGCCTTCCACCGCCGATTAGCAACCGATTTTCAATGGATCGCGCATAGACATAGCCCGCGTCAATGTGCACGGTGGGCTGCGGGGAGAGTGTTTGCAGAGGTTCAGTGACCAAAACCAAGTTGGTAGCCGGGTGGACGTCCAGGTCATCAAGCAATTCACGGGCAAAAGCATTGGTGGTAAGCAGCAGTCGTTCCGTATCAAACCAGGTGCCCCCAGCAGCAGTCTCCGAAATCCGAATGCGCGGTTGGGGACCATTTTCGACGCCCGTTACATGGCAGCCGTGCACGAGATCAATGCCGGCTTTGTGCACTTCACTTTGGAGTGCTTGCATCATGTATCCGGTGTCGATGCACCCTTCGAGAGGGGACGAGATGGCCTGTTCAATGGCCGCAGCGTCCATACCGTGCAATTGGTGTGAAGGGATGTTCTCAAACGTTTGGGTAGTGCCGGTCACAGGTGCAATCCATCTGTTGAGGTCCTCCAGCTCTTCTGCAGAAGGAACGGCACTATGTTGCGCGAAGCGCTTGAGAAACAACTCCACGCTGCCTGATTCTCGATAGCCCAAAGCCTGGTCTCCGAGTCGTTTTCGCAACAGCTGCAATCCGGTCCAGCGCTTTTGCACCAGTTCCAACGCTAAGGCGTCACCTAAAGTGATTCGATCCTCGCGCAATTCGGTGGCGCTTCCAAAGCATGCAAAACCAGCATTTCGCGTACTGCCTCCTCCACCAAAAGGGTGGCGTTCGATCACGGTAATCTTCCAATTTGGGTGCAATTCACGGACGCGCAAAGCCGCGGAGAGTCCAACAATTCCTCCGCCAACAACCACTAAATTGCGGTCACTTAACCACTGTTTCGACTCCCAATAACTAAATGCCATATTTTTACGTTCATAAGAAGCCATGGAATTGCCCATGAATACCCTCAAGAGCCAAAATAGATTGAAATTTTCATTGAAGCCTTCGACGACCGTTCAGAAATGCAGTAGATCCATGATCTATGGGTTTCTATGCCTCGTCCTGATGGGGCTTTGTCTGCCTTCTGTTTCAGCCCAAGATGATTTGTTTTTGGTGTTTGGATCTGTGAAAATGGATGACACCAACAAACGGCTATTGGGCGTCAAGGTGGTTGTTTTGCAGGACGGCAACGTGTTTGATGAACTGTTGACCGATGCCAAAGGAGATTATGATTTTGAGTTGCCTTTGCGTCATGATTATACATTCAGTTTTGAACTGGAGGGGCATAGCAACAAACGCATTGAAGTCGATGCTTCGGGCATTCCTGAGAGCACGATAGGGAATCGGAATATGGATTTGGACATGTCCATGTTTCCTCTTCCTCCGGGTTTTGATGAAAGCATATTCGAAAACCCATACGGCCGAGGTGAGTACGATGCTGCCAAGAATACGGTGGTGTTTGACAACAATTATACCGTTCGAATGCGGAATAAGGTTCAAGCCGAATTTTCCCGGCTAGAGCGCATGGAAGGTGAGCTTGAGAAGATGCGGGAGGACTTTGATGCCTTCTTGAAAAAAGGGGATCAGTCGATGGGAAAACAAGAGTGGCAGCGAGCGGTAGATTTTTACGATTCCGCCTTGGCTCTGTTTCCAGATGAAGCCAATGCACAGGCTAAACGCGCTGCGGCTCAGGTCAAATTGGATGAATTTTTAGCTTCAGGCCAGTCGGAGGCCGCTTTTGTGGAGCTTTTGGATGCTGGAGAGACGGCTTTGGATGCGGACCGTTTGGACGAAGCCATTGAATCATTTGAAGCGGCTGCTGTGATGCGGCCCGATGCTCCCGAGCCGGCTAAGGGCTTGCGGGATGTGGAGGCCCGTCGCGAGGCCATGGAAGAGGATGGATCATACAATGAGGTGCTCGCTGAGGCGGATAACTATTTTGATCGAGAGCAGTATGAAAGGGCGATTAGATCATACGATGAAGCCATTGAATTGAAGCCCGCAGAGCGATACCCGCGCGATCGCAAAGAAGAAGCTCAAATCCGTATTGACGATTTGGCCTCTGAATCCGCTTCGATTATTGAACGAACTGTGGCCTTCGAGGCGCTGATTGATGTTGCCAACGACTTGTACCGAGACGACGACTATGCATCGGCACTTGTGAAATACGAAGAGGCCTCTCGTTTGCTCCCTGCTGAGCGCTTGCCCAAGCAACGTGCGGCGGAATGCCGAGAGCGCATTGCTGAAGCTGAGTCGGAGGATGCAGAACGCTTGCGAAGGGAGCAGGAGCGAGCAGACCGCGAAGCTTCGAGCGCGAGCATGCGTGAATTGCAAATACAGTATGATGCCATCAATGATGATGCGGATATCTTGTTTCGGAATGATGATTATGCTGCGGCTATTATCAAGTACGGAGAAGCCTTGGCTGTGTTGCCCGATGAACGTTACCCTGTGCAACGGATGACCGAGGCTCAGAGGCGGATCGATGAGGCTTTGGCCAAATCAGAAGCACGTTCTTCATCGAAAGGCAAAGGCCGTGACAAGGCAGACAAGCAGGACGAAGATGATCGGGCAAGTCAGCAGGCCGCTGCGGATGCTCGAGACGCACGGGATGCTCGACGGGCCGAAGAAGCGGAGCAGGAAGCGTCCGCCGACCGTCAAGTGCGAGAAGCACAGGAGTCAGAGACTGCAGCAGCATCGGATGAAGCGGCTCTTTTGGATGCTGAATTCGACCAACTCATAACGTCCGGTGATGCGGCGTATGATGCCGCAGATTGGGATACGGCCAGCGCATATTACTCCGAGGCTCTTGAGCTCAAATCGGATGACCGCTATGCCAGCGGTCGGTTGATTCGGATTGCTAAAAAACGGAATTCATCTGAGCCTGTGGATGAAACGGACGATCGGGAGGCCCGGAGGGCTGCTTTAGAGGCCGAGCGTGCTGCGGCTGATCGTGAGGCGGAACAAGCGGATGCGTCAGCCGACCAAAGTGATGAAGCTGAACGGCAGCGCCGATTGGATGCCGAACGAGCTCGCTTGGAACAAGCCAATGCGGATCGTCAACGCAAAGAGGATCAAGCGCGAAACCGTGCTCAGGAGTTGGCTTCGGCGATGAATAGCCAAGAAAGTGATGAGGTCGAGCTGTATTACCAAGAGGCATTGAAAAGTGAAGAGCGTTCCCGTCAACTGGATGTGGAGAATAAGAAGTTGGCAGCTGCGGATTTGCAGCGGCAATCTGCTCTCGCTGCCAATCTGCGTATCGAAGGAGACTTGGTTGATTTGAGTGCTTTGGAGCGCGGGCAAAAAGCCATGGTGCAGGATGCCGTCAATGCGCAGAATCGTCGTGTGGATTCGATGAAGGATCAAGCAGAAGGGTACGAGCGGAATGCGGCTCAGTCGGCTCAAAACGGACGAGAACTGCAAGAACAAGGTGCGCAAACCGCACAAGTGAAAAAGGATCAAAGCGCTCGTTTGAAGCGAAATCGCAGTCGTGACTTCGCTCTAGCTGTTCCTGAATTGGAGCAGAAAAAGCGAAACTGGCGAAACGTGTTTCGTGGAGTCAATCGGGCTGCAGCGGATCGGCGTTCGGTCAATGCCGAAAATGCAGACGATAAAACACGGCAATACCGAAAAGTTGGTGAGGGTGCTGATTTACGCTCCCAGGAGCGCTATGCGGAAGTTCGAAGAAAGGAAAGGCAAGTGAATCGGCGGTTGTCTGAGCGCAAGACAGAGGCGGATCGAAGGGCATACGACTCCCGCATGGAAGGATTGGAAAAGGCCAACGCAGAGACCGACGACAAAGATGCGTATGTCCTTTCGGAGGAAGATCAAGAAGTCTTGATGGGCATCCACGAGGAATCCTATGATATCCCCAATGGATTGGTCATTGAGCGCACGGTGAGAACAGGAAACTTGGTCGTGCGGTATCGAAAAGTCGTCACAAAGACGGGAATCTATTATTTCAAAGGCGACCGAAGTATCACTGTCGATACCTGGAAACGGGAGACCTCAATCATACTTGATTGATGCACTTAAGCGATCCAAAGAATAAGCAGAGAAATCGCTTTTGGTTGGCCATCACCCTGACGTTGGGATTGCATACAGCGACTTTGTTGGTTTTGTGGATTCAACCTTTGCACGGTACGAGCGCTCCCCAAACGAACTTTGTGGAAGTCGCCGTTGGCCAATGGTCTGAGGTAGATGCTCCCGTTGAGCGCACCCTTGAAGAATTCTTGAGCCAGCGGATGGAGAGCGAGGTGGCCAATTTGAGATCAGATGCTTCCAAATCAGTATCTACAGAACGTCGTTCGTCGGGAGCAACACAGGATGAACAGCAAATGGCTGCGGATGTAGAAGCAGAACTACGCGCCATGGAAGATGCTGAATTTGCGCGGTTGGCAGCGGAGCAAAAGGATTTTGGTTTGGAAGCTATTCCTGATGATGGTCAGCGTGAAAGCATCCAGACATACGAGGAGTGGGACAGTCGTTTTGACGGACAAGTCACCGTTGCCTTTGATGTGCCTGGGCGTGAGGAACTTCAATTGGATATGCCGGGGTATCGTTGCCGCGGTGGAGGAGTCGTGGTCGTGATGGTGGAAGTAACGTCTGCTGGAGGTGTGCGAAATGTGTCTTTGCAAGGAGCCAAGGTTTCTAAGGCATCTGACAATCTCGAATCAGTTCGTGCTTGTTTGATTGAGGAGGCGTTGCGCAGTGCCAAACGTTCGAGCTTTCGAGCTTCGACAGGAGGTCCAGCTTCAGGAACGCTGACCTACCGCTTCATTGCTCAACAATGAACGTTCGATAAGAACCGGAAAAGATGCGGTCAACGCGAACGGATGCCCGTAATTTGGTCTCGTAGAGCCATCGACATTGCAGTATTCCCCAGAACATCCTTTGCGCCTCGGTATTGTCCGAGAAGGCAAGACCCCTCCCGATCAACGGGTTCCCTTGACGCCCGAACAATGTGCGACTTTAAGTGTGCGCCATCCTGAACTGGAAATCGTCGTCCAACCGAGTCCTGTGCGTCGCATAACCGATGCGGAATATGTGGCTGCAGGACTGGAACTCCAAGAGGATTTGAGTTCGTGTGATGTCTTGATTGGAGTCAAGGAGGTCAATGTAGAAGACCTCATTCCGTCCAAAACGTACCTCTTCTTCAGTCACACATACAAATTGCAGCCGTACAATGCCTCCTTATTGGCTGGGGTGCTGGAACGAAAAATTCGGTTGATCGACTATGAAATGCTGAAGCGCTCTAGTGGCAAGCGGATCATCGGTTTTGGACGATGGGCCGGACTGGTCGGTGCTTACAATGGGATACGAGCGTATGGAATTCAAAGCGGTCGCTTCTCATTGCCCAAGGCCATCGAGTGCCGCGATCTGAAGGAGATGTTGGACCATGCCAAGTCAGCGAATTTGCCCGACGATTTTCGCATTGTCTTAACGGGAAGCGGTCGGGTCGGACAAGGAGCTTTGGAGGTGCTGAAACACATGAAGTTAAGAGGCGTGCACAAGGATGATTTCTTGCGGATGGACTTCCCGGATCCTGTCTATGTGCATTTGGATGTGGGTGATTACAATGAACGCATCGATGGCCAGCCGTTTGATTATGCGGAATTTGTGGACGATGCGACGGGGTACCAAAGCACCTTCATGCCGTTTGGACAGCGTGCCGACTTGTTCATTGCTGGACATTTCTGGGCCGATGGATCGCCGTTTTTATTCACCCGAGAAGACATGCGCAACCCGGCCTGGTCGGTCAAGGTGGTAGCGGACATTTCCTGCGACATTGACGGCCCCGTGGCCTGCACAGTGCGTCCTTCGACCATTGCAGACCCACTTTACGGCTACGACCCTGTAACTGAATCTGAATGTGTGTTGGATCATCCCGGTGCGATCACCGTCATGGCGGTGGACAATCTGCCATGTGAGTTGCCACGCGATGCCTCCGAGGGGTTTGGTCGTGAATTGATGGAACATGTCATCCCGTTGCTGATAGCAGGGGACGATGATGGCATCTTGCACGCGGCGAGTGAGACAACGCTCATGGGAGAGCTCAATGCGCCGTTTGCCTACCTCGCTGAATATGCCGCTAATGTTGGGAAGAGTCAGTGATGAATCTCACTTGGCTAGAGGATGTAAATGTTGTTGTTTGACAATTGCTCAGAGTATCGTTTGCACTAGATTGCACTGTTATTCGCGCTTGATTTAAGTAAATCAGTTAATGAAAAGTTTAATAAATCTGGTTTTTATTTTCTTTTTTTTAGCATTGAGCTGTCTGAGTCTATCGGCCCAATCCCCTGTTGCGGAATTCACAACCATTCCTTCCAGTACCAATGGAAGCTTGACAATTTGTGTTGGAGAGCCCATAGGCTTTATTAATTTATCTCAAGACACAGGGCCATTGGTGTCGTATGATTGGCAATTTGGATTTGGAGCTTCACCCGGATTTTCGAGCGATACAGGTCCCATAACCGTCACCTACAGCATGCCAGTAGGCAATGTGTTAGCCGCATTGACGGTCGATAACAACAACGGGTCCCCACCGAGTGTATTTACATTAAGCATTGAAGTACTGCAATCGCCGACTTCTGACTTGCAATTGCTTCAGACGGATGATGAATATGCATCGGAAATGGTGGGGTCTGTGCCGACATTTCGCCGATGCAACTCAGATGAGAGTCAGCTTTTTTCATTCCTGTCAAACTATCCAAGTACGGTGGAGCAAAATTTTGACTGGGGAGACAGCTCACCGGACTCCAATCAAGATGACCTCATTAATTCGGCCATCGACCACGACTATCCCATTGGTGATTTTCTGTTGGAGCATAGAGTGACATTGAGCAATGGGTGTTCGATTATTCGAACATACCGCGTGTTCAATGGCAGTGCGCCCATCGTGACGGTATCAGGATCGGGACTCAATACCTGCACTCCTTCAGATTACCAATTGGAAGTGCTGGCCAATAACGTCCCCATTGATTACATCGTCAGTTATTCCGATATCACGTTCGTTGAATCCTTTTCGACGTCCAGTGACACGATGTTGACCCACACCTTCGTCGAGAATTCTTGTGGAGAGGAATACATTATATCACCAGTTTTGCCGCCGCTTCAAAATGCTTACTCCGCTACATTGGTCGCGTCCAATTTATGCTCGGCCAATGGCATTCCAACGGTTGTGACGATTGGTCCCATTACCGTTTCATCGGCCCCAGAGCCTGATATTTCAATGGATCCATTGAATCCTGTTTGTCTTTCGGACGTGGTCACTTTGACCAGCACGGGAGAACCCGGACAAAATGTGACCATCATGGGATGCAATGACTCAACACTGGTTTTTTGGAGCATCGAAGAGTCTGCGGGATATGTTTTGGAATCGGGCATCATGGGTACATCAAATGGAGCCAGTGGAGCCGATTATTCTTTTGGCGGATGGACCACCGGTTCAGAATCCATTGAGTTGGGTTTTGATTCGCCGGGCTTATACCATGTTTGGTTGCATACCGGAAATGCGTGTGGGGAGGATTCGGTGCAGCAAGTGATTGCGGTCATTCCATTTGGAGCCGTGACACCTTCCACCTTTGAAACTACCATTTGTAGCGGAGATACGGTGAACCCTATTACCTGGAACTCCTCCCAGCCCGGTTATCTCATTACCTGGTTGGCCGTTCCCGATGCAGGACTAAATGGAGTTATTCCGTTTGCTGGAATTGGTTTGGGGCCATTGGAATCGCCAGACGATTGGGTGTTGGTCAATGAAGGAGTTGAACCGCTTTATGTTGAGGTGGAAGCGGGGGTGAATTGCATGGCCAATCCCGCTTCTTTATGGACCATTGAAGTGTTGCCGGTTGCTGTTATATCCATTGGAGAGATTGACTTGCCTATTTGTTCTAACGAGCCTTTTGAAGTAGAAATCGAAGGAAATGTGGAAGGCATGGGATTTGGCTGGACTCCAATTTCGCCCCTGTCTGTGACTGGAGCTTCTGTTGGAGTGGGGAGTCCTTTGAACGATGAACTCCTCAACAGCTCCAATGAAACTCAAACAGTTTCGTATACGGTCTTCACACCCGATCTGCAATGCCCGGCACTTCCGGTGACGGTCGAGATTGATGTCCTGCCTCTGGTGGTGATTCCTCCATTGCCCGATTTGTCCATCTGTTCCAATGAGGAAGTTTTCATCGACGATTATGACTCCGGAATTGCGGGGGTCCAATGGACATGGGACAACTCCAATGTGGATGTGGGCTTGCAGGGAGCGGGAAATGGATATGTTCCTGATTGGTTGGCGTCCTTGAATGATACCGGCGAAGCCATTGAATCGACCATTGTGGTTTCGGCGCAGCTAGCGGACTGTCCAGCGGTTGACATGTCGTTCAATATTACATTGAATCCTTTGCCGGAAGCGACATTGGCGGTTTCTCCTAATAGCGGATTGGATTGTTTGGAATTGACAGCCTCCATTGACGTATCCACCCTGACTTCAAATCCAGATTTTCAATGGACAGGGCCTGGCGTTGTCAGTCAATCGGGACCTTCCGTTTTGGTCAACGAATCCGGCGAATATGTCTTGACTCTGATCGATGGGATTACGGGCTGCTCAGCCGAGTTTGAAGTGGAGGTGCTCCCACCAACGCCCATCAACATTTTGGCAACGGGTGCCGAGCCTCCAAATTGCAATGGAGGC
>CAWVYB010000027.1:0-18435 GCA_963934215.1 uncultured Flavobacteriales bacterium | reverse complement strand
GACTTGCTGGTACAAACCCATTTTCCGCGAAAGCTCACACACGCTCGTTACGACCAGTACCTCGCTTCTGGTTGGTTTCGAGGCTCGGTGATGCTTTACAAGATGGACTTATTGTGTGTAGATGCCGACGTGTTTTCGGTGGTCAACATTCGATTGGGGCTGGATCAGTATTCCATCAAAAAGCGACACCGAAAAATCAAGACTCGGGTCGAGAACCGCTTCACGATTACGTGCGGAGAAGTGACGCTTCGGGATGAGCACCAAAGGCTATACGAACAACATAAATCTCGTTTTAAGGGGTTCATTCATGCCACATTGGACGAGTACCTCCACGCTGGATTTCACTCAACCGTTTTTGACACGATGCAGATTTGTGTATTCGATGGAGACCAGTTGATTGCAGCGTCTTACTTTGACTTGGGTGAACGCAGCATGGCCTCTTTGATTGGCATGTATGACGAAGCATACGCCGATTACAGCTTGGGCATTTATACCATGCTGAAAGAAATTGAGTTTGGCCAATCGACCCATAGACGTTGGTATTATCCCGGCTATGTTTTGGACAAGCCCTCTTCCTTTGACTACAAGCTTCAATTGGGGAATATGGAATATTACACGCCGAGTAAACGGTGGGGTTCCCATGTAAATTACGACCCCAAACAAACGCTGGCCTTCGGACTTCGAAAAGCCATGAGTCGGTTGGAAAAAGCCTTTAAACAAGAAGGCATTCAGTTCCGTAAATGGCATTACCCCTATTTCAGCATGGGCTACATGCCGTTATGGAAAAACCGATTTCTGCACCTTCCTCTTGTATTGGAAATGGGGCATGATCACGAAGGATCATTGATGATGGGCTTCTGTCCTGAATCACAGGAGTATTTGCTCTTGCGTGTCAATCCATGCCCTGATGAACAGCATTTCATAAATATGGAGCAGGCTTCAGAATACACAAATGGCGGAGTTTATCTGTCCCATTTGATGGAATACAGCGAACCCCACCATGCCTGCACCATTCCGGAAGCGTTGACCTTCCTGCACCATTGGAAAAACAGACCCTATACCCTCCCTCCCTCATGAAACTTGTTAGTTGGAATGTGAATGGCATCCGCGCCATTGTAAAAAAGAATTTTTCTGAAGACTTGAAATTGATGGCGCCTGATGTCATTGGGCTGCAAGAAACGAAGGCTCAAGATGACCAGGTTCGAGAGGCCTTGTTTGGACTCGATGGCGCTGAAGCCTATGAACTCTACTCCAGTTCTGCCATCAAAAAAGGGTATTCAGGAACGGCAATACTGACCAAAATTCCACCGATTGCTGTTCAGGCAGGCATTGGTGTTCCGCATTTGGATGAGGAAGGCCGTGTTTTACGGGCGGAATTCGAGGATTTTCATTTCATCACTGTGTACACGCCCAACTCATCTTCTGCATTGAAGCGTTTGCCTTTTCGAAAAGAATGGGATGTGCGATTTGCAGCGTATTTGAAGGAGCTTGATCAAAGTAAACCCATCATTTGCTGTGGGGATCTGAATGTGGCACATCAGGCCATTGATTTGGCTCGTCCAGCGGCGAATTACAACAAGACTCCGGGATATACGCAAGACGAAATCGATGGGATGACCCATTTATTGAACCACGTTGACCTGACAGACAGCTGGCGTGCAGCGCATCCAGAACAAGTGGGCTATAGCTGGTGGAGCTATCGCGGCGGCGCACGTGAGAAAAATGTAGGCTGGCGGTTGGATTACATGCTGGCAAGTAGCCGCTTAATGCCTCGCTTGAGTGAAAGTACGATTCACTCCGATGTTCACGGATCAGACCATTGTCCTGTGAGCATCAATTTACACGTGTAAATCAGGCCACCCCACCTGTCTATTTCACAATAGACCAGTCCTTTCCACCCCTTGCTTTGAGGTTATAATTTAAAACCAAAAGTATGAGGGGGTGGAAAATATTGGGCGTTGTTTTGACCGCTTTGCCCTGTTCAATGATTGGACAAAATGACTGTGTCGGGGATGTCAATAATGACATGACCGTGAATCTGAGTGATATATTACTTTTATTGACACACTATGGCAATTCTTGCGCGGTTGTGGAGCCTGTGCATGCAAGCATTCAAATTTCCGAAATTCATTACAACCCAAGCTCACTTCAAGGAAACGACAGCGACTGGGAGTTTCTGGAATTGCACAACCTTGAGACACATGCTGTGTCACTGTTCAACTGGTCCATGGACAGTGGTGTAACCAAAACATTTGAAGAGCAAGACAGCATACCCGCTCAAGGTTTCTTTGTGATCGCTCGCAATGCGGATTCTCTTCTCACCTTGATGCCTCCCACGGTTCCTTGGTGCGAGTGGAACATCGGACAAAGCCTGAACAACACAGGAGAAACCATTTCCCTTCGAAGATGGGATGGCTCGCTTGCCGACCAGGTGATGTATGAAGACAGCGATGGATGGATGACGGCTCCCGATGGAATGGGGCCAAGCCTCGAATGGATGGACACGGGACTTCCCAACGAAAGCGCTAGCTCATGGGGCGCATCGTTTACTCTAGGCGGCACACCCGGAGCCTCCAATAGCATGTGGGGGCTTTCCGAACCAGAATGAATTAATCGGCGGGTTGCAGTCGCTGCAGCTCGCCGTCTATCATTACCTCTAAGGTCTCTCCAACGATGAGGGTGACCATTGTACCGTCCGAATCAATTCGGATTTCCAATTGACGCCCTCGGAAAAGCATAGAAAATTGAAGCGCATTCCATTTTGCGGGCAACGCTCCTTTGAATTCCGGAACTCCGTTGCGCACACGGAAGCCACCGAAGCCCTCCACGACAGATAACCACGTACCGGCCATCGAGGTAATGTGCAACCCTTGGTACACCTCCTTGTTGTAGTCATCCAAGTCCAAACGTGCCGTTCGCAAATAATGTGCATACGCTTCGTCCTTCCTCCCAAGCTTAGACGCTAAAATGGCGTGCACACAGGGCGACAAACTGGATTCATGAACCGTTTTTGGCTCATAAAATGCATAATTCTGCTCATGCACTTCCTGATTAAAATCATCTTGAAAAAAGTACATTCCTTGCAGGACATCCGCTTGCTTGATGAACACAGATCGCAGGATACGGTCCCAACTCCAGTGCTGGTTAATCGGACGGTGTTCTGCAGGGATATCTGATGCGGTTAGCTGCTCCTTGTCCATGAAACCGTCTTGTTGCAAAAAGACACTGGAGCCATCCAATCGCGGCTGATACATTGCGGAAGCAACGGCCTTCCAACGCGCGACTTCACCCGCTGGATTGACTTGATATTCAGCACATAGTTTGCCCCATACTTCGGGCTCATTCTGCATCAAGGCCGCTGCAGAATCAGCAGCATATTGCAAGCACCAGGCCGCCAAATAATTCGTATACCAATTGTTATTGACGTTGTTCTCGTATTCATTCGGACCAGTAACACCTAAGATCACGTATGCTTGCTTCGGCTCAGACCATTGAACACGTTGGGCCCAAAACCGTGCAACTCCAAGAATCACAGCAAAACCAGCTTCGGCCATATACGCTTGGTCTCCCGTGTAATTGATGTAGTTCCAAATAGCGTAAACCATCGCTCCGTTGCGGTGGATTTCCTCAAAGGTGATTTCCCACTCATTGTGGCATTCCTCGCCGTTCATCGTAACCATCGGGTACAATGCCGCTCCACAAGAAAACCCTAATTTCTCGGCATTCTCTATGGCACGATCCAAGTGGTGGTAGCGATACAAAAGCAGCTGTTTGGCTACACCTTTCTCGTGCCCTGCCAAGAAAAAGGGCAGGCAGTAGGCTTCCGTATCCCAATAACTCGCACCACCATACTTCTCACCCGTAAAGCCCTTGGGACCAATGTTCAGCCTGGCGTCATCTCCACGGTACGTCTGATTCAAATGAAAAATATTGAATCGAATGGCTTGCTGTGCACCCACATCACCATCGATCACGATATCTCCGTGATTCCAGATGGACGTCCACGCCTTTTTATGCTCTTCCAACAAGACAGCATACGTCCGATCCTCCGCCTCTTTGGCGGCGACCTTTGCCGCTTCCAAGACACTGCCATGTGGGTGATACAAGGACGAAGCAATGCCAATAAATTTCTCTAACACCACCGTCTCGCCCCTTTTTAAAGGCACGCTGTAGGCGACCACACCAGCATGAGTTGAAGTGAAGTTGGACGACGGCAAGACTGCCGTTTCCCCCTTCTCATGGATGGTGCGAACACCATTTCTCATGGCAGCAGCCGTTTCAAAGTGTGTCTTTTCCGTTTCATTGAGAACCGCGGCACTTCCGTCTTCCTGGGATTCTACTGAATGCATTTTCCAAAACGCATCGTCCCAATTGCTGTCTTCATTCTTGACGTCGGCATCAATACCCGGACGCAGCTCAACGTGCATAGCACCTGAGACGGCCCGCACAGAAAACCGTATGGCCGCTGTTTCTGGACTGTGCATTGAACAAAAGCGTTCCGACTCGACGACAATAGTGCACTGGTTTTGAAGGGTCACCTCAAATTTTCGCTTCAAGACTCCTTCGCGCATGTCCAATTCCCGATGGAACTGGTGCACGGTATACACGGCGTTTAAATCCACGCGCTCTCCGTCAACGTAGAGGTCTATGGAAATCCAATTCGTCGCATTGAGAACTTTGGCAAAATATTCGGGATAGCCATTTTTCCACCAGCCTACTCGTGTTTTATCCGGATAATAAACACCGGCTAAGTAGCTCCCTTGATGCGAATCACCAGAATAGTGCTCTTCGAAATTCGCCCGTTGTCCAAACCGACCATTGCCAATAGAAAATAGAGATTCAGAAGAACGGACTGATTCAGAATTCCATTCCGATTCAATCAGACACCACGGGTCTTTCACCAATTTTGACATGAATTCAGCTGCATCACTTGTGAGTGAGCAAGTTCTGAATTTCAGACCAATTCAGGTCACCTAATCCGGAAACAACCGCATCGGCCTGTCCAAGTTCTTCTTTTCGACCAATACCCAAAACACAAAAACCTCCTGAAATTGCCGCCTGAACGCCGGCTGAGGCATCCTCCAGAACGAGGCATTCCTCAGGACGAAGCCCCAAAGCATTGGCTCCCATCAAGAAAACTTCAGGGTCTGGCTTCGATAATGTTAGATGGTTTCCATCCACGACGGTGTCAAACGCATCGAACAAACCCAACTTGGAGAGAATCTGCTCTGCATTCTTGGAAGAAGAGCCTAAACCAATTTTTACACCCAATACTTTCAATTCTTCAATCAAGGCGACGATTCCCGGCAAGGCATCTGACGGTTGAATTTGTGCGGCTAGCCCGAGGTAATGCGCATTCTTTTTCTCCATCAACCTCAGCTTGGTATTGGAATCCAACACCAAGTTTCCCTTCTGAAGAATGAACTCCAAGCTATCTACGCGCGAAACACCTTTGAGTTTTTCGTTGTCCGACTCATCAAAAGGAACGCCCAATTCATCTGCCAACGTTCTCCATGCCACGAAATGATGCGAGGCTGTGTCAACGATGACTCCATCCAAATCAAATAGGCATCCTTTGAAAGTCATGCGATTAAGCTTGGTTTTCTGACAAGATATACCGAACGTGATAAGAAGATAAGCCATCAATGGGACGCTTGATGATCTGACCTACTTGTATCCCTTCACGCTCACACACGTGCCTCAGAACAGGTTGAAAATGATAGGCTACTGAGCCTACAAAGTGAACTGGCACATCCTTGTAATTGTCGTAACACTTGATGTGCGCGTCAACAAATGCCTGGAAACCTTCTTCCAAAAGCGATATGATTTGCGGAACATCCTGGTGGCGACCAATGAACGTCATAAAGGAGGCCAAGAAAACATTGGCATTAGGCTCCTTGTACACCCGATTTACAATATCATCTTTTGAGAACCCATAGGTATTCACAAAGTCCTCTTGGACCATTGGGTCCAATTTGTGGTACAAATGAGACGTAAGTAAGCGTTTTCCAAACCAAGAACCACTGGCTTCATCACCCAAGATGTATGCCAAAGCAGGAACAACTTCAGTCGTTATTTCACCGTCGAAAAAGCACGAGTTGGATCCCGTTCCAATAATACACGTAATCGCAGGTTCACCCTCGTACGTGCTGTAAGCAGCTCCATCCAAATCATGCCCCACTAACACAGTCGCATTCGGAAAAACCCGCTCCAATCCGTCACGAATTACAGCGCACAAGGACTCTGAACTGCTGCCAGCGCCATAAAAGTAGACGCGATCAACATCACTAGCCATCTCGACAGCCTCTGGGGTATCCATCATCACCTTTTCAACCAAGTTCGCGTCGTGGAAGTACGGATTGAACCCCACGGTGTTGAATTCCCCCAAAACCTGACCTGCAGTATCAATGGCCATCCAATCACACTTTGTAGATCCACTATCAGCTATGAGAATATTCATCGTAATCGTATCATATATGAAATTGAGCCCCCCTAATTCTTTTAAAAATCAAATGCGTCCCACCAAGTCGGCAACCCGAGCGGCATAACCCGCTTCATTGTCATACCAACCGAACACCTTTACAGTCGTTCCCGTTGCCAAGGTTAGACCCGAATCAAAGATGCATGAGTGACCATTGCCGACGATATCGACAGATACAAGAGGATCTTCAGAATATTCGAGGATTCCCTTCATAGCACCCTGGGAGGCGTGCTTCATTGCAGCATTCACCTCAGCCGCGGTAGCAGGCTTTTTCAAAATTGCAGTCAAATCTGTCACGGACCCTGTTGGAGTCGGCACACGAATCGCCAAGCCATCCAATCGACCCGCCAACTGCGGTAACACCAATCCCACAGCCTTCGCTGCTCCTGTTGATGTCGGGATCATGCTCAAGGCAGCAGCACGAGCGCGACGCAGGTCACTGTGTGGCGCATCTTGCAAACGTTGGTCAGCCGTATACGCGTGAATTGTCGTTATAAAACCATGGTCAATTCCATATAAATCATCAAGAACCTTGGCCATAGGTGCCAAGCAATTCGTTGTGCAGGAAGCGTTGGATACGATGCGGTCATCCGCAGTTAGAATGTCGTCATTGACTCCCAAAACAACCGTCTTCAAATCTCCCTTAGCCGGTGCACTGATGACGACCTTGCCAGCGCCTGCTTCCAAATGCAATCCCGCTTTTTCAGCGGATGCAAAAACACCTGTGGATTCGACGACTACATCAACTTTTAATGTGCTCCATGGCAAATCAGCTGGATTTCTCTCAGCGGTGATATGAATCGTTTCACCGTTCACAACAAGGTGACCTTCTGAAACGGAAACCTCTCCAGCAAAACGGCCATGAACACTATCAAATTTTAGCAAATGAGCTAACGTATTCACATCGGTCAAGTCATTGATTCCGACAACACGCACCCCCTCACGGTCCAACAATTGCCGAAACGCCAAGCGACCAATTCTACCAAATCCGTTGATTGCAATGTTCTTCATAATCTTTTCAATAAATCGTTCAATTTCTTAAATGGAAAGAATGCGAGCAAGCCGCACCTCATCCTCCAATTCCTGTGTTTTGTTTACAATGACTTCTTCAAATGGAAAGTAAACCAATTGATCATTGATGATGCCAGCCATGACATTGCGTTTACCTGAAAGCAAACCTTCCACCGCTGCAACACCCAACTTGGAAGCGAGCAAACGGTCAAAGCAACTCGGCTCTCCCCCCCTTTGCAAATGCCCCAAAACAGTAATTCGCGTATCATAGCGCTGATCCAACTCATGCACCTTCTTCGCTATGTCATAGGCCCCTCCTTCTTTGTGGCCTTCCGCCACAATCACAATCGAAGATGTCTTATTCGAGGCTTGCCCTCGGTCCAAAATATCGACAAGCTCTTGTATCGAAATGCCTGTTTCCGGGGTCATAACAGCAACCGCACCGGTTGCAATACCCGCATGCAGCGCGATAAATCCACTGTCACGACCCATCACCTCCACAAAAAACAACCGGTTGTGGCTGTCTGCCGTATCACGAATTTTATCGACGGCTTCAACGACCGTGTTGGTTGCCGTATCAAAACCGATGGTGAAGTCAGAACCGGAGAGATCGTTGTCAATCGTTCCTGGCAAACCAATAACAGGAAATCCCGTTTCTTTATAAAAATGCATCGCCCCTTCGAAGGTACCATTGCCCCCAATGACGACAAGCGCCTCCACATTATGTTCCAACAGTTGTTGGTGCGCCTTCCTTCGTCCCTCTTCCGTTCTGAACTCCTGACAACGCGCAGATTTCAAGATCGTGCCTCCACGTCCAAGAATTTTAGCCACAGATCGAACATGCAAGCGTTTGAAGTCACCTTGAATCAATCCTTGATATCCCTGAAACACTCCAACAGCTTCACATCCATGGTAAACAGCTGCTCGAACGACTGCTCGAATTGCAGCATTCATGCCAGGCGCATCGCCTCCTGAAGTTAAAACGGCAATTTTCTTCATACTCTCGGTTCCTATTGTATAGCCTGCGCAGTTGTTGCATAGGCGTTACGGCGGGCGAATATACGTAGAGTTTAATTTCGAATCCAAGACTTAGTGTCATTAATACACATATTGAACGGATTGAGTAGTAAAGATGTACTTTCGCTTTATGATGGAACACGACGCACTGCACATATCCGTTGATTGCGTAATCTTTGGTTATGACGACAACGGATTGAAGGTCCTGTTGATCAAACAACAGCTTCCAAACAACGGACTGGGTTTGGATATAAAGTCCCAGCCACAGCTTCCTGGAGACCTGATTCTCATCAACGAAGGCCTGCTTCAAGCGGCCAAACGTGTTTTGTTGGAATTGACCCAACTCAATGGCATTTACCTGAAACAATTCCATGCTTTTGGAGATCCGACGCGCGTTCAAGATGCGAAGGACCGGGCATGGCTCCAGTCGTTAAGGACACTGCCTGATCAACGTGTAATCACCGTAGCTTACTTTGGGTTGGTGAGCCTTCAAGATTTCTCACCAAAACCTGCGTCTTTTGCAGGAAGTGTGAATTGGGTTGATTTGAACGATATCCCTGCTCTTGCCTTTGACCACAACGAGATTCTTTCATCCGGATTTGAAGCGTTGCGTGATCAACTCGAAAGCCACCACATCAGTTTCGAATTGCTTCCTAAGAAATTTACATTGAGCCAGCTTCAGGCATTGTATGAATTGGTCTTGGATAAAAAATTCGACAAGCGAAATTTCCGAAAGAACGTGAAGCGTATGCCACACGTGGTTCCTCTCAACGAGAAGCAGAAGGGCGTCATGCACAAGCCAGCCCAGTTATTTAGCTTCAATCCCAATGAAATTTCAGAATGAATTCCGAGAGTCCGTCTTATCAAAAATTCATTGAAGTCTGAACACGTGAAGGATTCCATTCGCCGCTGCTTCTCCCTCCTTTTTTTCACAAGTTACCTTCAGCTTGGCGCCACGGTCGTTGCTCAAGGAATGCTACCTCATCCGGCGAACGGTGTGCCCTTTGTTCAGAATGATCTGCCCTCCATTCACATTGAATGCGGAGAAGCCTTGGAATGGATGTATCAGGAGTCCAACTGGTACTCCAATGAAGAGCATCCTGCCTCTTTTATTTTTCAAATAGCGGGTAGCACCGATACCGTTTCGAACATCGGATTTCGTCTGCGCGGAAACACGTCAAGAGCCGCAGATAAAAAGTCATTTAAAATCTCGTTCAACACTTTCAATCCCGGCGGGTCTTGGGAAGGTATTGAGAAAATGAATCTCAATGGAGAGCACAACGACCCGAGCGTCATCCGAGCGCGCTTGATTTGGGAGGGCATGCGAGATGCTGGCTTGCCTGTTTCCAGAAGCAATCACGTCAATTTATTCGTCAACGGAGTGTACCATGGGCTCTACTATAACCTCGAACACATCGATGAAGAGTGGCTAGAAAAACGTTTTGTTCAAGATCATGGGAATCTGTGGAAGTGTACCTACCCGGCCAATCTCACCTACCAAGGTTCCTCCGGTGAGGATTACAAATTCACACCGAGCTGGAGCGAGGACCGCGTGTATGACCTGAAGACCAATGTCACAGAAGACCACTACGGTGCCTTGGCTAAATTCATCGATGTTCTGAATAACGAACCCTTGGCGTCGCTTCCCTGCGCTCTTGAAGATGTCTTTGATGTTTACGGCTATCTGAAGATTGCTGCCGCTGAAATCCTCTGTGGCCATTGGGACAATTACATTGGGAATAAAAACAACTTCTACCTGTACCAAAGGCCTGAAGACCAGCGCATCGTTTACATTCCTTACGACGCTGACAACGCATTGGGTATTCAATGGTTTGGAGAATGGACCAACCAAGATCCTTACAGCTGGACGGATGCATCAGACAGACCCTTGTATACACGCTTGATGGCTATTCCAGCATATAAAACGGCATTCACATATTTCATGCGGCAGCTCATGGATGAGACCTACACACTGGATTGGATGCAAGCCCGGGGTGAAGTGATTCAATCCACGATCGGCACTTCCATTGCGGATGACTCATTTTACACCATGGACTATGGCTTCGATGCCGATGATTTCACCCTTGCATTGTCCGAGAATTGGGGCGGACACGTGGCATGGGGAATTGTACCGTTTATGGAGAGTCGGCAATTTTGGGCCGACATTCAATTGGATGAAGCCCTCGAATGGGGTCCGCTTTCTTTGACTGCGTGGGCGCCGAGCCCCTTGGTCAATGACACGCTCACCGTTCATGCATGGATTGCATTAACTGAGGGCAACACAATCAACTCCATCCATGCTGACGTTCAAATGGAGGCCACTTCTAACGTGTCTTATCCTTTGTCACTGGTTGAATCCAGCGAGTTTGGGAGCCTCTGGGAAGCTGAGATTCCGATGAATGGCAGTGCGCATGCCTGGTGGACAGTGGTCGCTGAGTCTGAGAACAATGCGGTGCAATCGCCGTGTACATCTCGCCAAGTTTGGAATGCATCACTCAGCAATGGCTTGGTGATTAACGAGGCCATGCCGCTCAACAACAGCTTCATGCAGGATGAAGCCGGCGGGTATGCCGATTGGGTGGAATTGTACAACGCTGGCAACGTGCCCATCAACCTGAGCTATCATTATCTCACCAACCGCCTCGACTGGCCAAACCGATGGTCTCTACCAAATGTCACGCTCGACCCCGGTCAGCACGTGGTGTTTTATTGTGATGATGATGTTGAGGACGGACCTCTTCACGCTCCGTTTCATCTAGACGCAGACAGCGGCGGCGTGTTCATCACGACGATGGACGCCGAGGCCTGGCGTCTGATCGACTCGGCTCATTGGAATGGTGCAGCTCCCAATGCGAGTTGGGGGAGGACAACAGACGGAGCACCCTCTTGGACCTGGTTTTTCCTATTCACCGACACCCCGCCGACGCCCAACGCTCCCAATGGAGACATGGAGAATGTCGTATCCGAAAACGCATCGCTTGAGAACCCCTGGTCTCCTAGCAACCCACATCGAGCAGGTCAGCCGATTTCAATGCCTCATTCCAGCGTCTGGAATTTATACCAGTCCAATGGCGTGCACATTGCAGCCGGAGAGTCTTCCCAAATTCCAGGCAATCTCCTTCAACCCGGCGCATACATTGTGCATTGGAACCTTTTGGAACCGAGCTCACCCCAGTCACACACCATCCTTGTGCAATGAACACGATAACGATACGGCAGACGTCAAATTTGACTAAAAACAAGTTGTCTCGCATAGCGAAATCAGCCCGCTTAAACCTCTTCCTTTGGTTCTTCACAGGAATTCTATTTGCTCAAAACGCATCTGGACAAGTGATTTGGACTGATCCCGCTTTCCCTACAGCTGACGACCTGGTCACCCTCTACTTCGACAGCGGTTTGGGCAATGGCGAACTGGAAGGCGTTATTCCCGTCTATATTCATACGGGTGTCATTACCAGTGAAAGTTCCGGTCCAAGCGATTGGCAGTTTGTGCAAACGACATGGGGTGTGAGCGATGCTGAGTACGTTCTGAATCCTCAAGGCAGCGGAGTCCATTCTTTTGATTTCAACGGGTTGACCTTGGCAGCATATTATGGGATTCCTGATGGTGTCAGCATCGAAAACTTAGCCATGGTATTTCGCAATGCATCGGGAAGTCTCGTGGGGCGTAATGCGGATGGTTCAGACATCTTTTATGAAGTCAGTACCGGTGCTTTTTCTGTTTCCATCCAAACGCCTGAGCTTGGGTATGCCGTTTTAGGAATTGGAGAATCACTTGCTATTTCCGGACAAGCTTCGGAAGCGAGTGAAATGGAATTGTTCATCAATGAAGAGTCGGTGACGACAGCTTCAGGAACCTCATTGACGTATGATTTTGAGGCCTTGGAT
Organism: uncultured Flavobacteriales bacterium; assembly: GCA_963934215.1. GTDB lineage: Bacteria > Bacteroidota > Bacteroidia > Flavobacteriales_D > Sanyastnellaceae > UA16. Next base: position 6,038 of record CAWVYB010000027.1, on the reverse strand, counting down.
GCAGGGCAATACAACCTGGTGATGGCAGCAGACAATGGCAGTTCAGTGGCCTCAGATTCAGCGACGCTGACTGTGTTGCCCGGCAGTCCTATCACTGCTTGGCCACCCAATGGATCTGAAGATGGCATCACCTACCTATCCGACACGAGTGTGCGGCTTCAATTGTATGCCCCGTCAAAAGAGCACGTATTCGCAGTGGGAGACTTCAATAATTGGGAGCTTAGTTACGATTACTTGATGACGCCCACTCCAGATCAGTCGCGTTACTGGATTGATCTCAGCGGCTTAACACCCGGCCAAGAATATCGATTTCACTACCACATCATGCCCGACGACATGCGGGTCGCAGATGCGTACTCAGAAGTGGTCTTGGATCCATGGAATGATGGCTGGATTTCAGAATCGACCTACCCGGATTTGATGCCCTTTCCCAACATGCTGACAGAGAACAAGCCCGTTTCCGTGTTTCAAACAGCGCAACAAGACTACCCTTGGAGCGATGCAGAATTTCAGCGACCAGAAAACGACCAATTGATTGTGTATGAATTGCTCGTTCGCGACTTCACCGAAGAACGCAATTTCCAGACCATATTAGACACCTTAGATTATCTCGATCGGCTGGGGATCAACGCCATCGAGTTCCTGCCAATCAATGAGTTCAATGGAAACGACAGCTGGGGATACAACCCCACATTCTATTTGGCACTCGACAAAGCTTATGGAACGAAAAACGCGTTTAAAACGCTCGTGAATGCTTGCCATGAAAGAGGAATCGCTGTCATTTTAGATGTCGCATTGAATCATGCGGACACCCCCAATCCATTTCTCGAGATGTATTGGAACGATGCTGAAAATCAACCAGCTGCGAGCAACCCGTGGTTCAATGAAGTGTCGCCATCACCGGAAACATGGTTTTATGATTGGAATCACGAAAGCGGGGCCACAGTGGCCTTCATGAAACGAACATTGGCCTATTGGATCAATGAATATCATGTGGACGGATACCGATTGGACTTTTCAAAAGGCATGACCCAAACCTCCGGCTGGGGCAATGGATATGACCAAAGCCGGATCAACATCCTCAACAACTATGCGGATCACGTTTGGAGCACCGACCCTGGCATCTACATGATCTTAGAACACTGGACAGACAACAGTGAATTGCAAGCCTTGGTCGAAGATGGGTTCATGGTTTGGGCAAATACGTCCCATGAATATTCCGAAGCTTTGATGGGCTATGGATCCAATTTCAATTGGGCGAATTATCAGGAACAGGGCATGTCTTCCCCCCACGTAGTAAGCTATCCAGAAAGCCACGATGAAGAGCGCTTGATCTACAAGGCACTTTCATTTGGAAATGGCGACGGTGGTTACCAAGTTTCCGACTTGAATACGGCTTTGGCTCGCATGGAAGCCTTGCAGTGCTTCAACATCCCACTTCCTGGGCCTAAAATGCTCTATCAATTTGAAGAGTTGGGGTACGATTATAGTATCAACACATGCAGTGATGGCACAACCATCAGTGAAAATTGCCGCACAGAGGCCAAACCTGTCCGATGGGATTATCGAGACAATGCAAATCGCTATCGCATCCACGAGGTCATCTCGGGATTGGCTCATCTAAAAACAACGTATCCCGACCCTTTCACTTCGAACAACTTCAATTTTGATGTTGGAGGATATGGAAAGCGCCTTCTCATCAATGGCACCAATCTCAATGCCGTGATTGTTGCCAACTTTAAGGTGACCGACTTGAGCATGATTCCGGGGTTTCAGCATGCCGGATTGTGGTACGACTACTTTACAGGGACATCCTTTGACGTTTCGGATGTGAATGCGTTTATGGATTTCGCTCCAGGCGAGTACCATGTATTTTTGGACGCCGACATCGCCACACCTATAACCAACGGAATCAGCGCACATGCCGGTTCTGACCTTCAGTTTAATCTCAGCCCCAACCCTGCCTCGCACGTCATTCACGGTTCATTCTCATTGCAATCATTGAATGCCTGTGAATTGAAAGTCTTGGATACCACCGGTAAAATAGTTTCCATTCAACACGTCACACCATGGCATGTTGGAACCACTGAATTCAACATTCCCGTTGCTGATTGGCCTGTTGGATTGTATTTCATTCAGCTTGAGCATGATGGCCATTCTGATACACAGCGCGTCATTGTTCATTGATGATGCTGTCTTAGGTGTTGTTTGTTTTTCTGAATCCATAAGTTTGCCTCGTAAACCTCATTTGATGCGCTTAAAATCAATTCTCCTTTTGCTCATCCTGAGCAGTCCGCTTATTGGCTTCGGTCAAACGTTGAGCGGTACAATCGTCGATGCGCAAGGCAATCCCTTGCCATCCGCCTCGGTTATTGTCGATGGAATAGATGGTCAGTTCGCAGGAATGGACGGGAGCTTCAGGCTTTCCCTATCAAAAGGGAGCCATCAGGTCTCCTTCTCATTCATTGGATACCTCACGCAAAAACGCTCCGTTGATATTCAAAACACCTCCATCGAATGGTCCATTGTTTTGGAGGAAGATGCGGTGATGATTGAGGATGTTGTCGTTGTGGGCTATGGTGTCCAGCGTAAAAAAGAAGTTACAGGATCAATTGTTCAGGTTTCTGCCAAGCAAATCACAGGCATTCAAACGCCTTCTTTTGAAGCCGCACTTCAGGGCCAAGCCGCCGGTGTTCAAGTGAGCCAATCCTCGGGTGTAGCCGGATCAGCGTCCTTGATTCGCGTGCGGGGAGTCGCTTCTGTCTCCGCTGCGGGTGACCCGCTTTACGTCATTGATGGCATTCCCATTACCCAAGAATATTTCTTGAGAGGAAATTCAGGAGCCTTCAATAACAATCCTCTGGCTTCGATCAATCCCAACGACATCGAATCTGTGGAAATCCTCAAGGATGCCGCTGCTACCGGAATTTACGGGTCACGAGGAGCCAATGGGGTCATCTTGATTACCACAAAACGCGGAAGAAAAGGAACTTCTTTTGAATTCAGCACACGAGCAGGATTCGGCATACCCGCTACGCGCCCCAACATGATGGACACCGAGTCTTATTTGACCTTACGTCAAGAAGCATGGGAAAATGATGGCGGAACAGGTTATGTCTGGCTTCCGAACATGACATCTTCATCAGATGCTCCTTTGACTCGTCAGGAGGCGTATCTGCAGGCGATGCAGACCAACACCAACTGGGTCGACGAAACTACCGGTCTCGGAACCAAAGGAAACGTCAATTTTGGAGTCCGGCATGGCGGTGACCGCTACAACCTATATGCGGGCGTTTCACAAGACAACAACGGAAGCTATCTTCTCGGCAACAGTTACAACCGTTCTAGCGCCCGCGTCAATTTTGATTGGAGCCCGAAACCTTGGGCCAAGGTTATTTTAAGTTCATCCCTGAGCCGAGGTCAAAACAACCGCATTGATGCCGCTTGGTCAGGCGGGTTGGGAGATGCCATGTCCAATGCGCTGCCTTACTACCCCGTTCGCTATTTAGAGGATCAAGTGGATGCCAATGGTACTGTTACCAATGAAGCTGGAGAATATTTCTTGTGGTTTGATGAATGGGGAAGCACAAAGAATCCAGTCGCCGTTCGTCAATTGAAGCAATGGAAGAATACAGAGGACCGTTCCATCAACAACGCACAATTGGTATTGACTCCCCTCAAAGACCTTCATGTCAAACTATCAGGGGGCTTTGACTACATGCACCTCAAGGAAGACCTGTTCAATCCAGGAGCCTTGTCGATCACCTCGGATCTCGGGAGCGCCAATCGCAATGCGAATTACGTCCTCAACTGGAATTACAGCGCCACCGCCGACTATTTGTTGGAATTGGATGACACCCAGACGTTGAATTTCCTCGTAGGCAGTGAGTTTCAACGTACGGACAACTATGGATATGGCTTGTTTTACGGACAAGTGGACGGGCCCATTTTTGAAAACGATTCTCTATCAGATGATGCTGCCAATGTCAACAGAACGGTCAACTTGCCTTCGCAGCATAGCTTCTTGTCGTACTTCGGACGAGTCAACTATGCGCTGAAAGACCGGTATTTCGTTCAAGCGACAGCCCGTGTGGACGGAAGTTCTCGTTTTGGCCGGGAGAGTCGCTACGGATTCTTTCCTTCATTGTCCGCAGGATGGGTCATTTCTGATGAGTCGTGGTTCTCTTCGAAGCACGTGAATTTCCTGAAATTTCGTACGAGTATCGGGTTTACCGGAAATGCAGCGTTGCCGGATTACGCGCGATTCGGCACGTACTCACCCGCAAACAATGGCAACACGTATGCAGGAGATTCCATTCTTTACCCGATTCAACCGGAAAACCCCTTCCTACGATGGGAAACATCGCGAACGGTTGATGCCAGTGTAGAAATGGGACTGTGGCAAGACCGGGTCACCTTGGAGCTCGCAGGCTACCACAAGTATTCAACAGATGTCCTAATGAATGTGAGCACACCAGCAAGCACGGGGTTCACCAACTTTTGGGACAATGTTGGCACCATCCTCAATCGCGGAGTTGAATTCTCCATTAAGTCCAGAAACTTGACCGGGGCTTTTCAGTGGAATACAGACTTAAACATCGCACGCAACTACAATGAGCTGATTGACATCGGAGACTACACACCCGATGCCGTCAGCGGCGGAACCAATGATTCGCGTGTCATCGTGGGCCGACCAGTTGGGAGTTTTTACCTGGTAGAACACAGCCATGTCGATCCTGAGACGGGGCTTCCTGTTTATTTGGACCTCGAGGGAAACGAGACTTACGAATACAGCAACGACATCCGTAAATATGTGGGTGACGGACTGCCGGACGTCATTGGTGGAATGAACAACACCTTTCGTTACAAGAACTGGGACCTCAGCGGCTTGGCCACCTTTAGCATTGGAGCTAAAATCTTCGATTCCTCTGCAAAAAGGCAACTGGGTGTCGTGACAGGATGGAATATGCGAGAAGAAAAGCTAGATCGGTGGAGACAACCGGGAGATGAGGCGACCTACCCAAGACTCACCTTGGACGAGACGACGTACAGTTTGCCTTCTGGGTTTCCATGGTGGAATACCAGTTTGTTTATTTACGATGCCTCGTATATCCGTTTGCGGAACGTGACTCTCGGGTTCACCGTTCCCTTGCCTCCGGGATCAACGATGTCAGCGTGTCGCATCGCATTGAATGCAACCAATCTGCTGACAATCACCAATTTTCCCGGCCTTGACCCCGAAGTTGTTCGTGATTTCGAAAATGCACAAGACCGCAACATGAGTCCAAACGTGACATATTTGACGCCACCGCAGGAACGGGCGATCACGTTGTCGATATCGACCACATTTTAATCCCAGCTTATCATGAAAATGAAACACTTCCTCCTTTTCGCTGGCATTGCGATGGCTGCCATCTCATGTGACCGGCTCCTTGAATTTGAACCTGGGGATGTCATCTTGGCCGAAGACGCCATTCAGGACACGGATGATTTACAACGGCTGCTGGTGAGTACCTATGATGTCTTGGCCAACCTCTATGGTGGTCGCGTTCAAATCATCAACGAATTGCGCGGCCCCAATTTCGGAGCACCCGATAATAGCCTGGACTTTACCGCAGTTTATAACCGTGAGACCACTTTTTTTACCGGCATCAATGGCGGTGCATACACCGACTTCTATTATGCGATTTACCGTTCCAATGTCCTCATTGAGAACTTTCAATTTGTAACGGACCTCACGGCAGCCGATGAACTTCGTCTTGAAGCAGAAGCTCGATTTGTACGGGCCATTTGCCATTGGGGAGCTGTGAAAATCTATGCGCGGCCATACGGATACACGCCGGACAATAGCCATCCCGGTATACCGCTTCGCCTCGAGTCTAGTCAAGACCCTTTGCCACGTGCTCCTGTCGGCGCTGTTTACACGGCGATTGTTGAGGACCTCAACTTTGCCTTGCAGAATTTGCCTGCGACCAATGGTGTGTACGCGACGCAACATGCCGCTCGCGCCTATCTCGCACAGGTTCATTTTCAAATGG
>CAWVYB010000026.1:0-18473 GCA_963934215.1 uncultured Flavobacteriales bacterium | reverse complement strand
AAGATTTGTACATGACGATTACCGAAAGCAAAAGACGGTTCGAAGACGATGGAAGTGTGCACTACCAGAAGCACAAGATTTTCTTGTATCGAGAAGATTTCGCCAACTTCGAGCATGGGTTTATCGCCGCAGTGGATAAAATCCAAGAATTGATGGCTTCGGGCAACTATCGTGACCCCATGGCCGAGCGAATTGCTCAGGAACAACAACAAAGTTCATCGCCAGATGATGCTTCAAGTGATGGTTCTAACGAAGCAAACAATCACGAATCTGTGGAGTCCAAAGCAGAGGACAATGGAACGGATTCGGATGACATTAGTTTTGACGACTTATAAGAGCAGAAGGGCTTCTTAGCTCATACGCTTACTGGAACAAGCTTCCATTTCGTTGATAACTTTCCCGGCGACTCATGGACTACCCTCGCTATATTTGAAGAGCTTCTGAGGGCTCTTTTGACGGTTACCGTGTTTCGTTTTAACCTCACTCTAGTCGTTTTTGGCTAACATTCAGACTTTTAGGCCAGTGGGTGAATGGACGTCATTTCACCCGCTGCACTTAGAGGAGCATTATCATCGGAAAGTAGGATTTGACATGGGGAAAATTATAGCCATTGCCAATCAAAAAGGTGGAGTTGGTAAAACAACCACTGCGATCAATTTGAGCGCCTGTTTTGGTGTCTTGGAATTCAAAACGCTCCTGGTGGACGCCGACCCTCAAGCCAATGCTACTTCCGGTTTAGGACTCGATCCGTCAACGGTCACAGGCGGAACGTATGAAGCGCTTCTGGGAACAGCCTCTGTCCGAGAAAACATTGTCAATACCTCGTCCCCCAATTTGGATTTGTTGCCTGCGAGAATTGACCTCGTCGGAGCGGAGATTGAACTGATTTCTGTGGAAGAGCGTGATTTTCAATTGCGAAAATCTCTTGAATCCGTTGTGGATGATTACGACTTCATCATCATCGACTGTTCCCCAAGTTTGGGATTGATTACGGTCAATGCCCTGTGTGCCGCTCATTCTGTTTTAATCCCAGTTCAATGCGAATACTTTGCACTTGAGGGACTCGGAAAACTTCTCAACACGATCAAAATCGTTCAAGGTCAATTGAACAAGGCGTTGGATGTTGAAGGTATTTTACTGACGATGTACGATACGCGTTTGCGGCTCGCCAATCAGGTGGTCGATGAGGTCCGTACCCATTTCCAAGATTTGGTGATGCATACCATTATCCATCGCAACACCCGTTTGGGAGAGGCTCCTAGTTTTGGTGAGTCTATCATCATGCATGACGCTTCCTCCAAAGGTTCCGTAAATTACCTCAATCTAGCAAGGGAAATTCTTCAGCGGAATAAGTTGACACAATTATCTGACGAGGAGAAGTACATTCCTGTACCAAACAACTGAGATGTCAAAGAGGCAAGCATTGGGACGCGGTCTCGGAGCCCTGCTTGAAGGAGCTCCTTCATTACCGGAGTCCACTTCAACTCAAAGCAGCGCTGTTTCGCCCCCCATTATCGGGAACATGGCCGGCTCCATTGCGCTGCTTACCATTGGTCAGATTGAGGCCAATCCCGACCAGCCTCGAAAAGATTTTGATGAAGAGGCTTTGGAGGAATTGGCTCAAAGCATTCGAGAGCTCGGAATCATTCAACCTATTACGGTTCACCGTGTTAGAGCAGAGAAATACCAAATAATCAGCGGAGAACGACGCTTTCGAGCAGCACAAATTGCAGAACTCGATGCCGTTCCAGCCTACATCCGTGAAGCTGATGACCAAACGCTCCTTGAAATGGCATTGGTCGAGAACATCCAGCGCGAAGACCTCCATGCCATCGAAGTCGCCATTTCATTTCAACGTTTGATCGAAGAGTGCAATCTGACTCACGAAGCATTGGGGATGCGATTGGGGAAAAACCGCACAACCATCACGAATTACATGCGGCTGCTTCAGTTACCGTGGGAAATTCAAGTAGCTGTTCGAAACAAAACCATTTCCATGGGGCACGCTAGAGCGTTGGTTTCCATTGATGATAGCGACTGGCAAAAAGAGGTTTTCTTTCGCATCCAGAGGGAAGGCTTATCGGTCAGAGATGCAGAACAACTGGCACAAGCCCGCAAAACCCAATCAACTCCGGGTAAAAAACGTTCAGGCCTTTCCTTTGACCAGCAGAAAGTGCAAGCAGATTTACGCTTAAAATTTGGAAAAAAGGTGATGCTTCGCTCCCTTCAAGATGGAGCCGGAAAAATTGAAATTCCTTTTAGTTCTGTAGACGATTTGGACACCCTTTTGCGTTCACTAGACCTGTAACCCAAATGGTGTCCATGGCCGCTGCTTTCTCATTTCGCTCACTTTTCTTCATTGCCTCTGTCTTGATTGCCGTCGGCGCTCGGGGTCAAACAACTCCTGTCGAGTCCGCAACATCTGAGAGAATCACCCGCACAACGCGCTTTGCAGCCATTCTTCCCGGTTCAGGACAAGTGATCAACAAGAAATACTGGAAGGCCCCCATCGTTTGGGGAGGATGGATTTACTGTGTCAGTGCGATTCAGTTCAACCAACAACAACTCAATCTTTACCGTAACACCATCATTGCTGACGGCAACGGAACGGCGTTGCCTGACCCGACTATCGGAGGCTCTGAATCGGAATGGCGTCAGCTTGAAACAGCGTATCAAAAACAGCGAGACTTATCGTACTTAGCACTTGCAGGCGTTCATATATTAAGCATTCTAGACGCCCATGTAGACGCCAATTTGATGTCATTTGATGTGGGAGAAGACCTCTCTTTTCGACTTGTTCCGATCTCCTTACCCGTCACTCCAATAGCTTCCGCTTTTGGCATTCAACTGAACTGGAACCTTGGGAGGATTCAGCAAAGCTATCCCGCCGCCCGCCGGCAACACACCTCCATGTCCCTTTGACGTAATCCAATCCACTATGAATCTCATCCCCTGGATTTTACTCTTATTGCTTCTCATCGAGCACCTCGTTTTTTTACCACGCGTTTTTAAACGTGCTGGTCTTATCGCCTGGCACGGCGCCATCCCTGTTCTGAATTATTGGACATGGCTCAAGGTCATTGGTAGACCCTGGTACTGGATACTTTTACTCATTGTTCCAGGAATCAATTTGGCCATGCTCGTGATTATGCAGGTCGAGTTGGGTATTGTATTCAATCAACGCTCGACTGCTGATCAGTGGAAAATGGGCGCGCTTCCATGGTTGTTTATCCCCGTTTTGTCTAAATCAGATGAAAAGCATGTGGGCCGACGTGATTGGTCAAAAAAGAAAAAGTCTGTCGGTCGCGATTGGGGAGAGTCCATCCTTTGGGCGCTTATTGTCGCCAGTGTGGTCCGTGCATTTTTCTTCGAGGCGTTTACCATTCCGACTGCCTCCATGGAAGGCAGCATGCTAGTAGGCGACTATCTCTACGTGAGTAAAACCGCTTACGGCGCGAAAGTCCCGCAGACACCCGTCGCCGTACCGCTGATACACAATGCATTACCGGGATCCTTAACCCCGAGCTATACATCGTGGTTTTCGTTGCCATTTATGCGGCTTCCAGGTTGGAAAGAGGTCGAGCGCTATGATGCTGTCGTATTCAATTTCCCTCACGGGGACAGCATCGTAATCGACCATCAGTTGGTTGGACACGATTATTACGGGATCTTGAGAAGAGAAGCCATTTCACAATGTCAAGGCGACTTGGAATTGTTTGAATCGGACCGCAAGACGTATATCGATTTGGCACGCAAGTCAATGGCCTCTAAATACGGCATTGCAAGCAGGCCTCTGGACAAGTCTGAAAACTATGTAAAACGCTGTGTTGCCCTGCCAGGCGAAACGCTAGAAGTCATCGACGGTATGATTCACATCAATGGTGAAGCCATCGTTCCACCTGACGGAGTGCAATTCGAATACCGTGTCATCTTCAACACGCAACTGGACGCACGGCGTGCCATCAAAGGATTGGAATTAACGAATGTAGATCTTGGGTCCGCTCGCAAACAGGGTGATCAGATTGAGGTCATTCTTGCGTTAACCGATGCCGAAATGTTACTGCTCGAAAATGGCTCTCTCGCACAATCTATCGTGCGGATGGATGTGAGCGGTCGACAAGGATCCAATGAAATGTTCCCCAATGTCCGTTCGGCTGAGTTTGACCAATGGGATCCAGATCATGTCGGTCCAATCCTACTTCCCAAAGCAGGCTTGACGGTTACCCTCGACCAAAGAAATCTTGATCTTTACCGCCGTGCCATCGATGTATATGAAGGCCATGATCTTCAAGAAATCAACGGTAAGATCAGCATCGATGGAGTGGAAACAGATCAGTACACCTTTGAATTGGACTACTATTGGATGATGGGAGACAATCGTCATCGTTCTGCAGATTCTCGCATGTGGGGATTTGTTCCTTCCACACATGTCGTCGGTAGAGCTTCTTTCGTTTGGTTTTCCAAGCAAAACGAAGCTCAGCATGGAGAAAGTAAAATTCGATGGAACCGCATGTTCAAGTCGGTCAAGTGATAGCCGTTCTGCCGCTTTGCCCCTTCCCACCGCTTCATTGGTGGTTCTTGGCATTGGGACACCATGCTGGCTCTAGTGTCATAGCGACCAACGAATCGTTTGTAAAACAGTCGTTTCGAAATCGCTTGCAGCTGGTGCAGGCTGACGGGGCGTTTAACGTGTCTTTCCCTGTGAAGCAAGCTGAGAATTCGCTCAATATGATGACGAACACAGCAGTGTTGTCTTCGCATGTACAGCCAAAAGTCCTCTGGCGAAGTATCCAAACCGCATATGGCGCAGCTCCGTTCTTCGAGCATTTCGCCCCAGAATTAGAAGCGCTTTGGCTTCAATTCTTGCCCGCTACGCCAGATGATCATAAATTGCTATCCGATTGGTGCGATGCCACACTTCACTGGATGGCGAACACGTGCAATTGGACGCTCCCTTCAATTTCTGAAGACCCCATTGCATTTCAACCTCAACTCGATTTGCGCGAACGCCAGGCCCTTCGAGGACACGGCTGGACGTTCAACAGGTACACCCAACTTTACGAGGATCGCCAGCCCTTCGTTGGCGGGTTGTCAGCATTGGACGCACTTTTCATCCTAGGCCCCAATGAATTGAATGCGCGCTTGCCTGAGTTGGTTCAACATCCCGCTCGAGTTGATTAAATTCGCCGCATGAACGCAAGGAATGACTCCTTAAGCCGCACTGCTCTTTACGAGAGCCACCTCAAACTGGGGGCTAAAATGGTGCCTTTTACTGGGTTTGAAATGCCCGTATCCTATGCTGGTTTGGTCGAAGAACACCACTCGGTCAGGAATGCCTGCGGCATTTTTGATGTTTCGCACATGGGTGAATTTCGCATTCAGGGTCCCGAAGCACTGCTCCTTGTTCAGTGGATCACGAGCAACGACGCCTCCGTGTTGGACTCGGGGCAAGTACAATATAGCTGCATGCCCAATGGTCAAGGAGGCATCGTCGATGACTTGCTCGTATACTGCGTATCAAAGGAAGAGTACATGCTCGTTGTCAATGCCTCTAACCGAGTCAAAGATTTCGATTGGATCATTTCTCAAAACCAATGGAATGCCACCGTTTTCGATGAATCCGACGACTGGTCATTGATTGCAGTCCAAGGCCCTCATACCGCTGATTTACTGCAACCCTTCTGCGATATCCCTGACCTGGATAAAATGAAGTATTACACATTTGCACCTGGCACCGTGTTCGGGCATAACGCCCTGATCAGCGCTACTGGCTATACTGGATCTGGAGGGTTTGAATTGTACGTGCGACACAACGATGCTATTTCCATTTGGGAAGGGTTATTGCTCGCCGGTGCCAAGCCCTGTGGCCTAGGTGCTCGAGACACCTTACGTTTGGAAGCAGGATTCTGCCTTTACGGAAACGACATCGACGAAACCACCTCACCGATCGAAGCGGGACTGGGGTGGATCACAAAATTCAATGGAGACTTTGTGGATTGTGACCACCTCAAAGCTCAAAAAGAGCAGGGCACAGAACGTGTTTTGAGAGGATTCAAGATGCTTGAGCGCGGGATTCCTCGACAAGGCTATGCCATCGAAAATAGTACTGGCGAGACCATTGGCCACATCACCAGCGGCACGCAATCCCCTTCGCTTGGTGCGGGCATTGCCATGGGATACATCAATCGAAGCTCTGCAACGCTGGGGGAGCATGTTGCCATTCGGATTCGCAAAAACGCCATTTCCGCAACCGTCGTGCGCCCCGGTTTCCTCCCAAAAAAGTAGTGCCCATTCTGCGTTGTAACTTTCGTCGAGTCTAAACCTATCTCTGATACTCTGCAATGGAGGTTGTACCAACCTCTATTTTTACATCAAACAAGAACAGCTCATGGACACAAAGCGACGCGTAGAAATTTGCTTTTCACCTGCTGAATACAAACTCTATCAAGAGAGTTTCCAATTGATCGTGGTTATTGATGTTTTGCGGGCGACCTCTGCCATTTGCACTGCACTCGAAAATGGGGTTGAAAAAATTAAGCCTGTCGCCTCTGTGGAAGAAGCACGCAATTGGATGAGCAAAGGATTCATTGCTGCCGCTGAAAGAAATGGAGAGATTGTAGACGGGTTTGAACTAGGGAATAGCCCCATCGCGTATATCGACAGAGCAAAGGAATTCGAAGGACAAACCATTGTTCTGACCACCACAAATGGAACCAAAGCCATCGATATCGCCAAAGACAAGAACACAGTGGTCATTGGAGCATTAAACAATTTGGATGCGCTCACAGCATGGTTGGTACAGCGCAACGAAGATGTCCTCATTCTGGCTTCTGGCTGGAAAGACAAATTCAATTTGGAGGACACGATTTGCGCTGGAGCCATTGCAGACGTGCTGATTGATTCAGGTAATTTTATAGCAGACGAAGACAGCACTGTTGCCTCAAAGTTTCTCTATCGCTCCGCTCGAGACAACATGTTCGCTTTTCTAAAAGCCTCTTCCCATCGCCGCCGATTGCGTCGATTGAATTTAAACGAGGATGTGAAGTACTGCCTAACGCCCAACAATTTGACCACCATCCCCATCTTACGCGATGGATATTTGGTCAAGTTAGGCCATGCTGAACCGTCGATTTCTTGAGCTAAGTCCATCAAAAAAAACGGTTGATTACGTTGAACGACTTGGTCGTTTTACTTGTTTGATTTTGTTGCTCAGCAGCTGGGGGTTTTCTTCACACCGCTGCATCCACGACGCTGCCATTCAGACACTCCCCGATCCGCTGTATACCTTTTTCAAGTCCCACCGTTCTTGGATTGTCGCACATGCCGTCGACGCCGATTTACGGAAGCACGGAGTCATCGGAGAAGCGGAGAAGCATTTCATCGACCTGGACAATTACGGATTCGAACTGGATAGTTTAGTCCATCTATTCCCCAGGAATCAAATCGAAGCCAACAGTATATATGGCGATTCACTGGTCTTTGCGAATGGGATCGGTCCATGGAGCGCCATAACAACCTACTACCGATTGGTGGAGTCATTTTCAACGAAAAATGAACAGCTGATTCTCAGAAACGCAGTCGATTTAGGGCATTACATCGCTGATTTACATGTACCCTTGCACACAACATCAAATTACAACGGAGCAGAAACGGGACAGCGCGGAATTCACTCCCTATGGGAAACACAGCTGCCTGAGCAGTTTATTGGATCCTATCAATTGACTCCTGGAATTGATTCAAAGCTGCCAGCGGCAGTCTATATCGAAGATCACAGACACGCTATTTGGAATGCCACCTTCAGCAGTCACCTTGCAGTCGACAGCGTTTTGTACTTTGAGGCCCTCCTCACTATGGAATTGGGCATAAATGCTACCCATGCTTATGTCGAACGGGGAAGAACACAACAACGCATGCGCTCCAAAGAATTTGTTACACAGTACCACACGGCTTTGAACGGACAAGTTGAACGGCGCATGCAGCAATCCATTTACACAATCGGTAGCCTTTGGTATTCTGCTTGGATTGACGCTGGTCAACCTCACCTTCAACCGAAAATAATCCCTGGACATTCGTGGTGGGAGAACATCAAACAATGGATGATACAATGAACTTGCTTTTACTTGATCCCTTCCACACGGGATCTCATGCCTATTGGTCGAATGAATTGACAACTCGATTGAATGCGCGAAGCCGTATAAAGGTGAATCTCCTGACCCTCCAAGGACGGCATTGGAAATGGCGAATGCACGGAAGCGCCGCTTCATTCGCTTCCACTGTGGAGGAAATCAGTACGCTACCGGATGCTATTTTAACCACAGACATGATGGATGTCGCTGCATTTAGAGGCCTCCTGCCAGCGAGATGGCGGGGCGTGCCCATCATTCAGTATTTCCATGAGAACCAACTCACCTTTCCGTGGAACAAAGAAGACCCTGATTTTCGCAACGGACAAAACCGAACCTATGGCTTCATGAACATCCAGTCTGCACTCGCAGCCGATACGGTGTGGTTCAATTCAGCACATCACCAGAAACAGTTTCTCGATGCTGTACACCGTTTTTTATCCGAGCAACCCGACCACAAGCTATCGACCGCTAGGGAACTCATAGAATCAAGAAGTGCAGTGATGCCCATTGGGGTTGATTTCAACACGTCCCTTGAGCCCAGTGAACTAGCCTCACTCAAAAAGGAGAAGACACCTGTGCTTTTGTGGAACCATCGGTGGGAACATGACAAAGCCCCAGATCATTTTTTCAGCTCACTTGTCGAACTGAACCAACAAAATATAGACTTCAAATTGGTTCTACTTGGTCAGCAATTCGATCGCATGCCTCAAGCCTGGAAAGACATTCACGACACATTCAAAGACCAAATCTTACACACGGGATACACTGATTCCCGCCACGACTATTTCAACTGGCTCAATTCATGTGACTTTCTCATTCATGATCCGAGACAAGAATACTTTGGGATTAGCGTATTGGAAGCCATGCAATCCGGTGTAGTCCCATTGGTCTCAAAGGGCCACGCCTACGACGATTGGATGCCACCAGCGTTTTTTCGGGATTCCTCGTGCAGAATAAGTGAACAACTCGTCCATTTTCAAGCAGACTTCAAGAACTATCAAAATCTAGCCAAACAAGCTGCCAAAACATTCAAGTGGGGTAACGTTTTGCCGCTGTATGAAGAACAGCTCCGCACATATGTAGATGGACGGAACTAAAGAATATGCGATCAGTCTTCATCCCACATTTAGCCGCTTAAAGGAACCTCAGATTCTGCATCACTTTCTTTCGTAATTTTTTGAAAACCGTTGCTATCATGTTGAATTTTTAGAATTCGCTGGAATTGAAAAAATCCAGATTGTATGATTTTAAACATCAACCTCTGTATTTCACAATTCATACTAGAATTGAATCTGTTTTCTCAAACTTCAGATGCTGTATTTATAGAGATGGTCAAAACAGTCACCTCAACCAATAATCTCAAGCAAGCCCTCTCTATCAGTACCCTATTATCAACTTATGAACGGGAAAAAGTTCATTAAATCATCTATTACGAATAAATTGACACGCTTAACCCCACCAAAAAGCGCATATCTTATATGAAGATAAGATATTTATAATATTAACTGTATCAGTGTTTTACAAAAATATATATCGACTAATTACCACTAATAGCACATTGATGACCTTACGATCACTGGTGATTTCAACTCCTGAATCCAATTTAACGAAAAGTCAATATGTCGAGCATTTTTTTTTCCGCTAGTTTATCCAAATCTTGCACTCGCAAGGAGGAAATTGACTTTCGTCATTAAGACTTCGATTTTGTTATTACGTCCCTACAGATCAAAAAAATCATGAGCCAAGAACACTTGACCATTTGGAAAAGCTGTCTTCAAGTTATTGAAGATAACATCACCCCCCAAGCGTTCAAGACATGGTTTGCTCCAATCAAACCTTTGAAACTGGAGAGCCAGGTGCTGACAATACAAGTGCCTTCTCAATTCTTTTATGAATGGCTTGAAGAACATTACATCAGTTTACTTCGGAAAACAATCCGCAAAGAACTCGGGCCGGACGCTCGATTAGAGTACAGTATTATCATGGAAAACGTTGGCGCATCTGGCAACCAAACCTCTAGCCCTTACACCGTTAAGATTCCAGCTTCCAACCGACAGTCCGCTAAAAACCCAACGGTTGCAATGCCTGTTGGCATGCATGAAACTCCAATCAAAAACCCTTTTGTAATACCGGGTCTACGAAAGCTCAACATCGATTCTAATCTGAATCCGAATTACAGTTTTGATCAATTTATTGAAGGGGAATGCAATCGTCTCGCCCGATCAGCGGGTTACGCTGTCGCGAACAAACCAGGAGGAACGGCCTTCAACCCCCTATTGATTTACGGATCGACAGGACTTGGAAAAACACATTTGGCTCATGCCATTGGATTGGAGATCAAGGAACAAAATCCAGAGCTCACAGTCTTATATGTGTCATCTGAAAAGTTTACGCATCAATTCATTGATGCCGTACGTAACAACTCAGTAAATGATTTCAGTCATTTTTACCAAATGATTGACGTGCTCTTGATTGATGACGTTCAGTTCTTCAGTGGTAAAGAGAAAACACAAGACGTCTTCTTTCATATTTTCAATCACCTGCACCAAACTGGCAAGCAAATCGTTCTCACAAGCGACAAGCCACCAGTGGAGATGCAAGGCATGGAACAACGCTTGTTGAGCCGCTTCAAGTGGGGACTCAGCGCTGACCTTCAAGTCCCTTCTCTTGAAACGCGCATGGCGATTCTCGAGAAAATGATGTACGCTGACGGCATCGAACTTCCTCGTGAAGTTGTAGAATATCTGGCCTATAGCATCACATCAAATGTGAGAGAATTGGAAGGTGCTTTAATTTCTTTAATCGCTCAAAGTAGCCTCAATAAAAAGTCAATCACCCTGGAGCTCGCGAAGCAAATGATTGACAAGTTTGTCAAGAATACCGCCCGGGAGGTTAGTATCGATTACATCCAAAAGGTGGTGTGCGACTACTTCGATTTGCCTTTAGAATTATTGAAGTCAAAAACGCGCAAACGAGAAATCGTCCAGGCTAGACAAATCGCGATGTATTTCTCCA
Organism: uncultured Flavobacteriales bacterium; assembly: GCA_963934215.1. Classification (GTDB taxonomy): domain Bacteria; phylum Bacteroidota; class Bacteroidia; order Flavobacteriales_D; family Sanyastnellaceae; genus UA16. The sequence goes on along the minus strand of CAWVYB010000026.1, from coordinate 7,332 downwards.
AGAAGATGACCAAAAGTTCGTTGGCGAATATTGGTTTGCACTGCGGAGGAAAAGATCACGCGACTGTTCTTCATGCGTGCAGGACGGTCAACAATTTGCAAGAAACTGACAAGCATTTCAGAAAGTATTTAGACGACTTGGAAAAGAAGTTGGCAATCCACTGATTTAGACAGAAATGAAACGTGTGTTGGTGATTTGCTTGGGCAATATCTGCCGGTCACCTATTGGAGAAGAATTGATTCGACAGCAAGGAATCAAGCACAACCTTTCTTTGGAAGTAGATTCAGCAGGGACCATCGATTGGCATGCTGGTAAAGGCCCCGACCCGCGATCCCAAGAGGTCATGCGAGCCCATGGCTTGGACATCTCTGATCAGCAGTCGAGGCCACTCAAAGCCGCTGATTTTGAACATTTCGACGTGATTCTTTGCATGGATCAACAGAACATGATGGACGCCGAGCGCATTGCTAAAGGGCCCGCTGAGTTGCATTTGTTTGTAGATGGAGTGGATGTTCCTGACCCGTATTACGGTGGCGAAACAGGATTTCAAAAGGTATACGCGATGTTAGAAAAAGCTTCCATCCATTGGATTGAACAGTGGTCGAAATAGAAGAATTCATGAAGACACTTCATCTCATCCCCAACACCTTGGGAAGCCGAACACCTGAATGGCATCTTGCCGCCTCAGGCATTGAGGCACTGCGAAATTGCGACCGAGTCATCGCAGAAAGCGAAGGGTCTGCAAGACGCCTTCTTAAAGATGCCTTCCCAACGGAAGACCCAAGAAATAAAGACATCTTCCTTTTAAACGAGCACTCGGATCCGCAAGATTTAGTGGAACTGATTCAGTGGTTTCGATCTGATGCTGACATCGCCCTGATGTCCGATTCAGGCTGTCCCGGAATTGCGGATCCAGGCGCTCCTGCAGTGCGAATTGCTCACAATGCAGGCTGGCGGGTCATTCCGCATATTGGCCCAAGCTCCATCCTGTTGGCGTTGATGGCATCCGGTATGAATGGCCAACAATTTGCCTTCAAAGGATATTTACCGCGTGATCAGAAGCGCCGTGACCACCTATGGAAAGAAATGCGAGAAGGACTGCAACGCAGAAAAGAAACCCAGATTTTCATGGAGCCTCCGTATCGAAACCAAACAACGTTCAATGAATGCTTGGAACGACTCACCTCAGATCAACAACTGTGCGTGGCCGTTGACCTCACACTGGAAAGCGAGTGGGTCCGATCAATGAGCATTGAAGAGTGGAAAAAAGCGACTGCTCCAGATCTACAAAAAAGACCCTGTTTGTTCTTATTGGGACACTAGCGCGTTCCCTGATTCCGAAATGGACGCTTCCTTTGTCAGGATCTGCTCCAGTTCCCACTGGAATCCTACAACATCACCAATCTGAATCCCTGCTTCAGGAAACCCCTGAGAGCCAAAAGCCTTTTCTGCAGGACACCAACACTCCCACCGATTGAGTCTCAAATCGGCAGTCATCAGCCCCTCAAGAACGGGAAGACACTGGCCCTCGTTGCCCCATTCAAATTGCCAAGCTCTCCAACCGAGATCTTCAATCTCGTCTTCAGAACGCAATACTTGGGTGCGCACCCTTAACGAAACCGTCGTACCCGAAACAGGTCCTTCCGTCACACCTTGGCCTTTGACATCTCCCCAAGCCAAACAAGGAGACCCCAATAGAACAGGCTGATTGCACCAGCTTGAATCGGGAATAAAACGCCCCCCTTCAAAATCCGAAATAACGCGCATCCAATTCGACTCATCGGCCCGTGAAGCCCGTTCATCAACGTCTCCAAGAACCCGCAGTCTAACAAGCAAGGCCGCATCTTGGGGCACCAGCGGAGGCGACCCCGTCAACCCCCACGCCATGTGCGCGGGCATCAAACATTCGACGCTGTCTCCAGGCATTGCGTGTTCCGTCAATTGCTGGAATCCTGCCGGCCATCCTGAACGCACCCGATGAAATACCAATGGATTCTTCACATCCCGATCCAACACCAACGTCGAATCTACTAGACGCACCTCAATGTTCCAGTACACCGAATCGCCGCTGAAAACAACCCGTGGATTGGACAACAAGAGATCCATCGCTTTCCAACCTCGCTCGGTTATGAGCAATCCTGAACCCAACGATTGAAAACTAGGAGAATCAGACCAACACCATTGCATGGCCAACGAATCGAGCAACCCGCCTTGAGCCTCCATTTTTTGGAGATTGAACTGAATCAAATCTTCTGCTGAAACCAAGGGAGCAGAGCTCGGTTTTTGACTCGAAACGCGCGCGTCGCATGACCAGAGAGACAGGCACGCAATCGCAAATGATACCGCCAGATAATTCCTCATACGGCTCATACGGCTCATACGGGCATCCATTCTTTTAGCAATGACTCAAAATAGGTAACGGCATCTGAGACGCTAGAATTCTGCATGATACCTCCTGCGGCATTGCGATGTCCTCCGCCATTAAAATGCGCGGCGACCAGGTCTCTCACGCTATACTCTCCTGTGGATCGGAAACTCATTTTAACATGCCCTTCTTCTGACCCTTTCATGAATACTGCGACCTCCACCCCCTCCAACGCAAGAGCTTGATTCACCAACCCTTCAGTATCTCCTGATTGACAGTCAAACCGCTTCATTTCATCCTGAGTCAAGGCAATCAAGGCCGTCCGGTGCTCTGGCCAAACCATGAGCTTTTCACTCATCGCAAAGCCTTGCAACTTAATTTTCGCAATCCTATTGCTACCAAAAACTTGCTCATGGATCCAGGATTGGTTCACACCACTATCCAGCAAATGACCTAAAATCCGATGTGTATTGCCCGTAACTGAATTGAACCGAAAGGATCCGGTATCCGTCATCATACCTGTATACATGCATTGAGCCGTATCAACACTCAAAGACTCCAATTGGCCCCAGGCTTCTATCAAACCATATATCAACTCGCAAGTCGATCCGCAAACAGGATCAGAAAGCAAGACATCCGCAAATGTTTCAGGCTCCAAATGATGGTCCACGACAATCTTAAAAGCGTGCGATGATCGGATGACCTCCTCCATTTGCCCTGTGCGTTTGGGACCATTAAAATCCAGACACCACAGCACGTCCGCGTTTGCAATCAAGTCATTCGCCTCCTCTTCTTGATCGTCATGCAATACAATGTGTTCGGCATCCGGCATCCAGTTGAAAAATGACGGAAATCCATCGGGAAGCACCACGCGAGACTGCAAACCCACCGCCTTTAAATGCTGATGAAGCGCAAGCGATGAGCCTACGGCATCCCCATCAGGAGATCGATGGGCAACAATGACGATGGATTGTGCTTGCGCAGTTCGTTCCCAACATTTAGAAACAACGGGTACACTGAGGACTTCAGAACCCCATCTTGACATCTTTTTATCCTTGGACATGCCACGCAAGTTACCACGGGCTAATTTTGTTCCATGATTGTTCTGCATGTCTTTCTCATTTCTTTTCTATCCCATTGCACTGCGTTGGATACTCCGCCATCCCTAGGGCATGATTTCCATTACAGTCGTATCGAATTGAATTGGAATGCATCCACATCCACTTGGCAAGCCACGACACGTGTATTCACCGATGATATCGAGGAAGCCATTCAGTTGGAGAACTTAAACGCATCAGACCATCTTGCCAGGTCAAGTAACTCAGTTCAAGAGACATTGAATTTTGGGGACTCCTTAGAACACGAACAAGTCGACTCTTGGATCGCTACCTACTTATCGGGACATTGCTTGGGTTTCGCTGGAAAGTCACCAGAACTGCCGATTGAATGGGAGTTTATCGGCAAAGAAGTGGACTTTGATTTGACGTATCTGTATTTCGAATCGCAGCCAATGTCACCTCATACATCCCTCACTTTGACGGCAACGCTGTTTTTTGAGCTGTTCGAAGACCAAGTCAACGAGGTGACCTTTCAGGCTGCTAATTCAGAACTGCGAGAATGGCTCACCCCAGAAGCCCCAAGAACAACGTTTCAATGGCAACCATGACCAAGAAAGAGAAAGCGACATTCATCATGTCCACGTTGGACGATCTTTACCCAGAGACTCCCATCCCACTGGATCATAGCGACCCATTTACGCTATTAATCGCTGTACTCTTGTCGGCACAATGCACCGATTTACGCGTCAATCTCGTGACCCCTGCCCTGTTTCAATTGGCAAGTACACCGGGTGAAATGGCACAGCAAAGCATTGATGATATCCAACAGATCATTCGACCTTGTGGCTTGTCTCCAGCGAAATCCAAGAACATTCACCGCCTTTCCGAAATGCTCATGGAATTCCACAATGGAATCGTTCCTGAATCGTTTGAGGCTCTTGAAGCTTTGCCAGGAGTCGGACACAAAACAGCCTCTGTTGTCATGTCTCAAGCTTTTGGCGTTCCCGCATTTCCCGTTGACACTCACATCCATCGCTTGATGTACCGTTGGGGACTCACAACAGGAAAAAATGTGGTCCAAACAGAACGCGATGCCAAGCGTTTATTTCCAAGAGAAAAATGGAATGCCCTGCATCTGCAAATCATATTTTATGGTCGAGAATACAGTCCTGCGAGAGGGTTGAAATTGGAGCGCGACATCCTGCTGCTACGTTGCGGCCGACCCGCTGAAATCAGGAAATGGACCGCCCCTTGAATCCATTTAGCACCGATCAAAGCTGGACGCCCGTCCGTTTGTCCGGCACGTTCTCCCTCCCTGAACGCGTGGGCAAGCAAATTCGTCACGTCCTGTTGTGGTGCTTCCTCGCGATCCGCCATCGGGGCAAACCTCCCGTATTCATTGCTTGGCCCGATTTGCCATCGAAGCGATCGGTACTGCACAAAATTTGCCGGGAACTTGGCTGGGAGTTAACCAACCAGCCTCGTAAGAATGTCCAAGGTGTCATGCGGTTTGAAGACGCCACTGAGAAATCGCTTTCGCTACCCGCATGGATTCAACATGCCCAAGTTCCCATTTTGAATAAGCATTGCGTGGACATTCGAAAACAGACGCTCGAACGACATCATGTCGCGGCGTTTGGCTACGGCATGCAAGTCAACCCCCTTACCCATGAAGGCTTTCTAGTCATCAAGAGCGATACCAACGCGCAACATGACGGCCGCATTGTCCAAGGCCCCCTCCCGCAAGACAGCGTGCACGACACGCATGTCTATCAACGTGTCATTAGAAACCAAGACACCGCTGACCGTTGGATGGACTTGCGTGTCGTTTGGATCAACGGCATACTGCCCCATCTCTACTTGAAATTTAAACACGAAGACGAACGTTTTACCAACTTGACAGCTGAAGTAAAATTGGCCGCAGTAACCGATTGGCTCGCTCCACAAGAAATTGAGCACATTTCCAACTTGATGGAATTGCATCAAACTGAAGCCGCTGAGCTGGACGTTCTGCGGGATGCCGATGACGGCCGCATATACGTTGTGGACATCAACCCCACTCCTTGGGGACCTCCGGAGCAACTCGACCGAACGCAAGCTCAAACTGCCGTCCATCACATGGCAAAAAAATTGCGTCAGGCTGTCGTGACCAAATAATCCCGAAAGGCATCATAAGATGACGGGATGAGCGTACTGGATTTTTTCTTGCGCATGCAATCCTGCAGTGATGGTGGTAAATCAGGCACAATGCCGGTAGCCCGTTCAACCGTTTCACCAAATTTAGCCGGATGTGCTGTCGCAAGGGCGACAAGCGGAGCATGCACTGTTGAACTCGAGCGAAAGTCATTGGCCGCAGCAAGGGCTATCGCAGTGTGAGGACACGCCATGTATCCCCATTGTTCACGTGCAAACTGCATGGCCTGCAATGTCGCTTCATCATTCAAGGTAAAGCCTTGCATACGGGATTGAAGCACGTCAAAATTATTTCCACAAAGCGCTTCAATACGCGGGCGGTTACTCGGGTCTCCGACATCCATGGCATTTGAAAACGTAGGAACGGACAATTTTGGCTCAAACGAACCCGTCTCTAAATAGGTTGCCATGCCATCATTGGCATTGTTAGCAGCGATAAACGGCAAGGCCGGCATGCCCATACTTTGCGCCAACATACCTGCCGCTACATTTCCGAAATTTCCACTTGGAACCACAAAGTGGGCCGGTTGTTTCATTTGCTGATAGGCCCAAGCATAATAAATCGACTGGGGAATCCAGCGGCCAATGTTGATGGAATTGGCACTCGTCAAAGGCCTCTGACCCATCAGCTCGAGGTCCATAAACGCTTGTTTCACCAAAGCTTGACACGCATCAAAATTGCCCTGCACTTCAAGTGCATGCACATTTCTCCCGACGGTTGTCAATTGTTGCTCCTGTATCTGGCTGATCCGCCCACTGGGGTATAAGATGACGACATCGATTCCGGGAAGATCCAAAAAACCCTGAGCTACAGCCGAACCGGTATCACCGGAAGTTGCGACCAACACCGTCAAACGTTCCTGACTAGTCTTCGTCAGCAGTCTCGCCATAATCCTCGCTCCAACATCTTTGAAAGCCGCTGTTGGTCCATGGAACAATTCCAAAACATGCAAACCATCATCCAATTTCACCAAGGGGATGTCAAAGTCCAAGGCGTCGGCCAGCAGGTCTTTTAGAGCAGCTTCTTCAATGCATGAACCGACATAATGCTTGAGGACCTCATGCGCCAACTGAGGCAATCCCAAGGAGGTCCTCTCTATACGATTCCAATCCAAAACGGGAATATGCTCCGGAAAATAAAGCCCACGGTCTGGCGCAATACCGTCGCTCAGGGCGCGCTCAAATGGACGGATAATCGAAGGGTCTGTGAGGCTAAAGAAATTCATTCAATGATGCGGCTTCCTCGGGCTGAAATCCGAGTTTGGTGGATGTCACAGGCCATGCCTTCATGTCGCATGAAGGCTTCTAATTCATGGGCTACTTGGGCACTGTCATCAGCTTTCATGGTCACCCAAAAAGTCGACGGACCACTGCCTGAAATGCCACCCGCGATGGCTCCATTTCGCATCGCGATGGTGCGAATTGACTCAAAATGAGGAATCAACTCTGCGCGGTGTGGCCCTGCCAACAAATCTTGCAATGCCAGAGCTGCAAGGGCGTCATCACCTTGATAGCAAGCCGCTGTAAACACACCTAGCCAGCGTGTCTGGTCTACAGCGTCTTTGAATGACACCTTCTCGGGCAACACCTTACGAGCATCTTCTGTTCGAATCGCTACATCGGGATGCAGGACTACTACATGCCAATCCTTTGGAAACGGAATGGACATAGGCAAACCACGAGGGGGACACAAGACCAACCCTCCCATCAAGGCAG
>CAWVYB010000025.1:0-18719 GCA_963934215.1 uncultured Flavobacteriales bacterium | reverse complement strand
TCAATGTGACAGGCCGTTACACAACCACTGCAACCTGTGCACGTGGTCAAGTCAATGGTCATGCCCCAACGGTGTCCAACGTCCTCCACAGCATGTTCGTGCCACAAATCAAACGCAGCCGTTGGCTTGTTGTCTAAGGCATCAATGGTTCCATCTGCGTTGACGTCCTCATGAACGCCCAACGTGATCAACTTGTTCCAAGACGCAGACCCCTTTTTGGCATCGCGCTCAGAGAAATAGCTTGTGAAATCCGTTTCCTTCACGATGCTTTCGCGCCCCATAAAGGTGTTTTGGATTTGGGTACACGCCAATGGATATGTACCGCCTGTCGCTTCCACGCGCACATCGTACTGCGTGTAATCTACAAGGCCTTCATTCAAGCGAGCCCACCCAAAAGCGTTGGCTCCTACTGGAATGAGATTTCCTTCGGCATCCGTATCAAATGATCCACTCTCTCCAGATTGGAAAGCCGCCTTTCCAATGTTTTCACCATTTGCTCCACGTCCATAACCAAGGGCAAGTCCAATCGTCCCAGGAGCTTGTCCCGGTGTTGGGAATACAGGCAGTTCCATGGAAGTATCTCCCACAACTACATTGACAACACTTGCCGGAGCCTCTTGCCCAATGAATCCGTTTAGACCCATTGCGTCAATATCCGAATGCGACATGGTCACATAGTTATCCCACGTCACTTTCGTAATAGGATCAGGCGTCTCCTGTAAAATGGGGTTGGCAGCATGCTGGCCGACACCCATGGTCGTTTTTTGATACAGCGCCAACTCAAAGCTTCCCCCAGTTCGCTTGTTCACGTTTGATATCGCAGCAGACACATCGGCTCCAGTATAAGCAGGTGTCTCAGTGACCCCGTCACCCATGACCATGTGGCCGTTGTGAACAGCTTCATTCCATTCGCGGTCCGTATACATCGCTTCAGCGGCATAGCTACCGTTGTAAGTAGAACGTAAATACGTATACCAATCCATTCCGGCATCGGCGTTGCACCATGTCAAAAAGCTTAGTCCGGAAGCACGCGTATTAAAAAGTGGTGCGATCGTAGGCTGAACCAAATCAATGCGATTCTTCTCAATCTGCAAATCACTCCATGATTCCAACCAATGGTGGTTCGGAGCGATCATGCCACAACGGCTCGCCGTTTCGTCCGCAACCATCGCTGTGCTCACACTGGTTTTGACTTTCGCCAAGCCCGTAATGAACTCATCCGCGTTCACAGCATCGTATGCAGGATTGCAATCAGAAACAATCAACGTGCTCACTTTACCCGCATTCATGTCCTTCAACAACTGCTGGAATGCCGCTTGGTCGCCTTGGAAAAGACCCTTCTCATGATCGAAGAGCACCGTGGTGCCCACTGCACCCAAGGCCGCATTGATCGCATTGACCAAACGCTGTGTGTGCAAGTCGTTTGATCCAGCCAACACCAACCCTTTCGCGCCTGATTTCTTCAAATCAGTTGCCGCTGACTGGATGGCCGCATTGACGACTTTAGATAATGTATTGGTTGCACTATTTCCTGAAATAGCCGACAACAATGCCGCTGCAACCTTGCCTTGCTCAGACGGCTTGACCATCGTACGGTAATCAGCGTTCGAACCGGTCAGGCTCATGTTGGTCTCGAATGCATGCAATCGGGACATGGAACCATTTTCTGGACGACGGGTTTTGGCCCAACGCTCAGCATAAAAAATTGAGTCTGCAAATGTTCCCAAGAAGTCCGCCCCAATCGTAACAACAGTTTCTGACATATCAAACTGATACGTAGGGAGACTATTGATTCCAAAATCTACGATCGCGGCCGCTCGAAAAGCACCGTAATCGACCGCATCGTATGATACGTGTTCTACGTTTGATGTCGCTTTTAGGGTATCAATTGACCGCAAAATCGATGGACTCATGATCGTGTTGGTCAACAACACATTGCGTCCCGCTGCTTCCAACCCGCCCTTCACTGCGGCATCGATGGTGGCCCAGCTCGACGGTTCTCCTCCCTTTGTAGGTCCTTCAAGACGCGCACTGTCGTAAAGCGACATAACAGACGCATTGACCCGAGCGTTGACTCGACCGATGCCCGTTCGGCCATTTGACTTGACAAAGATGGGGCGTCCTTCACGGGTCTTCACCAATACATTCATGAAGTCCTGCCCATCGTAATACGTACTGGCATAGTGGTTTGCGACACCAGGTGTCACGTCACTCGGCTTGTTTGTGTACGGGATGCTCTTGATCACCGGAGTTTCACACGCTGCCAGCGTTGCCGCTGTCAGACTGAACCCCATGAACTTCAAAAAGTCACGGCGTCCTGTATGCGTGGATTCTATGCGGTCATCGCTTAAGAATTCATCCACCGACTTTGTTTCCGGGAACTCGTGTTCCTGGATCGTTTTAAAGGCTTCCGTCTCGTGGAGCTCGTCCAGTCCGGACCAATAACGCTTTGTATTTGCCATGAGGCTGCGATAAGGGGTTCGCGATTGCTAGTCTTAGTAATGACACTTGGCGCATTCCCATCCGCCGAGTTCCTTCACTGTGATTTTGTCGTCTTCCAGGTATTTCCTGAGTTCTTCATTTCCTCTCAGATGATCCTTGAGTCGATGATGAATTTCTTCGTAATAGCCACTGCTCGCCAAGTCAATCTCGGCTTTGTTGTGGCACTCAATACACCAACCCATTGTCAGTGTTGGCTTTGATAATTGAATCAGCCCAGGGTACTTGTCAACCAATAGATTGATGTCGTCCACTTCGGCCACACGACCAACCGTATACGTTTCAACGTCGCCATGACAATTTTGACACTGAAGGCCTCCGACCACAACGTGCTGTTGGTGGCTAAAAAAGACGTGATCAGGAAGGTTGTGGACTTTGTTCCAACGAATGGGCTCTCCTTCGTAAGAGTCCTGCGGAGAAATGTAACCCGTTGCACCCTCACCATCGACGTACGTCCCTGATTCAGAGTCGAAACCAATGGCATCATAAATTTTCGCAATCTCCGTTTCTCCGTATCGGCGTCCTTTCTTCACTGCCTTGTGGCAATTCATACACACGTTCGTTGAAGGAATTCCGGCGTGCTTGGATTCATACGCACTGTGATGGCAGTACTTGCAATCAACTTCGTTCTCGCAGACGTGCACACTGTGGATGAATTGAATGGGCTGGTTCGGCTTGTAGCCCTCGACAACTCCAACGCGCATCAGACCCTGATACCCTAGAACGGCTCCGTAAGCCACGAAAAACAAACCAATGAGGGAAACGACCCCTCGGTTGTTCCAAGCCCAATTACGTGCTCTGCTTTCATAGGGAAGCTCCTCAAGCACATCCTCTCCCGTGCTTTGATTGACCGCATTGGTCAACGAGCGATTTACACCTGCAGCAGAAAGAGCAATGATTAGAAACAGAACGAGTAAAATCAAAAACCATACACCGCTTCCACCCGACTCCTCTATAATTTCAATTTCATCAACGGTGATACAGTCAGAACCCGAATCAGCAACAGGTGCTGCATCAGGTGGATTTTGAACATACGCCATGATGTTCTTGATGTCCTCTGCGGATACAGCCTGGGCCGTCATCCACCCATAGGTTGGGACATACCGCGCCACAATCGACTTGATGTACGAATCGCCAGATTCGGCAGCACCCTGAGGGTTCTGGATCCAGTTCACCAACAATTCTTCGCTGGAACCCCAGCGGTCGGCAATGCCAGCCAAGCCCGGCGCTGCCAGCACCTCATTGGTCACCTTGTGGCAAGATGCACAATTGGCATTGAAGAGGCTTTGCCCTGCTTCAATATCTCCTTCGTCCCATATCCCCGCTGTTGCTAAGCTTGCTGTTAGCAGAAGGCATGCAGCAAGCAAGTTTCGTCTGGCCCGGATTACCGTGTTCGCTCCCATGGATGTCGCTTTTCGCATTACGATGAAAAATCGCTCATTTCGCCGGCAAAATTAAGCATTGAAGACCACAAAATTTCAGGTTATTTTGAGTCAATACCAATCGCACGCCTAATTCAGAATGATTCTACATAAGCTATGACGTATGCAAAACGCACTTAAGAGACTGACGATGAAATTCTTTACGCATAAATTTCGTTGAAAGCATGCCCCCTTCGCTCCACATCATTAATTTCGCTACACGGTGATCATGTCAAATCAAAGTTCGTTTTTCGGAGTTCAAAGGGCCATTCGACGCAGCCTTTTGTTCTTATTCATTGGAGGAGCCTTCACATCCTCCCTTGCACAAGATGATGCGCCGTGGTGGAAGTCGCTTTTTCACGGGAAACATGATGCCATCGACTCTCCGTCAAACGCTGTGCCATTGCACACACCGACATTCACTGGTGTTCAGAACGGAATTCAAGGTCAAGACTCCTCTGAATCGAGTGGCCAAATCAATGAAACTGCGTCTGCTTTAGAAGCGATTTCCAATTCTGTCAAAAGACAAATCGGAAGCTATGAGCTTCAAAGCAATGCACACATATCGGCGTTGGATTCAGCTTGGAAGGTCATGCTGCACCCGGTTCAAGGGTACCGGGTTCAGTTGTACTTGGGAACGCTCCAAGAAGCGCGAAAGGTGCGATCTCAAATGCGATTGAAAACCGATTTGCCCATTTATCTCACTTCTTTAGCCCCCAGCTACCGCGTTACATTGGGAGATTTTCATGACAAATGGGCCGCTGAAAAAGAACGCCAGCGCTGGAGCGAAACATTTCGCATGACCATTGTTATTCCGATGGAAATATCCATTTCTTCGGCTCAAGGCCAACAATAAGAGTTCTGAACACTTCGCAGGACGATCTGTCCTGTATTGGAATCAATCCTCTAGCGTCTGCTTCACTTCGACTTCTTCGAACGCTTCAACGATGTCACCCACTTTGATGTCGTTGTACCGTTCGACGTTCAAGCCACACTCAAAGCCTCTAGAGACTTCTTTGACGTCGTCCTTGAAACGTTTCAAGGAACCTAGCAACCCTGTATAAGCGACAACTCCTTCGCGGATTAGACGTATTCTGTTGTTCCGTTTGATGGTTCCTTCTGTAACAAAGCAACCCGCAATCGTACCCACTTTAGAAATCTTGAATGTTTCTCGAATTTCAGCAGATCCAACGATTTTCTCTTCAATACGCGCAGAAAGCAATCCTTCCATCGCGTCTTTCATCTCCTCAATGGCCTTGTAGATGATGGAGTACAATTTGATTTGCACTTCTTCCTTCTCTGCCAATTTTCGAGCGGCACCGCTCGGGCGCACCTGGAAACCAATGATAATTGCTGATGACGCCGAGGCCAATAAGATGTCTGATTCGGAAACCTGACCTACTGCCTTGTGGATGATATTCACCTGTACTTTCTCCGTTGAGAGCTTTTCCAATGAATCACTCAATGCTTCAATGGAACCGTCCACGTCACCTTTGACAATCAGATTCAATTCCTTGAATTCTCCAACGGCGATCCGTCTTCCCAGCTCTTCCAAAGTAACCGAACGCTGCGATCGAACGCCCTGCTCTCTTTGCAGTTGCTGACGTTTCGTAGCAATGTTTCTCGATTCTCTTTCGTCATCGAAGACGTGAAATTTATCTCCTGCGCTTGGGGCGCCATCGAATCCAAGGATCGATACAGGGACAGATGGACCTGCCTCCTCTACACGGGTACCACGTTCATTGAACATGGCCTTGACCTTTCCTGAATATTGACCTGCCAGAATGGGATCACCAATTCGAAGCGTTCCTCCTTCTACGAGCAAATTGGTAACATAGCCTCGGCCTTTGTCCAAAGAACTTTCGATGACTGTTCCCAATGCCCGTTTGTTTGGATTCGCCTTGAGGTCGAGCATCTCTGCTTCCAACAAAACCTTTTCCAAAAGCGGATCAATGTTCTCTCCCATTTTGGCAGAGATTTCCTGACTCTGGAACTTACCTCCCCACTCTTCAACCACTACATTCAATTCAGAAAGCTCTTGTCGAATACGATCTGGATTGGCTTCAGGCCGGTCCATCTTATTCAACGCGATGATCATTGGAATTCCAGCAGCCTGAGCGTGGTTAATGGCCTCTTTTGTTTGAGGCATAACAGCATCATCAGCCGCCACCACAATAATCGCTATGTCTGTGACTTGAGCACCCCTCGCACGCATTGCCGTAAAGGCTTCGTGACCAGGTGTGTCCAAAAATGTCATATTTCCTCCCTTGGGTAAGGTCACGTTGTACGCTCCAATGTGTTGCGTAATACCACCAGCCTCACCGGCTATAACATTGGCGCTACGGATAAAGTCGAGCAAGGAAGTTTTTCCATGATCGACGTGACCCATTACTGTTACAATTGGAGGGCGATCCACAAGATCCTCTTCGTTGTCCGTCTCAATCTCAATCGCCTCTTGGACCTCTGCACTGACAAAGTCAGCCTCAAATCCAAATTCTTCCGCAATGATCGTGATGGTTTCAGAGTCCAACCGTTGGTTGATCGAAACCATGATTCCGAGCGTCATGCAAGCCGAGATGACCTCGTTTACATTGACATCCATCATGCTCGCCAATTCAGCAACCGTAACGAATTCCGTTAATTGCAGCGTGCTAGCAGCTTCCTTTTGACGAGCAATCTCCTGCTCCTGACGCTCTTGGACAGCACTCCGCTTTGCTCGACGCAATTTGGCTGAGTTTGACTTTCGGCCCCCACTCAATCGAGCGAGCGTATCTTTAATTTCCTTCTGAATGTCAGCTTGGCTAACCTCGCGCTTCGGTTCGTTTTTCTTACCGCCACGTCCACGCGTATCCGCTGGACGAGCACCTGGACTCGCTGTACGTGCCGTCTTCTCGACGTCCACTTTCGTAATGCGCTTTCGTTTGCGCTTATTCTCCTCTGCTTTCGAAGTTCGCTTCTTCTCGACAGGCAAAACAATCTTGCCAACGACCGTAGGCCCGGTCAGTTTCTCAACCCGAGTTTCCATCTTCTCCACGACACGCGGAGCATCTGCAGCAATTTTTTTCTCCTCCTTTTTCGTCTTCTCCTCCTGCGCTTTATCCAACTTGGCCTTGGCCATCGCCTCACCTTCCTTTTTGGAGATTTCGGCTGATTTCTTTGCGATTAACGCGCGTTCTTCGTCCTTCTGTGCCTTCGTCCTTGGCTTCCGTTTGTTGGAAACCGAATCCAAATCAAGCTTACCCAAAATCTTCACAGGACTGTCCGGAAGAACTTCTTCTCCTTTTTTCTCTTTCACTTCTTTTGAAGCCTCCTCCTTTGGCTCATCCACAACCGCCTCTTCCACCGCTTTCACCTCTTCAGGTGCCTTTTCCGGTGCTTTTGGCGCTTCGGCTGGCACCTCTTCTTGAGCAGGTTCTTCCGCTTTTGGCTCAGGAGCCGGCGCGACCTCTTCTGGTTCTGGCGTCGGTTCTACAGGCTTGACTCGCTCAACTGTAGGCTGCTGTTGGCTTTTCTGGAAGACCGATAGATCGATCTCCACCTCAACTTCTTCGACCGGAGCTGTGCGCTTCCTAGCTGAAGCAAGTGTCACGCTTTCACGCTCGACAATGGCGCGCGAAGAGGAGCTTACAGCTTTCTCTTTCGCCTCCTTTTGGTCCTGAAAATTAGCCCGCACGAGTGCATACGCTGAAGCGTCAATTTTGGTGTTGGGCTTCGCATCCACTTCAATGCCCTTGCTTGCCAAAAAATCAGCAATGGTCTGTACCCCAAGATTGAATTCTCGAGCTATTAAGTTGAGTCGTACGGGTTTGTTAGCGTCGGCCATTAGCGATTTTAAGGACTAAAATATGGGAATGATATGCGAAAGGTAAGAGTCAATAGCGGTCTCAGGACAATTCATCCTTGAGGATTTTCAATACTTCCCGGATGGTTTCCAACTCGAGGTCCGTGCGATTGACCAAGAAATCTTCATCTAAATTCAAAACAGAACGTGCTGTTTCGAGACCAATCTTGACAAACTCCTCTAGAATCCACGCATCGATTTCATCAGAGAATTCAGTCAACTCAACATCATCGACCGCATCTTCATCCTCTCGGTATACGTCGATTTCATAATTGGTAAGCAAACCAGCCAACTTGATATTGTTGCCGCCTTTTCCAATGGCCAAGCTCACTTGATCGGGCTTGAGATACACCTTCGCTTCGCGGGTCTCCGTGTTCAATTCCATTGAAGAAATCTTCGCTGGACTCAAAGAACGTGTCACAAGCAGCTGCTCATTCTCTGTGAAATTAATAACGTCGATGTTTTCGTTCTTCAACTCACGGACAATACTGTGGATACGCGACCCCTTCATCCCGACGCAAGCGCCGACTGGATCTACGCGCTCGTCATAAGACTCAACAGCAACCTTCGCCCGCTCACCTGGAGATCGAACAACACGCTTAATCGTGATCAGCCCGTCGAAAATCTCCGGAACCTCCTGCTCAAACAAACGCTCCAGAAATTCCGGGGCAGTCCGTGACAAAACGATTCGAGGATTGTTGTTTTTCATTTCAACAGCTGAAACGACCGCTCGCACGGTATCGCCCTTCTTGAAAAAGTCTCCTGGAATCTGGTTTTCGCGTGGCATGACAACCTCGTTGTCCTCATCATCCACCAACAAAATCTCGCGCTTCCAGATTTGATAAACCTCTGCAGAGATAATCTCTCCCACCCGCTCCTTGTACTTCTGATAGATGGAGTCCTTCTCCAATTCCATAATACGACCGGCCAAATTTTGACGCAGCGACAGGACATTTCGTCGTCCAAACGATTCCAACTTGATTTCCTCAGAAAGTTCTTCACCCACCTCGAAGTCATCTTCGATGCGCAACGCTTCAGAAATGGAGACCTGTTGGTTTTCATCTTCAACTACATCGTCTGCAACGATGTCACGGTTACGCCAAATTTCCAAGTCCCCCTTGTCCGGGTTGATAATGATGTCAAAGTTGGAGTCGTCTCCATACTTCTTTAAAATCATTGCGCGGAATACATCCTCAAGAATCCCCATCATCACCTCGTGATCGATGTTTTTGAATTCTTTGAATTCCTTGAAAGAATCCACCAGATTGAGTTGCGTCATGCGTTCAGTGTTGTGCTGTTTGCGGTTAATGACAAAATCAAAATATCAGTTTTGCTTGAATGAGATTTGAACTTTCGTCCAGTCCAAATCAGTCAATGCGTATGTTTTTTCTTCTTCGACCCATTCTTTGGCCTTGCGCCCTTCGATGCGCTGCTTCTCCCTCGTCTTGATCGTAATCGAATCTTCCGCAGCAGCCACTAACTCCCCCTCAACCTTCCCTGCATCACGAATCTTGAGCTGCACCCCTCTCCCTATGTTTTTTTTGTACTGCCGAAGCAATTGCAAGGGTTGGTCTAAACCGGGTGAACTCACATCCAATCCAAAATCCTCAGCCTCACGGTCCAATTCATCTTCTAGATGACGGCTCAACGCCATGCATTGGGTAATGCTCGTCGCACCATCGTCATCCAACAAAATAGAAATCGCATTGCTTTCACCCACACGGATGTCGACGATGAAACCAGAGGTTCCTTCTAAGAAGGCCTCAGCCAACTGCCGAATTGTCGATGCTTGAATCACTGCGTTTGGTCAAAAATGATGATGAGAAGAAGACAAAAAAAGAGGGGTTGAGACCCCTCTTCAATTCATATTCTTCGTTAATCCCTGCAAAGATAGCGTTTTCAAGTGGATATCCTAAAACTTGCTTTGTCAATATGACCATTAACTTCGTTGGTTCACAGCTCACGCGAACTTTATCGTTACCTCGAACATGTCCTATGTCATCCAAATGATTGCTGAAGGCGAACACCAAAAGCAAGATTTTAAAATGCGCGTAGAAGACGCGGGCAAAATTGCGCGCACACTTTGTGCCTTTGCCAATACCGATGGAGGGCGACTATTGATTGGTGTGAAAGACAATGGCAGCATTGCAGGAGTCAGAGCGGACGAGGAGTTTCATATGATTCAGGCCGCTGCTGAAATGCAGTGCAAGCCACCCATTCTCTTTGACGTGCAAATTTGGAAAGCCGAAATGAAAACCATTTTGGAAGTGCAAATCCCCCGCTCCGCATCGCGCCCGCATTTTTGTAAAGACGAGAAGGACCAACTCCAAGCATATTTGCGCCGTGACGACCGAATCCACCGGGCGAGTCCAGTACTCGTTAAGGTGTGGCAATATGAAATGCGGTTGGACCGATCGGAGTTTCGATACGACCAGCACATTGGAAAGTTGTTCAGCGCCTGGCGTTCTGGCCGGGCCTTATCATTTCGTCACGTTGCAAGGATGGGACGCCTCGATTTCGATGCCGCCGAGGACTTGCTATGTCTCTTGATCGTGTGGGGAATCGTAGGGTGGGAGTACGGCCCCAAGGGGTGGATCTATTCTTTGAATGACGGGGATGCCTTGGATCAATTGGAAAGCTCGGGAGTCGATGCTTTTCGGTGGAAAGACCATCGGTGAGCAACACAATATTCCGACCTTTGATACGTATGCAAAACACACCTTGCCCGCTGAACCCTTTTATGAGCTATCACATCGCCTCCATTCTTCGTGTTTTTGCTTGGGCTTCCCTCGCTTTTCTTGGAACAGCGCTCTCGGCTCAATCTCCAATCGAAACCTCAGATGCCATCTACCGGGATGTCGGAACATGGAGTGACCATTTGCCCTATAGCCATGCGCAGGAAACCGTGTATTGCGGAAAAACCTCTGCACCAGCTGGAACCGATGGGTTCTGGGCAGTTCGAGCCGAAAATGCCTTGTTTCTCGTCTTGTCCGATGGGAGTATCCAGACCATTTCCAAGGTGAATGGCATGAGCGGGAGCAACCCCTCCGCATTGGCATGGGACCTAGAAAGTCAGATGCTCGTTGTGGGCTATGCTTCCGGCGTCATTGACTTCTTCTCAGACGAAGGTGTAAGAATCTTCACCATGAGCGACATCAAAGACAGTAACCTCATCGGTGACAAAACCATCAACTCGTTGGTTCCTGGGGGGACTGATTCTGACCTGATCTATGCGGCATGTGGATTTGGCATTGTGCTCATCAATCCGCGTGAATTCGATGTGAGAGACACGTGGTTTCTGGAAGGACAACAAGAATTACGTTCCTGTCACGGGCTCCAGTTTCACGATGGTAAAATTGTCGTGTGGACCGATGCCGGTATTTTTGAAGCCGACCAGGACCACCCCTTCTTAAGTGCTCCGGATTCGTGGACCCGATGGGATGACATCCCTCTGGAAACAGGCGATTACCGTCATGTTATTTTTCATCCTGAAGGCCAACCCATTGTACATCGAAAGACAGACAACCCGGAACAACCGGATGAATTGTGGTGGAAAAGCAACGGTGTTTGGGTCCCTATTCCCCAATGGGAGGGCACACAGGTTTATGACATCGTTGCGAGCGCGACAAGTTTCGAACCGAGCGATTGGACCCTAGCTATCGCTGATTATCAATCGATTCAGTTGTTCAATTCCAATTTTGAGCTCTTTCAATTGGACTATGTTGCGGACGGCGTTCCACTTCGTGCTCGCCACATGGTCTTTCACCACAGGGAGGTAGAGACACCCTCTGGGCAATCGTATATCTTCGAAGACCTTTATGTCGCAAATCAAGAAGAGGGCTTGCTTCAGCTCGATATCACAGGCGCTGAATTGGATGATCATTGGAGTCCTTCCGGGCCGCCCGCCGCCTTGGTTCGTTGCATCGACGCCTGGAATGATCAAATGTGGGTCGCTTCGGGGGGGGTGGACGAAACGTGGACCAGCATGTACCATAAGTATGGGCTATATGGATTAGACGGAACACGATGGCAGTGGATCCCTCCAGCCGAAGGCGAAAACGACATTGCTGGCATCAACGATGTCATGGTGGTGAGCATAGACCCAACCAACCCGAACCATGCCTTTTTTGGAACGTGGGAAGAAGGACTGATCGAGGTGCTTGACGGGACATTGATTGAGACTTACAACACGACCAATAGTACTCTGCAGTCAGCCGATTTCGGCGGATCACCGCGCATCGGGGTGGGCGGAGTGGATTTTGACGCTTGGGGGAACCTGTGGTTTACCAATGCCTATGTGTCTGAACCCTTGCAAGTCCGATTAACCGATGGCACTTTTATCGCAATGGCCATCGGAAATGCGATGGGAACCAACGGGTGGATGGGCGACATTTTGGCCGCTAGAAATGGATACATCTGGTGCATCATGCCGCGGAATCAAGGGCTACTTGTTTACGACACCAACCAAACCCCGGGAGACACCTCAGACGACGACTGGCGTTTACTCACTGACGCAGTCAATCAAGGAGGTTTGCCTTCGGATGACATCTATTCCATCGAAGAGGACCTCGATGGAGAGATTTGGATTGGGACGGCAGCCGGACCGTGTGTGGTCTACCTGCCTAGTAGCATTTTTGACGTTCAGAACTCCAACCCTGTTGCATCGCAAATTTTGATTCAGCAAGATGGGAATTATCAATTGCTGCTTGAAACTGAAATCGTTCGAAGCATTTGCATTGATGGCGGAAATCGGAAGTGGATTGGGACTCAGAATTCCGGTTTGTACCTGCTCAGTCCGGATGGAGCCACGCAAGAAGCCCATTTTACAGATGAGAATAGCCCGCTTTTGAGCAATGCCATTTTCGATATCGCAATCAACCATCGCAACGGCGAGACCTTCATTGGAACAGCCCAGGGACTCATGGCATGGCGCAGTGACGCAACCAACTTTGTTGTCGAAATCGATGCGATTGAGGTCTATCCCAATCCTGTCCGTTCTGACTTCGACGGGTTGATTGCCATCAATGGACTCGCTTATGAATCGACCGTGCACGTTACAACCTCTTCGGGACGTTTGATCGCTATGCTGGAATCCCAAGGAGGACGCGCTGTTTGGGACGGAAAAGACATGAACGGAACCGATGTTCCACATGGGGTCTATGTCATCTGGGCGACCGACTCAAATGGCAATTCTGCAGGAACCACGAAGTTGGCCGTCACACGTTAATCACAAATGGCTCGACCCATCAGACCACCCGCTTCAAAATTGCCCCATGTGAAGACCACAATCTTCACAGAGATGAGTGCAATGGCTGCTGAATATGGCGCACTCAACATGAGTCAAGGGTTTCCAGATTTCGACCCCCCAAGAGCACTTCGCACCGCCGTATTTGATGCGATGAACCAAGGGAAAAATCAATATGCCCCGATGGCAGGAGACGGAGATCTTCGTGCATGGATTGCTGGAGAAACCGAAAGCCAAACAGGCCGGTCTTATGATGTCACCCATGAAATAACCGTCGGCGCTGGTGCGTCGTCGTTATTGTTCGCCTCCATACAAGCCTTTGTCAGTCCCGCTGAGGAAGTCATTGTTCTCTCCCCTGCCTACGATTTGTATCAACCAGCCGTAGAATTGGCTGGGGGCACGCTCGTCGTAGTTCCGCTCAACGCAACCGATTATCATCTTGATCTGCAGGCAATCAAAGCGGCGTTGTCACCATCCACCCGCATGCTCATTCTCAACTTCCCCAACAATCCTACAGGAAGTTGCTGGTCGATGGACGACTTGGATGGATTGAGTGCGCTCTTGGACAATACCGACGTCATCGTCGTAAGCGACGAAGTCTACGGACCTTTGCAACACGATGGCCGCAAGGCCCTGAGCGTGTGCCATCACGCAGCGCTTTCCCAACGGGCCTTGATCGCGGCGTCATTTGGTAAAATCCTACATGCCACTGGATGGAAAATCGGTTACCTATTGGGGCCAGCCGAATTGATGCATGAAGTCCGCAAAGTGCACCAATACGATGTCTTTTCAACGGGCGCTCCGATCCAATCTGGCATCGCAGCCTTTCTGAATAGTTCCGAAGGGAAAGACCACTTGAATGGCTTGCCATCCTTGTATCAAAACAAGCGCGACAGGCTGTTGCAAGGCTTAGCGGGCAGCCCATGGAAATGGAGGCCTGCTGAAGCCGGTTTTTTTCAGGTACTCGACTACGGTCAATTCGACGAACGAGACGATCGCACTGTCGTGCATGCGTGGTGTCGAAAAGGCGCTGAAGACGGGATCGCGCTGATTCCGCTTTCACCCTTTTATCCAACAGGCATCCCGGAAGGACATCCGACCCATCGGATTCGCGTCTGCTTTGCTAAAAATGACAACACGTTGGACGAGGCCATTCGGCGCTTACTCATCATCTCCAATCCCGTGTCATGAAGACCGTAGCTGACCTCAGCATTGCCTTGCTTCAATTGGACTTGGTCTGGGAAAACCCTGCCGCCAATATCGCTGCAATCGACACCATGATGCGCGATCCGCAAATCGATTCGGAAGCCTGCGACATCCTTGTATTACCGGAAATGTGGGCCACTGGCTTTACAATGAACCCGTTACAACAAGGGCTTCCCTGGAGCACGTCATTTGCGCATTCCCAAAAATCTTGGCCAGACCCTCTTCACGCCATGCAACGGTGGAGTCGGCAACATAATACCGCCGTGGTCGGAAGCCTTGCGTGCAATCTATTGGACGAAAGTCGCTGTGTCAATCGCTGTTTTTTCATGACTCCAGATGGTCTAAAAGGGTGGTATGACAAAAGGCATTTGTTCCGTTTCGCTGGAGAAGACGAGTCGTATAGCCCGGGGAAAGAACGCGTGATGATCCCATGGCGAGGGTGGAACATCCTATTGCAAATTTGTTATGATTTACGTTTTCCCGAAGCCAGTCGCAATGATGGCGATTCGCCGTTTGATCTCGCTTTATATGTTGCCAATTGGCCTGAGGTTCGCGCATCCGCTTGGAAAACGTTGCTTCAGGCTCGCGCCATAGAAAACCAAGCTTATGTAGGCGGAGTGAACCGCATCGGGGTCGATGCCAATGGAATCAATCACAGCGGATCAACTGCCATTCACCACCCGAAAGGCCAACTTCTCGCGACCTCAACGAGTCAAGAAACTCACTGGGTGTGTGCAACACTGAGCAAAGCGGAATTGAACGATTACCGAAACCGCTTCCCCGTTCTGAAAGATGTGATTTAATCGTTGGTGATCAGACGAATGCGTTCAGTCCCGTGACGTCCAAGCCCGTAATCAGCAAGTGAATGTCGTGCGTTCCTTCATAGGTCACCACAGATTCTAAATTCATCATGTGACGCATGATCGGATATTCTCCGGTGATGCCCATTCCGCCCAACATTTGTCGTGCGTCCCTAGCGATCGTCAATGCCATGTCCACATTGTTGCGCTTGGCCATCGAAATCTGAGCTGAGGTAGCCGTACCCGCATCCCTCATTTGACCTAAGCGCAGCGTGAGTAATTGAGCCTTGGTGATCTCCGTAATCATCTCAGCCAACTTCTTTTGTTGCAACTGGAATTGGCCAATGGGACGATCAAATTGAATGCGCTCTTTCGCATACCGCAAGGCGGTGTCATAACAATCTAACGCCGCACCGATCGCGCCCCAAGCAATGCCATAACGAGCGGAATCCAAGCAGCTCAATGGAGCACCCAATCCGTCTTTCCCAGGCAAAATATTCGTCTTTGGCACCCGGACATTGTCAAAAATCAACTCCCCGGTATCAGAAGCACGCAAGCTCCACTTTCCATGCATGGTCGGTGTGGTAAACCCTTCCATTCCACGCTCCACAAGAACTCCGGTGATCCGCCCTGCTTCGCTTTTTGCCCACACAACGGCAACATCTGCAAAGGGTGCGTTTGAGATCCACATCTTCGCTCCGTTGAGAATGATGTCGTCACCATCCTCTTTGAAGTGTGTGGTCATGCCTCCAGGATTCGAACCGTGGTCTGGTTCAGTCAATCCAAAGCAACCCATCATTTCACCTGTTGCAAGCTTCGGCAAGAACTTTTGCTTTTGCTCTTCGCTGCCATATCGCCAAATGGGATACATCACCAAACTGCTCTGAACGGATGCCGTTGAGCGCAATCCACTGTCGCAACGCTCAAGCTCTTGCATGATCAACCCGTAACTGATCTGGTCCAAACCAGGTCCTCCGTATTCTTCAGGAATGTATGGGCCAAAGGCTCCTATTTCGCCGAGACCTGGTAGGAGGTGACGCGGGAATACGCACTTTTCTGCAGCATCCTCAATGATGGGACTCACTTCCTTTTTGACCCACGCACGAGCCGTTTCACGAATGAGTTTGTGCTCTTCCGTGAGCATCTCGTCCATCATATAGTAATCGTGGCCTTGGTAAAGATCAGTCCGCATCGTTTCAATCGGTTATTGCGTTGAGGGCACAAAGATACATAGCCAGTCACGAAGATGGTTTTCTTACCGACCCCGTTCAGGCAGTTGACGCCTCGTATGCTGCATCAACAAGCAAAGAACCCTTTTGATATGCGGCGACCGCCAATTGATCCACATGCTCGTTGTACGGGTTCCCAGCGTGGCCTTTCACCCAATGAAAAACAACGTTATGCTGGCGGTATATCACCAGAAATCGTTTCCACAAATCGGGATTCTTTTTGTTGAGATATCCCTTCTTCTCCCAATTCATGACCCACCGCTTTTGTACCGCATCGACGACATACTTCGAATCCGAATAGACATCCACCTCCATTCCAGGCTTGTTGAGGGCCTCCAATGCCGTGATCACCGCCAGCAACTCCATCCGGTTATTGGTCGTTAAGCGGAAGCCCCCACTCAACTCCTTTCGATGCTCTCCATACATCATAAGGGCCCCGTAGCCACCAGGTCCAGGATTCCCACTTGCTCCGCCATCCGTATAGATTTGAACCCGTGCCATAAAGCGTATCAATTAAATTTCCTTGAGGATGCGCGGCTCCTCCCCGGATTGAGCTACCGATTCTCGAATCACATGCTCCAATACATCCGCATAATAGCGATGTTCCAACGTCAACACCTTGGCCCCGATTGTTTCTGGAGTATCTCCTGCTTCCAACTGACAGGATGCCTGAAAGAGAATGTCTCCTTTGTCGTAATCAGTACTTACCCAATGCACGGTCATGCCTGATTCCAATTCTCCGGCTCCGGCAACCGCAGCATGCACATGATGCCCGTACATTCCCTTCCCACCGTATTTCGGCAACAAGGCGGGGTGGACATTGATCATTCGATGTTCAAATGCTGCAATCATTTCAAGAGGAATGTGCAGCAAGAAACCCGCCAAAGCAATCCAATCCACACCGGCCTCTTGCAGCTGACGCGTGACTTTACCAGCGCGCAAGTCGTCGCGACTGAAACGCACGGTTTCCAAACCAAACGCTTTGGATTTTTCATAAATCCCCGCGTCTTCCGGTGCGCGATTGCACCCTACAAAAACCACCTCGGCGTCTGCATGAGACTCAAAATGACCCATCAATACCGCTGCGTTCGAGCCGGAGCCCGAAGTCAAAATAGCGATGCGCCGTTTGCGAACTGTTTGGGGTTCATTCACGGATCAAAAGTCATACGAGCCCAGATCGTAGAACGACCGTTCCGTGGCTTGAATCATTTCGTCCAACGCTTGCATCTCACGATTCAGTTCCGATGAAAGCGAGTCATCCTTCAAAAAGATATCCGCTGTCTGCACCATCAATTCCGCAACTTGCTTGGACAATTGACGGTCTCTTCGAACAGCATCAAACTGTGATCGCTCCAAAGAGTGGAAATAGCGCAAGTCATCAGCTTGGATATCAAACAACCGGCGGGTCAGGTGCTTTCCTAACTCCTTTGCACGTGCACGGCGTTCTTCAGACAACTCATAGATCACCAATCCAGGCGCAGCCTCCGTAGCTGCCAATTCTAGCAAACCACTTTGAACAGACAACAGAACCCTTCCCAAGGGAACATTTTCTTCTGGCATCACCGTCAGCACCTTATCGAAAATATCCAATGCCCGATCCGCATCACCATCTCGCAGCAGCTGGTCGCCAAGATTGGCCATTTGCAATCTGAAATTGGTCACCATGCGGCGATTGTTTTCATCCATGTAAACGCCATCTTCCAAGTTATCCATCCCGCCCCAATGCCATTTATTCATGACATTGTCATACATGATATCGGTCGATACGCCGCCAAACATATTCGGGTTATCGTTCTTCGGGTAGCGCAGTGGTACCAGTCGATAAGCCAATCCTTCTAAGCGGAAATGCTCCTCCAATCCCATATAGCTATCTGGGCCCGTTGTAACAGCAAAGTAAACCGGGCGCTCCCAGTTGTTGTTACGTAGCAGGTCCAATACAGCAAATTGATTCTTCAGGATATAGCCCTTTGGATTGCCTTTTTCATCGGTCAAAGTCCAGTCGATGTAATCCAACCTGGACGTCATCTCGTCCTCATTAAGAACACCATGCCTAGCTATATCTGCGCTATCGGCCATGATCCGGAAACTATTCGAAGGCAAAACTGAATAGGACTTTCCAGCCCCATAGTCCCGCTTACGATCATCGTCCAATGCCGTTTCCATGGCTTGATTCAAGTCCATGTAAGGCTTGTTTGTATCCTTGGGAGGATCCAAGATCACGATGTCCCGTGTTCCTTGACGGTATTTTTCTTCGTCCATGCGAATCGGCAAAGGAGCGCTCTCATAAGCTCGGCGCTTCATCTGGTCAATGTACCAATCCGTATTGAGCAAGCTCAAATTGCAAATGCGAACGTCCGTGCGGTAGCCTTCGACTTCCTGCACGTACCAGAGTGGGAATGTATCGTTGTCTCCGTTGGTAAAGAGGATGGCGTTGGGCGCCAATGAATCCATGTAATTTTTCGCAAAATCCACGCCGGT
>CAWVYB010000024.1:0-18850 GCA_963934215.1 uncultured Flavobacteriales bacterium | reverse complement strand
TAACGGGCGATTTTAGATGAATCATCCGAATAGAATAGCAAACCGCAAGAAACATCTCGCATCGTGTATGTATGACACGAAATCACGACTCAATCGCAGTCTCAAATTCACCTGCAATTATCCAACTCTTGGCACAATGTTAAACCAATTATCGACAGAGACTCATTCAATTGAGAATGGCTAACTTTACAAACTTGAATCTGACTGAAACTCTTTCGAAATTGAACCCCATTGGCTTGGAAGCTATGGAGGGTGCTGAGTTAATGAACCGATTGGATCAAAAATTCCTCGTGCTTTCGGATTGGATTCCATCGTTGGTAGAACAGTGCAGCGAGCATTACTCCATTTTGGAGGTCAATGGTGAACGGATCACCCAATACGAGAATCAATTTATAGAAACTCCAGCGCGTGACTCATTTGAGAATCATGTGCGAGGGAGAAAGAATCGATTCAAAGCGCGCATTCGTCGCTACGGTTCCAATGGAATATCGTTTCTCGAAGTCAAGCACAAGACGGTTCATGGTCGAACCTTGAAAGATCGCGTTCTCCGCTCAAATGAACAGCCTTGGAATGCGGCATTGAATGACGACGAACTAAGCTTTCTGAATGCGAATTACCCTTATGAGCAGGGAGAATTGACTGCCATGCAGTGCTCTTTTAATCGGTGCACCTTGGTCTCTACGAAACGCCAAGAACGCGTCACGATTGATTCGAACATTCAATTTCATTCGAATGAAACGCGTGAGGAACTCCGAGGGCTAGCCATTTTGGAGGTGAAACAAACGCGAATTGACCGACTGTCGCCCATCCATTCGGCTTTAAAAAGCTTCATTGGACACCCGCCACCTTTAGGCCGCTCAACGAGTCTGTCAAAGTATGTCATTGGCATGCTACTTTTGAATCCCGCGTTACCGACCCGAACCTATCGTTCTGTATTACGGAATATTCGGGGACTAATTGATTATAAAGCCACGAGATGAACGAAATGCTCTCTTCTTTTTTGATTGCCTTTGGGGGCAATCTACTTTCTAGCCTCGTGCTCATTCTGGGCATTTACCACCAAGTCTCCAAGCGACGCGATTACGTATTCACGTTCATTTTGGTGAGCACAGCCATCTTTTTGCTTTGCAATTTGCTGATGGGGGTTAAAATCGATTTAGCCTTTGCGCTGGGCTTGTTTGCCATCTTTGGAATCATCCGCTACCGAACAGATGCCATTCCAATTCGAGAGATGACCTATCTCTTTGTTGTCATTGCCTTGGCTGTTCTCAATGCCTTAGCGCCCGGCTCCACTTCATTCCTGCTGATTGTCACTGCAAATGTCCTGGTGTGGATTTTAACGCTGGTTCTAGACCGCATTTGGTCCATTCGCCATGTCGCTACCAAAGTTGTTGTTTACGATCGAGTAGACCTGTTGCATCAAGGCAAACGCGCTGAGCTCATAAGCGATCTCGAGACCCGAACAGGCGTTGAAATTGTGCGCATTGAGATTGGCAAAGTCGATCTGTTGCGTGACACAGCAGTCATTAAAGTCCACTTCGACGGGGACAAGCAGCCCGGACACTTCGAAGGCGGAGCAACGGAAAGCTAAGAAGGACCGCTACCGAAGCCCTCAGGCCTCCTTCTTCTGAATCAATACTACGGCGTGCGCGCTCACGCCTTCTTCAGCACCAACAAAACCGAGCTTTTCGGTTGTCGTAGCCTTAATGCTGACTTGGTGCATTTCGACCCCTAATAAACCCGAAATGCACTGCCTCATCTCCTCGATGTGAGGAGAAACTTTTGGAAGTTGCAAACACAACGTGCAATCCAAATTCCCCAGCTCCCATCCCCGGTCTGTAATCAAATCATAGGTTCTTTGAAGCAGCTTCTTAGAGTCAATGCCTTTGTATGCAGGGTCTGTGTCTGGAAAGTGATAGCCAATGTCTCGTAAGGCGAGTGCGCCCAATAAAGCATCACATATTACATGCAACACCACGTCCGCATCACTGTGACCATGCGCCCCTTTCGTATGTGGAACTTGGATACCTCCCAACCAGAAGGGGTGGCCTTCTTTTAGCTCGTGTACGTCATATCCGTAACCGATTCGAAATGCCATGATCCTGCGCTGCTTGACTTAATCCTCCGAGTCTCCGCTGGAATTGACCAGGTCAGAGAACTGCAAACGCAGCGTGAAGCGCAGTGTATTGGCAAGCGGATTTTGTTGACGCGTTGAAATGAGGTAACTCAAGTCCACTGTAAATACTGTGTACTTGATCCCAGCACCCAATGTGATGAATTGACGTGCACCTTTTGAATAATGCTCATTGAAGAATCCTGTTCGGAATGCAAAAACATCGTTGTAGAGATACTCAATTCCTCCGCCGATGTTCCATTCCCTGATCTCTTCCCTCAAAATACTTCCTTCCTCTACTGTATACGTTCCGTCTTGATTGAAGTTTACAATGCCAGGCGCATCGTAAAAGCTTTGCATCATTGCAGTTGCAACCCCAACATTCGGATCATATCCACTTACAATGTTCACCCCACTTTCTTGATCATAAATCGGACTGGTAGGAACCAACAGTTTGTTGGCATCCGCTGTAAAAGTCAGGCTATTGTAATCATCCAACTTCATCGTCAACGCCGAGCCAAGTTTCAAGTTTGTGGGAATGAAGTCCCGATCCGCTGATTCTGAATAGCTCATCTTAGCGCCTATGTTCGAAATATTCACTCCCCAATTGAACGCCGCATCACGGCCTGCAAATTTGGTTCGAGGATTGGAATAAAATGCGCTGATGTCAACGGCAACAGAACGTCCTGGTTTGGAGTTCGCACCCAAAACATTCGTTCCTCCTGTCAAATTCGAATTGATAAATCTTCCCGCAATTCCTCCGCTGAATTTATCACTCAGTTTCTGACTGTATCCTACATCCAAGCTAAACTCAGCAGGCTGAAAGTCCCGAATGGTCGTTCCTGTCTCGTCTGTAAAGGTGATGTTACCCAAGCTAAAGTAACGAAGAGCAGCACCCCACGCTTGTCGCTTGTTGATGCGTTTGACACCTGAGAGGTAGGCCAAATTCATGTCGTCCACGAGAGCACGTAGCCAAGGTGCATAGCTCAAGCTGAATTCCACTTCGTTCTCACTAAAAGCCATTTTTGCTGGATTCCAGTGCAAGCTATTCGCATCAGGCGAAAGCGCCACACCCGCATCTCCCAAAGCTCCAGAACGCGAATCCGGCCCAATCATTAGGAACGGAACAGCCGTTGTAATGGTATTGAGCTGTACTTGTTGAGACACCTCTCCTGGAGTCAATTGAGCTTGAAGGCCCGCAAAACTTAAGGAAAGTAGAACCGCGACTACAGCTACGCGGCGGGAAAAAGAGAAAGTGTTGTTCAATCGCATGGCGACGTGAAAGGTAAAGCGCAAAATTAAAAAATCCATTATGGTCGCAGAACGATGATTTGGTCGGCATATTGCACGAGACCCCCTGTTTCTGTATTGAGGGTCAAACGGAATACATAGACCCCTGCAGGCACGGCTTTGCCATCAGATCCTCCGGCAGAATTCCAACGCAACGACTCGGTGCGAAATCCTTCTTGCTCCCAAGGCTGTTCCGATCGATAAACCAATTGTCCCGAGTTCGAGAAGACCTCCAAGGTCGCAACACCCGACTGGCAGGCTTGATTGTGTTCAAGAGAAAACTGAAAGACGTCTGTTGAGGGGTTCGGATAAGCCACAACCTGACCAAGCGCCGATTCAAAGTCGTCGTACACCTCGAATTCAATCTCCGCTTTGCCTTTGTTATTTTGAACATCCCACACCACCAACTCCAGTTGATGGTGCCCTGATTCTAAACCTTCAAACGGATAGCGCACGGTTCCGCGGATGTACGTATTCAAATCAGCCATGTAGAATCCGTTCAAAACGACACTTTCGCTTGACTCCCCATCGAGCGTGGCCTTGATATCGTGACCAATTCCGACACCTGCCGCATTGATCCCCCCCTCGTCAAAAATCCGTGCCAAGAGCATGGGATGGCTATGGGTGATGCCCCCGGTGCGAAACAGCGTATCATTCAGGAAAAGCGAAACATTCGGGGGAGTTTCATCAAGTGTAAATTCATCATTGACGCCCCCAATAACAAAAGCTTGAGAAGCTCCGTGTGCATCCGTACTATCGGAAACAGCATAGCAACTAATTCGGCCTTCAGCAAAAGAAAAATCGATGTCCCTTGGAACGGCAAATTCGAAGGCAAAGACGCCGGCCTCAACACTCGCTACCCCCTGGTGCAGTACGTTTCGGAACACTTCAAAAACATGCGGATTGGGGCCATTGTCATTGTTGAGCGAGGTGATTTGAGACGGTTTGTCAAAAACCTTAACATAAACCAATCCGTCAAATTCAGGCATTAGAGCTCCGACCTCATCGCGAACCGTTCCTTGTACCAAAACAATATCCAGGGCTTTGATCGTATCCGGCAAGGATTCGATCACCACGTTTTTACGTGGGTAATTCAACCGAAGCGCAACATCTCCTAAAAGTGTAAAGTTCCGTTTATTGGAGGTATTGGAGACTTGAGGATCGTTTTTCGTGACACGCGCTATGTCCCCCAAACGCAGTGGCTCAGATTCTGAGTCTTGCAGTGCAACATCATAAAACGCACGATTTAACTGCTGATTCGAACCACTGAAAACAACACGTGTAGTCGTTAGCATTGCGATGGCACCTCCCGAAGGATTCATGACCATCATTTCACCAGCAGAATCAACACCTGGGTCATCAAAGCGCGCCAACTCACAGGTAGCCGTCATAAAGAGTGGCATGTTGGTCATGTTGTCCCACGCTTGGATGGTCGTCGTATTGAGAACACGCTCATGAGACCATCCCCGCTCACCACCATGACCGATGTAATTCATGATCAACGCTCCCTCGTTGACTTGGCGATCAATGAATTCCTGGGCATCCGGGTACCGTTCACCACCCGGGGTGCTCCACTGCGGATATGCATCTAAGTAAATTTTATTGACATCGTATTCCGGGTGATTCTCTGCCAGCGTATTGGCATGCTCATCCGAATTCACCATGTGCTCATCTTCGGTCGGTCCACCATTGCCATCCATATCATCCGCAACAAAACAAATGACATTCCTCCAAGAGCCGGAAGAGCTCGCGTTCACATCTTCGCAATCCAATCCCGGCAAAACGGGCTGAGAGCGCCTCATATACGCTTCGACTTTGTCCACCATAGCATCCGCTTCAGCAGCGCTAGAGCATGGGATACGACCCACACCAATGGCCATCTTGTCGCCAATACCCTCACCGTATTCATCTTCCAAAAAACCAAAGAAATCATCACTCACATAGCTTCCCGTAGGGCTCACTGAGTTCTCGCTTTGATACGTGATTACAAATGGGGATTGCATCAAGTTTACTCGATTCGCAAACGTTCCATCCCCTATAATCTGCAAATACTTCGGCGGGGATACACCATTTTGAAGCGCCCGGTCACGCAACATCATCATCAACATTTTCACTGCGGTTGGATCTGTGTTTCCACTTGAAAACGCATCGAATACAGCGCGTTGAGTGGCAACCAAAACACTCAACCCCTCTTCTGCATGCAGTTGCGCCAAACGCTCTGCTGCGGGTAAATAATCGACACGCGTAATGACAACCAAATCCGCTTGCTCCACTCCGTGCAGACCCACCGGTTTAACAGGACCCTGGAAATCAGGCGTCTTAAAATTGTACCCCGTGAATAACGCAAAACGCCTTGGCTCATCTGCCATTGAGCGGAAAACCGCTTCGCCAGAGTCGCTATCGTCCCAAGTCACTCGTTTAGGTTGGTTGTGCTTTGAAACATCCCAAATACCGATGAGACTCTCCGCATTCAAGACAGCATATGCTGCCACAGCCCCTATTTCCAAAACGTCCGCGTCAAACTCCAACTGCGATTGCGCCATGCGCAATGTGCATTCCTGAGAGATTCGAAGGTAATCAAGCCAACCAATGGCGGTTGGCACAGCTGGGGCAAAAGAAATCTGAACTTGATGCTGCGCGGTCACACCGCTGCCAGTAGGCTGTCCCAAATCAAAGTTTCCACTTGCTAGATTAGCGACATTGCTCACGGATCCGTTGCTCGTGTAAGAGGGCGATGCCTCCGCTTCTACCCCATTCACATTGAAATTAAACGTGCTCGAGGAGCCCATGGATTGGGCCGCCACCTTGAAGTCCAATCGACCGGGTGTCGTCGTGGCAAATGGGACATCAAAATTCACCACCCGAGAGCTGGTGTTCTGAAAGGACTCTCCGAACCACTCGCGCCCTGAACGATTGGGGCTTTCCAATTCCAATTCATGAAAAGAGCGCATCCAAAAGGTCTCAACCACCGTATCCGGAGTCGCGGAGATTTCTTCACGAACTTGAATACGCGCTAAGGAATCCACGGATTCACTGTTCACCTCTAAAAAATACCAAGCGGAGTCACTGTACGTGTGCCGATCATGTTTCCATGTGCGTGCATTCGTGCCTTGTGTCCACGTATTTGGACCCTTCCCATAAAAAAACAAGGCATCGTCTGCATTCCACACTCCGTCGTCTTCTCCCTCAAACCAAATAGCCGCAGCCTCCACTCCCAATGGACGATCGACATCGTTGTTCATCGGAAGCATCTCCCCACCGTTGCCCCACAATCGAATCGCCCTTGGGTCCAAGGTATCGGGATCAAAACCCGCTGCGATCATCCAATTGCGATCAATTCGAAAGACACCGTCTTCAGCAATGGACAAGCGATACATATGGTCTTTCTCTAACGGTCCCTCCAAAGGCCACTGTCTCTCCCGCTGCGCTCGCGGTGTGGATTCGATCGAAGAGCCCATGGCCCAATCAACCTTCACCAACCGTTCAAACACATCGCGCGCCTCGACAAACCTGAAAAGCGGAGATTCAAACTGAGTGATTTTTATCGTTTCATTCAAAAAACGCCATTGTGGTGCTGCGGTCTCCTTTTTCAAAACCGCTTGTTGACGGGCTGTCAATTCGTCCGCCGGCACTTCTATCCATGTTTCTGAATCGACTAGCCGTTCCATCCCTTCATCAAAGCCAGACAGTTCCGCCTCCCACACAACCCATGGAATCTCGTCAAGCCAAAACCCATCGCGAGGAGCCCACTTGCCTACAGGAGCATAGTCCGAGCCCATTGGCAACCAATCCACCTCCCAAACGCCTTCAACCACAATGCTTTGACCCAAGTTCTGCGCACAAACGGTGCCCATTCCAAAACTCAAAGCGACCAGAAAGTACCCAAACCCAACTAAAACAGACTTTAAAAACACGTCTATTCCACGAATGGGCACTCCAAAAAAAACTGCCATTTTTATTGATTTCATTCAGTGCAGCAAAGTTGGTTAAAAAAAAGATGCAACGTAAAGGACAAAACGTGCGTTAAAGAGAAAACGTATGCTCGAAATGCAATCTCAGTGAGATGATTTTCGGGTAGGCATTGGTTTTTTTCTTATTCTTGTGAATTCATTGGGTCCCTCTACATGAAGCAACTACTGACTATCCCCACCATTGGCATCCTGCTAATGGCGTCATTTTTGACACTGCAATCGAATACTGCGCAAGCTCAAGACCCTGAGTTTACACAGTACTTTGCCAATCCGCTCTATCTCAATCCTGCTTTTGCGGGATCTGCTCGTTGCCCGCGTCTGACGATGTCGTACCGCAACCAGTGGCCTGCTATGAGTGGATCCTTTGTCACTACAGCTGCTGCTTATGACCAACATGTCGAAACGCTTTCTGGCGGATTGGGATTCATTGTTATGAACGACCAAGCCGGACGTGGTACGCTCAGCACGACTACCGCTAGTGGTATTTATAGTTACCAGCAAGCTGTTACACGGAAACTGTCCATCAAAGCAGCCATGCAGGTAACCTACATGCAGAAATCTTTGGACTGGGACCGCTTGACTTTTGGGGACATGATTGACCCACGACGTGGATTCATCTACAACACCCAGGACATCCCACGTGGAGGAATGGTCCGAACAGTGGATTTTAGCTCTGGTATTATTGGATTTACGGATCGTTTTTACTTCGGAGGTGCCGTGCACCACCTGAATGAGCCCAATGAATCTTTGGTAGTCGGAACAAGTCGTTTACCCATGAAGTACACGTTCCATGCAGGTGCTGTTCTTCCTTTACAACGCTCCGTTACCGGAGTAGAGTCTACCATTTCGCCAAACATTTTCTATCGGAAACAAGGAGAGTTTGAACAGCTTAATGTTGGGCTCTACGTGAACAAAGGCCCACTCGTTGGTGGTATTTGGTACCGAGGCATCATGTTCACGGATTATCGAGACGCCTTTATTGTGACACTCGGAATCAAAACCGATGTTGTCCAATTCGGCTACAGCTATGATTTAACGATTTCTGAATTGACCCCTTCAACCGGGGGAGCGCACGAAATCAGCATGACGATACAGTTTGACTGCCGTGGCAAGCGGTCTAAGTTCAGAACAATAAACTGTCCGTCATTCTAGTTTTAAAAACACATGTCACGGATCTATTCTCACTTTGGATCCAAGCATTTGCCCTACATTACTGCAAGAAACCCATTGGAACCTCATAAAAAATGAATTGGAAGTTCACAGCCCCCATGATGTTCTTTGGTGCACTCCTCCTCACAGGATGCATCGGAGACCGTTCCGGCGCCACAGGATGGGCCTATAACGATCCTGCTAACGGAGGATTCGAACGGCAACCTTTCTTTGAACAAGAAACGGCCCCTGGATTGGTCTTTATTGAAGGAGGAACCTTCACAATGGGCCAAGTCGAAGATGATTTAACCTACAATTGGGATAACATTCCTCGGCGCGTCACGGTACCCTCTTTTTACATGGATGAAACAGAAGTCACCAACTACTACTGGTTGGAGTACCTCTCTTGGTTGCAACGCGTTTACGGCAACAGCTACCCAGAAGTCGTTCGTCGTGCCCTTCCTGACACATTGGTCTGGAGAGAAAAGTTGGCCTTTAACGAACCACACGTTGATTACTATTTGCGCCATCCAGCCTATAGAGACTACCCCGTTGTAGGAATCTCATGGAATCAAGCGAATGACTTTTGTAAGTGGCGTACTGACCGAGTCAATGAGCAATTGCTTATTCGGGAAGGCCTTATTGCCCACAACCCCGATGGCCAAATTGACGAAGATCACTTCACTACAGAAGCTTATCTCAATGGTCAGTACCAAGGAGAGAGTGTAGCAGAGGGACTGCGAGATCTTAGACCTGGAAGTTCAGGATACCGCAATGTCGCATTTGAAGACGGACTGCTCCAACCAGCCTATCGGTTGCCGACCGAAGCAGAATGGGAATTTGCGGCATTGGGTCTCATTGGCAACAGTTATGCCGAACTCATTACGGATCGTCGCACCTATCCTTGGGATGGACACTACACGCGCAATGACAACGGACGTGATCGCGCATACGGTAATATGAATGCCAACTTCGCCCGAGGTCGCGGTGACTACATGGGTGTTGCAGGAAGCCTGAACGATGGAGCGGCTGCTACTGCTGCCGTGTACCAATATGCCCCGAACGATTATGGGCTTTACAACATGTCAGGCAATGTCAATGAATGGTGCCTCGACGTGTACCGTCCTTTAAGCGCTATGGATGCTGAAGAGTTTCGCCCTTATCGAGGAAACGTTTACAAGACGAAGCAGCTCAATTCTGAAGGACAAATCGCAGATAAGTTTGATTACGTTGTCTATGACATCGATGCTGTCGACGCTGACTTAAAAGCCTATCAGAAGGCTGCTGCTAAAAACTTCATTGACGAAGAGCAAAACCTCGTTGACAATGTATTCACATACATCGAATCAGCTAAGGCAGACCGCAAACTGAAACGATCCGAAGAGTCGCAGGAGCAAATGGCTGAAGGGCAAGAAATCATCCTGGACAGTGATCTGCTTGTAGCCCCTGACTTGCTCAAAATATTCACTTCGAATATTTCTGCTAATCCCGGTGAATTGCGCTATCGAGATGTGACGGTTGAAGAGAGTTTAGAACGCACCAACTATCGACAAGCCGACAACATCGATTACCGCGATGGAGACTTTGAATCAAGTATTTACTACGGCGATGAAGGATTTGAAGCCGAAGGAAGCCGCATGTATGGGTATGGCACAACCACCATGATCAACAATCGCTCCCGTGTATACAAAGGCGGAGCGTGGAATGATCGTAGCTATTGGCTGAGCCCTGGAACGAGAAGGTTCTTGGACGAAGACAAAGCCTCTGCTGCCATTGGCTTCCGTTGCGCTATGGACCGAATGGGATCTCAAGTGCTTGCTGGTCCACGTTGATACTCGCGATTGAACGAATTAGAAAAGGCTCCTACTGATAGGGGCCTTTTTCTTTTGTTAAATAGGTGCCATGACAACCTAAAACGTAAATTAGCCGCATGCGCATGGATGCCACCAATTCTATTTTAACTCAAATAGATTCTGCCTTCCAAAAATCCAGTGGGGTCACTACGGACACCCGCATGGCTGAAAAAGGCAAACTGTTTTTCGCTCTAAAAGGAGATCGGTTCGACGGAAATGAGTTCGCATTGCAAGCCTTGAGCGCTGGATGTATTCTCGCAATCGTTGATGATCCAATCATTGCTGAACAATCCGACTTGTGCCTCGAAGTGCCCGATGTGCTCATTGCTCTGCAATCGCTTGCGCATCTGCATCGGTCCCGTTGGAAATTCCCCGTCATTGGCCTGACCGGAAGCAATGGAAAGACGACGACCAAGGAGCTGCTCCATGCCGTCCTTCAAACCACATTTTCCAAAACTTTCGCCACGCGTGGAAACCTCAACAATCACATTGGAGTCCCATTGACGTTGCTGGAAATTCCGGAAGATGCCGATATGGCCATCGTGGAGATGGGAGCAAATGCCCAAGGAGAAATTGCGGAGCTGGCCAAAATCGCAGAGCCCACACATGGAGTGATTCTCAACATTGGAGAAGCTCATTTAGAGGGGTTTGGCGGAATCCAAGGTGTCTTAAAAGGCAAACGCGAACTGTTTCGGTATTTCGAACAGCCTCATTCGCGCGGAGTTGAAGTTTTTGTTCATGCAGGTCAACCCGACCTCATTGCAATATCCAATTCGCTGAAAAGAACACTCTATGGAACAACAGAGCACCCTCCGTTCATTCAGGAGTCTAAATCGCAAGAGCATGAGTTGACCTGGCAGGGACATGAAAATGATATCTGGGGACCTTTAACGCCAAAAATAACGGGACAACACAACCATGAAAACATGATGACAGCGGTCGCCATCGGCCGTTATTTCGGAGTTAGCCCATCCGCATGTTCTCTAGCCATCGAAAGCTACAATCCCAATAACAACCGATCCCAATGGCACCAAACGGAGCGAAATTTACTTCTCTTGGATGCGTACAATGCGAACCCAAGTAGCATGTCAACTGCCTTAAGGCATTTTGCCAGCACACTTGAGACCGCTGAGACTCCCGGTATTTGCATTTTGGGAGACATGGGAGAATTGGGAGAATTTGCGACGGAAGCACACAAGCGACTGCTGGATGTGGCTGTTGCTTTGAATTTGGTGGTTTGGACTGTAGGCCCCCTCTTCGCACAGGCCGCAAACGAGCATACTCAGAACGTTCACGCCTTTCAAGACATCGAAAGTGCCCGCATTGCCATAAGCCAAGAAACCTGGAACCACCGACGTATTTTATTGAAAGGTTCTCGCTCCATTGCGTTGGAAGGACTCGTGAACGAACTCTAATCATCGACCACACTCTCAAGCGTCCTTTCATCTCCGTATCTTTGACACCCATGGATTTTATTTCGGAATTGCGCTGGCGTGGCATGCTCCACGACATGACCCCCGGGTTGGAAGAACAACTGGCCCAAGGTCCTACCAAGGGTTACGTAGGGTTTGATCCCACAGCAGACTCACTGCACATTGGGAATCTCGTGCCTGTCATGATGTTGGTTCACTGGCAACGCGCAGGACACCATCCGATAGCACTTGTCGGTGGCGCAACGGGCATGGTTGGCGATCCCAGCGGGAAATCCGCTGAACGTCAACTTCTAGATGTAGATTCCATTCAACACAATTTGGAATGCCAGCAGGCTCAACTCGAACGATTCCTTGAATTCAAGGGCTCAAATGCTGCCGAGGTGGTCAACAATGCGGATTGGTTTAAAGAATTTCGCTTTTTGGACTTCATTCGAGATGTGGGAAAGCACATTACGATCAACTACATGACCTCGAAGGATAGTGTGAAAAAACGCTTGGACTCGGGAATGAGTTTTACCGAATTCTCCTATCAGCTCGTCCAGGGATACGATTTTTTTCACCTTTGGAAAAACAAAGACGTACGGGTCCAATTTGGAGGGTCTGACCAATGGGGAAACATCACGACTGGGACGGAATTGATTCGAAGGATGGGAAGTGGTCAAGCCTTTGCCGTTACTGCTCCGTTGATTACAAAAGCGGACGGTTCGAAGTTTGGCAAGTCTGAAGGAGGCAATGTCTGGATCGATAAAAAGCGGACCTCAGCCTATCGCTTTTATCAATATTGGATCAATGCCGCCGATGAAGACGTCAGCCGGTATATCCGCATTTTCACACTCAAGACGCAAGCGGAAATCGAGCGATTGGAGGCGCAGCATGCTGAAGATCCTGGAAAGCGACTATTGCAACGAGAGTTGGCCGAAGACATTACACGGACTGTGCATAGCGAAGAAGATTTGCAGACAGCCATAGCGGCTTCCAAACTTCTGTTTGGACAAAGCACGAAATCCGAAATCGAAGCCTTGCCTGAAACCGAATTTCTGAGCGTCTTCGAAGGCGTGCCACAAGCAGAAGTCAGCGCACAATTGATTCAGGACGGCATTTCAGTGATCGATTTTATTTCTGAAGCAACCGGCTTCCTCTCTTCAAAAGGAGATGCACGGCGCGCGCTCAAAGAGAATTCAATTGGCATCAACAAGTGCAAAGTGAACGATTCGTATGTGATTACTCAAGATGACCTCATTGGAGGCAAACACGTGCTCGTGCAACGAGGAAAGAAAAACTACTTTCTCGCACGGATTTCCTGAACCATCTTGAGTTAGAGGTCGAACGCCATGAGATTGCACCCGCGAACCTCTGCGTGGTCATAGCGACCCAACACTTCGAAAGTCCCGTCTTCATGGACCCTTCCGATGTCGCCTGACGCCAAAAACGCACATGACGCAATGTTGGCCAAGTCGATGATGTGCAACCGGCCTTGTTGTCCACTTGCTTTCCATTCTCTCGGGTCATCCAGTGAACCTACAAGTACTTGCATCCAAGATGGAGCTTTAAACAGTCCATTTCCTTTGGACCATGCCTGCGACAACAATTCGGTCATCCCGTATTCGCTGCAAATACCCTGATTGGACACGAGTTTACCTAAGCGATCATGTACCTCAGAGCGCACCAGCTCAGGTCCTTGCCCCTTCATTCCTCCCGTTTCAACCACGTGTAGATTCAATGTTGACCAATGGCGCGCAGCGGCAACCTCCAAGGCCTCCGCCCACTGAAGCAGGGCGTGGGTGACACCGATGATATAAACATCATTTTCCGAGTTTGATTCCACCAGTTGGTTGAGTCGACTTTCTAAGGCGGGCCAATCGCGCATAAAAAATGACGACTCTGGACTTGTCTCTCCAGAGGTCAACATGAAATGACGCACCATATCGACCAAAGACGAGTCATTTCTCTCGAGATAACCCGGAAGCAACCCTAAAAACACACTCGAATGCACCTTTCCAAAAAACAATTCAAAGCCTTTTAAGGCCATCTCGTGATACCAATCCACATCATCCAAATGGTGAACAGAAGGACGGCTCCCTGATGTGCCAGAGCTTCTAAATTGCACCGGCGACCTCCATTCTGGAGTATACACGTGTACCGCGTGGGACTGAAACGTCTCCACAGGCAAGAAGGGAATCTCCGCGCACGATCGCACCGATTCCGGATCCACACCACGCAACGCAACATATTGGCCATAGACCACATTGTGTTTCGCCTGGAATCGAAACAGCTTGAGCGCAAATGCTTCCCATTTCGCCCCCCCATACTTCTCACCGGCGCGAATCAGTTCTCGCAGCTCATTACGCAAGTCGTTTACCTTGCTTTCAGCCTCAGATTGATTCGAAATTTGCCTATCCATGGCCGCGAAGGTGGGGATTCCGTAGCTTTGAATCCAACCTTTGGACAATTTTTCACATGCGATTCCAGATATCCCCTTCGTTCGGATTGCTTCTTTCAGGTGTTGCAATGGCCTTGGCAAGCTGCTTGCCAGATCCCGCATATCCCGACGAGCCAGAAATCAGTTTTGTATCCATTGAATCTCAGAACAACGGAA
The DNA here is from genome assembly GCA_963934215.1 of uncultured Flavobacteriales bacterium. GTDB lineage: Bacteria > Bacteroidota > Bacteroidia > Flavobacteriales_D > Sanyastnellaceae > UA16. The sequence goes on along the minus strand of CAWVYB010000024.1, from coordinate 4,445 downwards.
GTCGTGAATTGGTCATCGCATTTTCAGATGGTGATGGCGATTTGGGATTGAGTCAAGCCGACACGATGCCTCCATTTTGTTCTTCTTGCGCTTACCACCAGAACTTACACTGTGACTATCAAGAATGGCGAGACGGCGATTGGTTCGAGATTACGCTCGACCCCAACGCAGGGCAGGTTCCATTCTATTACCGCGTGCCAATGGCAGAGCCGAGCGGCCAAAACCCCGCGTTGAATGGTACCATTTCAGTTACGATGTCAACATGGTATTTGAACAGCCCGTATGACTCCGTTCGCTTTCGGATCACACTCTTTGATCGCGCATTGAATGCGTCAAACGAGGCCTTTACTCCCGCTTTACTCAAGCCATAATTCAGGCAAATAAAAAGGGGCACCCATTGGGTGCCCCTTTCAATTCAAATCGTTGTCCTTATTCTGGGCAACCCGCACCGAACGAAGCCAAGAACTGAAGCAAGTCAGCCGTTGTTACAACGCCGTCTTCATTCAAGTCAGCAGGGCAAGAGTCAGTAAAGTCAAACTCGCACAAGCCGCTGTCCATCGTTGCCATGTCGTCATAGTTCTCTGCGTCTACATATGTGCAGCCGTAACAACTAAAGTCGCATGAACCATCGTCAAAGAAGGCACCCGCTGCGTAGTTGCAAGCCGTTCCGTCTGTACAACCGAAGGCTGATGAGTTCGAAGCTCCAGGAGTTCCGTTGTCAACCCAACTCGCTTGCCAGTTGTCTGGATCGTCATTGTTCAAATCCGTTTGAACCAATTCCAATGTCGAGCAACCGCCGTCAGGGCTTTGGATCAAAACATTGCCCAAAACAGCAACCGTCTGCGAAGGCCAAGCGCCACCGTCATCGTAAGTCACGGCATCGATCATGTTGCCAAATCCGTCTTCGATGCTTACCGCTTCACCACTGTTGGAGAAGTTGCCTAAATCCATCTGGAACACCTGCACACCCAAACCACTATAGTTGGCTGTACCTGCATCCGAAACGGTCATCAAGAAATATTCACCTGGCTGCACTGTCGTTCCTTCTGGAAAGACGTAGCCCAATTGAGGAGCGCCACTCGCTGAATTGTAGAATTCAAAACCACCCATATCAATGGCCATGTCATTGGACACATAGATTTCAACGAACTCAAAGTCAAAATCATCGCCTTGCGCACTGCAAGGGTTGTAATGAATTTCATTGATCACCATGTTTGGTAATGTGAAGTAGCAGGTTTCGTTGGTCGCATTCGTAACCCCTTCCTGGTAGTTCAATGCCGCAGGGTCATCACAACCGCTGATGACACACGTACCGTCGTCGATCGTCGCCATGGCGTCGTAGTTGTCCGCTTCAGGATTCATACAACCCGGTGAATCGATACACGAACCATCGTCTTCCTGCGCATACGCATCGTAGTTGCTGAAGGTCGCATCGGTGCAACCCAAACGAACGACGTCTGCGTTGTCACGAGGCAATAACTTCCAAGCACCATAGGCATAGAAATTCGGTCCGGTAACACGGTAGTCACGGCCTTGCTCCAACAAAGGAACATAGCTCGTACCATCATTCGTCAACGAGTCGTCAATGGCATCATACCCCATGTTTTCAACCACTCCAACACCTGTTCCGTCATCGAGGTGCCATTCGCCGTAGCCTGCGTCCGCGTTGACACATTCTCCTGTCATTGCGATGAGAACACATTCCCACTGCTCGTCATTGATTGCATTCGGAGACAACATTTCAGCTGCAGGCAACACGTTGCCTGATGACAGAATGTCAAAACTACCTCCTTGGATTTGACGCAAGCCATACACTTCAGACACGTTGCCCAATACGGAGATTTCATCCCCAATGGCGACGCCGTTCCCAATCACCCAAATGGCAGACTGAGCACCGGTTCCGTCCTGGATAACAAAGGAAGGCTGACCACCTAATGAGTTGTCTGCAGCGTAAAATGCCGTAACAATTCCTGATGTCTGCATCTGCCCTGAGAGGGCTCCAGATTGGATTTCTTGAATGGTGTAGTTCGAGATGTAAACGCAAGACCCATCATCTTCCGTTGCATTTTCATCGTAATTCACAGCAAAAGGATCTGTGCAACCTGCAGTCGATGCAGAACATCCTCCAGAGAAGGTGTGCATTGCCAAGTCGGTAAAGTCATTCTGGTCCAAAACAGTCCATTCGGAATCGATTGCATTGGTACCTGCAGACATCGCCCAGTCACCACCGTTACCAGCATACACCCATTCCTTACGCACCACCGTGTGGTTCTGTGTGGCATTGGTCGTTCCTGCAATTTCCCAGCCTGACCCTGGGTCTGCACCGATTTCTCCAATCAAGTCAACCATCAAGGTGTCTGTTGCTGTTAATTCGAACAATCCAAACGTATCATCTCCATTTGACAAATAGGAGTAGGTCATATCCGCAACACTCAAAATAGTAGAGTCAGCAGAACCATGGGCAACGATGTACGTTCCTCCCGGTGCAATCGTCGCATCAAAAGGAAAGTTGAACGTGAAGTAATCAAATTGGTTTGACACAAAGGGATCATCTGGCGTATCGCAACCGTTGGAGCAATTGCCCAACGTGTATTGGCTCAAGAAGACTGCAGACGCTGTAGGGTTGTAAATTTCCAAGTACTTGTTATTTCCTGATCCTTCTGAAAACTCAGAAAAGAAGATGGAGCAAGCCTCGCCAGTGTATTCACACGTTCCATTGTCAATGCCGGCAACAGCATTGTAGTTGGCAGCGCCAGAGTTGGTACAACCATAAAGCAAGGCATCCGCTTCTGAACGAGGCTGAATCTTAAACGCTCCATAGGCATAGTCCAAAGGACCCGTTACCTGCCACGTGTTGCCCATCAAAACAAACCCTGTAGCGATGGCATCGTACCCACGATCGTCAACGACGCATTGGCCAGAAGCATCATCCATTCCCCATTCCCCATAACCTAGATCTTCGTTGCTCACATCTCCTGTGACTTGCACCAAAACGCCTTCCCAAACCTCATCGGAAACCGTTCCGCTTGTCAGCACTTCCGCTGATGGTAACGCCGCGTTTTGCGCTTCAATAACAACTCCAATTCCAGTCAACTGGGTCAATCCGTTGTATTCGGCTACCGTTCCAGTGACCTCTACTTGATCTCCAACAGCTACAGGCACATCTGGACCATACATCCAAATACCTGAGTACTGGCCTTGGCCATCCTGCATGCTCACCAAACTTCCGAAGACACCCGTGATGATACCGTTGGTTACAACCGTCAGACCTGTGTAAGCATCCGTGAGCTGGCCTTCTTGAATCGTTGCGATCGGCGTTGAAGTCACTTCCAAGCATGTTCCGTCGTTGTAATCTGCTGCTTCATTATAGTTCGGAGCTGCTGGTTCTGTGCAGCCTCCTTGGCCAACAGTAATCGTTGCGACCATGCCGTTTGCGGCGTGGCTTCCAACACTGCAATCGTAGGTATAAAAGCCCGGCACGTTGAACGTGTGGCTGCCAATGCAAACTCCCTCTGCACTACCTACTACTGAAGCGAAGTAAAAATCTTCTGGGTTCATGAATGATTCACCCGTCTGTGTATTTGTCGTTCCATTGGCATTGTGTGTTCCTCCAACATTTTCCCACACAACAGTCGTTCCGGGTTCGATGCTGAGATCCGCTGGGCTGAAATAAAGAGAGCCCGTCGTGACGACCACTCCTTCTACGTTGCATGCATTGTCAAATGTGCAAGAGCCATTATCCTCAGTCGCTGCAGCATCGTAATTCGTTGCATTTTCATTGGTACACCCTAAAACGGCAGCACCACAAGAGCCTGTCCACACATGGCTCCCTAAGTATGACCACTCGTTTTGGTCATAAACAATCCACTGAGAGTCATCAGCATTCGTTCCTGCTGCAGAAGCCCAGTCGTATCCGACTCCAGCATTCACACCGCTTTTACGCACTAGGGTGTGGTCTTTCGTGCCGTTTGATGTTCCTGCTACCTCCCATCCAGATCCTGGATCGCCTTCAAAGTTTCCTATAACGTCGATGAACGTATAGTCCTCTTCGGTCCCGAAGACCAAGGCATAACCGTCATCACCGTTAAAGTAAGCATTCCCCGTTTGGTCGGTTTCAGCTATGATTTCCGCCCCTGAGCCTCCGTTCGCCCAAACATAAACATCGCCTGCTGCAATGGTAGCTCCGTCGGAAAACGTGTTCCAATATTCATGGACACCTGGTGTCGTTGGATCATTACCTACCGACGCTATCGCGTAATCAGAAAGCGCAATGGCCTCCGAAGTCGGATTATAAATCTCCAAGTATTTGTTATTGGAGGAGCCCTCTGCATATTCAGAGAAAAACAGGCCACATTGGGCAGACGCAACGGTCGCTGAAAAAACGAATAGTGTTGCAAATAAGAAGGATAATGAGCGCATGTCGTGGGTTTTAGTTCGACAAAATG
>CAWVYB010000023.1:0-19524 GCA_963934215.1 uncultured Flavobacteriales bacterium | reverse complement strand
GGTCAATTTGTCTGTGCAGCTCCATGCCACGCAAGTTCTTTCCAATGATGACACCGTTCTCATCCACCAAAATACTCATCGGAATCGAGCTAACGCCATATACCGCTGCCGCCTCGCTATTCCAGCGTTTCAAATCCGACACGTGGTTTTTCCACACCAGGCCGTCAGCAGCAATCGCCGCTTTCCAGCGTGCAACATCACTATCCAATGAGACGCTATACACGTCAAACCCTGCAGCCGATTTGAACTTGGCTTTCTTGTACTTATTGTATGCGTTAACGACATTGGGATTCTCTCTCCGGCAAGGACCACACCACGATGCCCAAAAATCAATCAGCACCAAGTTTCCACGCAACTCACTCAGCTTCATAGTCTTGCCCTTGGGACTATTGAGCGCAATTTCAGGCGCTGTGTCACCAATTCGCGTTCCGACTCGACCGCTGGGAACCACGGTTTGCTCTGTTCTTTCAGAGGCTGCGATGCGTGAAGGAGCCACTGCCCCCTGATCGTTACTCATCAAAACACCCGCAGCTATTAAGGTTGCACCCACTCCTGTTTTCCATGTCAACATGGATGCAATTTACAACTTCATTCTACCCTTTCAATGCTTGCTCCCAAAGCTTTCAGTCTGCCTTCAATGTCCTGGTAGCCTCGGTCAATCTGGCCGATGTTGTGAATGGTCGATTGTCCATCGGCCGATAACGCTGCAATCAGCAACGACACGCCTGCTCGAATGTCAGGTGACGTCATGGTCACACCTCGCAATGGACTCTTGTGATCCATCCCGATTACTGTAGCCCGGTGTGGGTCACACAGAATGATTTGAGCCCCCATATCAATCAGCTTGTCCGTAAAGAACAAGCGGCTCTCAAACATTTTCTGGTGAATCAGAACGCTGCCACGAGCTTGGGTGGCGGTCACCAGTATGATTGACAACAAATCCGGAGTGAACCCCGGCCAAGGAGCATCTGCTACCGTCAAGATTGACCCATCAATGAAAGTGTCTATTTCATAACTGTCTTGGGCCGGCACGAACAAGTCATCACCCCGTCTTTCTAAAGCAATGCCCATGCGTTTGAAAACACGCGGAATCATTCCCAGCTCATCAAACGCAACATCCTTAATCGTGATACTGCTGCGTGTCATAGCCGCGAGACCGATAAAACTCCCAATTTCGATCATGTCAGGAAGGCACCGATGCTCCGTTCCTCCAAGCTCTTCGACTCCTTCTATAATGAGCAAATTCGACCCAATACCACTGATCTTACCCCCCATCCGATTGATCATCTTGCACAGCTGCTGCAAGTAGGGTTCACACGCCGCATTGTAGATGGTGGTCGTGCCCTTTGCCATACAAGCGGCCATGACGATGTTGGCTGTACCGGTGACAGATGCTTCGTCGAGCAACATGTCCGTACCGATCAAACCGTCGCCTGCGGAGGCTTCAAAAAAGCCGCTTTTCGCATCGTACGTGAACGTGGCCCCCAAAGCTTCGAAACCAATGAAGTGGGTGTCCATGCGGCGGCGGCCAATTTTGTCGCCTCCAGGCTTTGGAATCGCACCTTGACCAAATCGAGCAAGAAGCGGGCCTAGCACCATGGTCGAACCCCGCAATGAGCCACCTTTCTCACTAAACTCCTTTGTCTTGAAATAATCCAAGTTGACATCATCCGCTTGAAAACGATAGGCTCCCTCGCCCTGTTTTTGGGTTTTCACACCCATACTCGAAAGCAAGTCGATCAATTTATTGACATCGACGATGTCTGGCAAGTTGGTGATATTAACAGGCTCAGCAGTCAGCAAGACTGCGCATAAAATTTGCAGCGCTTCATTCTTCGCTCCTTGCGGAATGACCTCTCCGGATAACCTTTTTCCTCCTTGAATAATAAAACTGGACATGGTAGGGCTCTTCTCGTGTGTTTGTTCTCCGACTTTGCGATTCTATGCAAAGCGTGCTTTCCTTCAAGATCATTCCTTCAAGGAAATAGCAGCTCTTCGAAATAACGGCATGACAAAACACGGAACTTCACTTCCCGCAAAACTTTTCGACAGGAGGTAACGGACAATACACCGAGAAAATTAGCGCTTCTTCTTCTTGCCTTTCCAGCGGTCAAGAGCGTCACTCGTCTTGCGCTTGCTCTTCAAGATTTCAGCTGAACTTACCAATTCAGTCTCTTCGGGTAGAATTAGCTGTCCTTCGCTCATCTCCTTGAGTTGCTCGCGGATCAGGGCATTTTCAACTGTACTTCGATTCCAAGTCAAAAAGTGGCGCTTCATGAGGTTGGCAATCGTCAAAATCAACGCGGCCTTCTCCTCTCCTTCTTCGTATGCTTTTGCTTTTTCAATCAACTCCCGGGTCATGGCCCCGTAGTGACCCAAACGCGAAGTCGCCCCCGGGTACGTCAAACGTTCCGGTGTTTCTTCCCGAGATTCCCTTGTTGGGGTCTCAAACGGACAGTCCACATCCAAATCGTAGTCCGCCATGAAAAAGAGTTGACCCCAGAGTTTTTTCTCAGAGTCTTCTTTGTCTCCCTCCTGGGCAACAATTGAACCCATGATACTTACAATAGCGATCGCGCAATGATTGCGTTCTTCTCGATCAGCCAGCGACTTAAGATGGCTGACCATCTGATGAACGGTTCTTCCATACTCCGGTATGGACAGGTCATCACGGGTGCTGTTATACGTCATTTCAACCATGGTCCGAAGTTACGGATTTCGCACGCCAAATGCACCACCCCTTCACCAAGATGGCCATTTCTCTGACCTGCGGTTCATCAAATCAGAAATCAATTCTAAAAACCGCGCTTCCAACTCGGCTTCTCCGACACGATCAACCGCTTTAAACAACTCGTTCAAGTTAGAATCCCATGCGATTCTAGCATCCATCGAGGTGCAGACTTGGAGCATTTTTCCCCTTTCCCCGTATTCTTTCAACCAACGGTGTTCTGACATGGCAGTGAAAAACCGTTGGGTTCGATCAGGCATTTCATTTTTTCTATGCGCTAAAATGGACTCCACATGGTCTACAAAAGACTCCAACTGCCATTGAGGGAGAATCTGATTGAAATTCCGCGCAAGGAAATAATCATGCAGCAAATCCAGACCAACACCGGACATCCTCCCCAGTATGGGTCTTAAGTCAGAGCGTGAAGCTTGGGACAGGGGATGCGCATCTGCCTCTGAATCAATCCACCGATGCAGCAGCACCCCCGCCGCAACTTCCTTTGGTAGCATGCTGTGCGCACTGCCTTTAATGGAATCACCCATAAAATTGCCCACCATCAAATCGGGGTCAGGACCCCCGATCACCAAATGCGCCAAATAATTCATGAAGCAAATTTCGTTCGAGTCAATTGGCTAACTCACGTGTCTCCTAACTTTTTTTTGCGCACATGCTTTGCTCCTGCGTTACACTTCCGTAAATTTGCCGTCCTCGGTTTGAAAGCAAACTGCAGTATGCGAGAATAGCTCAGTGGTAGAGCACAACCTTGCCAAGGTTGGGGTCGCGAGTTCGAATCTCGTTTCTCGCTCAATAAAAAAGCCTCCCGTTGTGGGAGGCTTTTTTTATTCGTGGTAGCTTTGCCGCGCTTCGGACAACTAAAAGCACATTGAATCTTAACGAATTACGCATGCACGCAACGATTACGACTGACCAAGGCACCTTGAAGGTGGAATTATTTGCGAAAGACGCTCCCAACACGGTGGCCAATTTTGTCAAACTCGCTAAAGAAGGCTTTTACAACGGCTTGAAGTTCCATCGGGTCATTCCTGGATTTGTCGCCCAAGGTGGCTGTCCACAAGGCATCGGAAGCGGTGGACCCGGTTACAACATCGATTGCGAGTTGAACGGTGAGAACCAGTTTCACGACAAAGGAGTTTTGTCCATGGCGCATGCCGGTCGAAACACAGGAGGCTCTCAGTTCTTCTTAGTTCACAGCCGAGAAGCGACCTCACACCTTGATCGCCAGCACACGTGTTTTGGCAAGGTGACGGAAGGCTTGGACCTCGTAACTCAAATCGCACAAGGCGACACGTTCTCTGTGGAGATCGTCGAAGACTAAGTCAGTCTAGAGCCCATTGGGCTCCCGACTCCAAAGCACGCATCATTTCCAGCAAAAGCACATCGCTTTGAATGGAGTTTAGCGTAGTGTGAGCACGCAGGCTCTGGCGCTCGAGTTGAATCCGTTCAAATGGCGTGACCAAGCCCTGACTTTCTCGATCCAATGATTGAGCCAGGGCTTCATCTGCCTGACTTACTGACGCACTTTGCTGAACCAATGCTTCATTGAGCAGCGCGACGCGCCTGTCCAGACTGGTCAGTTGCGCGGCATGCTCCTGGTCCCAAGCCAACGCGTCGGCTTGCCTGAAAGCAACCTGCGCAGCTGCTTGACCTTTGTCTCCTCCTGGAAGCAATCGATCCAACGGAATGCTCCACATCAAAGCGCCGACCCATTGGGTGGTGGGGGCCAAGGAGGAGAAGTCTGCGCCAAAGCCATTCAACATCGGACTGAATCGAAGCTCGGGAAGCCAAAGCTCACGGGTCAACCCATTTTGTGCGGATTCCGCTTGGTCTATCCGGGCTACCAAAGCTGATTGTTCAGGCCATACAGCAGTCGCTTCCTTGCTGAAAAGTGCTTCCAAGACAGGCCAATCAACACTCAAAGGCATCGTTTCCTGAACTCCGAACACCGACCATAGCGCTGCCAACATCGCTTCACGTGCGGCGCGTAACTGAAGGACTTGACTCTCCAAATGAAGCCGTTCAGATGCTGCCGATAGTGCCTCGGAACGCGGGCGCAACCCCGACTCCACCAACCAGTTCAACTCCTGTTCGTATTGCCTCCAAGCCTCGACTGACGCTACATGCAACGCCTCGTCCTGAGCGGAAGCGATTGCAGCCACGAATGCCGCCATGCACGCCAAGATCCGTCGGTCGCGTTCTGCCGCAACTTCCCACGTGACAGCTTCTTGGTGGAAGCCCGCCGATTCTTGGGCCGTCCAAGACTGGGCCAAATCGCCGCCCAGCCGCAATTCTGCCATCCACTGGCTGTTGCGGGCGACAACGTCCGGTAAGATCTCGCCAGCGACATTCATGGAACTGCCTTCCCGCGAAAAGGACTGACCACCGATTACGGCAGAAGGAATCCACCAGCGCCTTGCTGACTCCAAAGTACTTTGGGCCTCCAACAAACGCGCTTGGTTGCGCATTTCTTGCGCCGGAGCCCGCGAAGCAAGCTCAATGAGCGATTGCGCCGTGAGGACATTCCCAGCCATCTCGGCTACTTGCGCTTGCACATGGATGGTAGCCAACACCATCAAAACCATCGGGGCGATGCGATTGCCTTGACTCATGATGCGCGTTTGACTTGGGTCCGGTCACCAACACTCACTAAACCACGACCCGCTGTTATGAACTGCGTGGTGGCATCGATACCGGCACCCTGAATAGCCAATCGGGTTTTGTCTTCCGCTATGACTTTCAATGCAATTTCCTTGACAACACCATCGACCACGATATACGCGAGCGACAACCCATCCCGTTCAAAGCGTACCGCTGTCGGCACGGACAACACATCGGCTTGGCTGTTTCCAAAGACAGACCCTTCAACATACATCCCGGGGCGGAGATCACAGGCCGTTTGTTTCCAATCAACCAGCGCATCGAGGGTGTGCTCCATGTTGTTGATCTCACTGGCCAAACGTCCAATCCGCGTGGAGACCGTTCGTTCCAAATCGGGGAAATAGAGCGTCACCGAATCGCCCCGGTTGAGAAAGGAGGCATCCCGTTCTGGGAATGGAAGGCGGATGCGCAAGGATTTGCATTGCACGAGGGACAACAGCGGTATTTGATCTGCTGACAACTGGCCGTTTTCTACAACCGCTCCAGGGTGGAGATAGCGCGCGGCAATGACACCGTCAAAAGGCGCCGTAACGTTCAAGAATGCCAAACGGTCATTGACCACAGACAACGCGGCCGATGTCCGAGCAAAAGTGGCTTCCGCTTGTTCCAAGTCCGCAGCTGGTATTAACCCTGCCGCTCCTTTCATCGCTTGGGTCAATCGCTGCAATGCTTTGTTGGCGACATCAGCCTCCACCTCAAGCGCTTGTTTCTCTCGATTGAGAATAGGATTTTCCAATCGCACCAACACATCTCCTTTCTGGACAGCATCTCCTTCGTCTACCAAGAAATCTGCGATGAAACCCGACTCCAATGGCATGACCTCAACGGATTGAAGCGGTTCTACAATACCTACGACCGTGAGCGTTTTTTCAAAGTTGGCAGGGACTGGCGTCACCACCTCAACCACTTGCATCGCCGCTTGGGCCGCACTCGTTGAGACCGGTGCCGGCGCATTGGAGCAGCCACATAGCGCCAAGACCATTGCCACCAGTGGACTCGTATTGCGAAAATTGAATTTCCTCATGATTCTGAAGCGTTAAAGAGCCGGTAACCGGCAGGAACAACATACAATGTGAGCCAAGCCGCCATGATGGTGCCGCCCACGACAGCGAGGGCCAAAGGCTGGTTGATTTGAGAACCGCCTAACCCCCAAGCGGTGGGCATCAATCCCAATACGGTCGTGATCGCCGTCATCAAGATGGGACGTAGACGCTGTTGGGAACCGGCGACGATGGCTTCCTCCAATCCCATACCGTCGCGGCGCAAGGAATTGATCCGATCCACCATCAAATTGCCATAGGAAACGGTAATCCCAACGACCATGATCGCTCCCATCAGGGCTTGGATGCTCAATGGGGTACCCGTAATCCAAAGCAGCGCAATCATTCCGGAGAGTGCCGGCGGGAAGGCCACCAACATCGCAATGGGCTGTTTGAAAGAGCGGAAGAGTGGAACGACAATCAAATAAGCAAAGAGCAAGGCGAGAACGAGTCCCAATCCCAAATTGGAAAACGAGCTGCGCATCACCGCCACCTCTCCGTCAAAGTCCATGGAATACCCGCGCGGCAAGTTGGCTTGGATGCCCTCGAGACGGCGCTCAATTTCGAGCGAGGTACGCCCAATGTCCCGGCCATCGACGTTGGCATAGACATTGAAAACGCGCGATAAGTCGTGGTGGTTGATTTCCACCGCCGAGCTGCGGTTGCTGACCTTGGAGAAGGTCCGGAACGGAATGGGCTTGCCTCCTTCGGCGCCTTGGACCAACACATGGCCGAGCACATCTTCCGAATCGATGGCATACTCCGGATAGGTGACACCGACATAGTAGTGGTTGCCGTTGCCCTCGTCGATCCAAAAGGATTTGTCAAAGGTGGCTGTGGAACTGAACGCAGCGACCATGTTCTGGATGGCATCGACGGGATCCACCCCCATGCGAGCGGCGCGTTCTCGGTCGATGTCCACCTCCTTGGTCGGTTGGTCCAAGCGTTGTAAGACGCGCGCATCTTGAATGCCTTCTACCAAACGCAAGGTGTCGCGCACTTGCCGGGCCAATGCCTCCAGCACCTCCAACTTGTTGCCTTTGATGCGCACGTCAATCGGCGCCGGCTTGCCTTCATTCAGGGCCGCCGTCATGAGGCCGCCTGAGTAAAAACTCATCTCGACGCCTGGAAACGCATCCCGGAAGAGCACCCTCAACTCCCGGGCGACCTCATCGGTCGCGCGACGGGCATTTTCATGCAACTGCAATCCGATGAACGCATCTTGGGTTCCGCTATTGGGCGTGTATGCCGCAGGCAGATCATAAAACACGCCGATGTTGGAAATGATTTGTTTCAAATCGTCCCCCACCGCGGCGCGTGCCATCAACTCCATTTCAGCGATTACCGCCTCCGAACTTCCAAGGGTCGCCCCTGAAGGCAAACGCACTTGAATTTCGAGCTGGCCCACATCTTCTTTCGGGAACAACTCAAAACCCGTTTGTGTCGCGCCCCATCCCGCAAAAGCCGTCAAGACGACCAGCACGGCAGACAGGCGCAGCGGGCGCTGAATGGAACGCGTTAATCTTTCACGGTAGCGGGATTCGCGGCGCTCAAACCAGCGGTTGAAAGCAGATGTTTTGTTTTCTTCTTGACGCTCTCGGCCTTGCAACAACAAGCCGGCCATGAGCGGGACAACGGCGATTGAAAACACATAGGAAGCCAACATGCAAGCCGTCACGGTCATGGCCAACGGACCAAACAAGTCCCGCGCGATGCCTGTGAAGAACAGGATGGGAACGAACACGGCCACAATGGCCAAGGTGGACGCCAAGACCGGACCTGCCATGGCCTTTGCGGCCGCTTTGGCTGACTCCATGGAGGAATCACCCGCCTGCATGCGGCGCTCGATGTCTTCCAACATCACAATTGCATTGTCCACGAGCAGTCCCAAAGCCAGCGCGATGCCCCCCAAGGTGATGCTATTGAGCCCTTGCCCCATAGCATGCAAAGCAATCAACGCGGCGATCACGCTCATGGGAACGGACATCACCGCAATCCACGCGAAACGCGCACGCCCTAGGAACACCAACAGGACGAGGGCCACGAGCACGAGTCCGCCCAAACCAGCGCCTACCAAACCGTTGATCGACCGACGCACATACGAACTCTGGTCAAAAATGACGTTGAGCTGCACATCATCCGGTAAACGTTCTTTCAGTTTTGGAAGCGCTGCTCGAACCGCTTCGACCGCTTCAATCGTGTTGCTGCCGGATCGCTTGAAGATGGGCAGATAGACTTGATTCTTTCCGTCGACACGGACAATATTGGTTTGAATGGCCGCGGCATCGGCAGCGAAACCAATGTCTTTGACTTGGATTGCCCGACCGTCCTTGACCGAAAGGACGATGTCATTGAAGTCCTCGACCTCCTTGATCATCCCTTGCGCATCGATGCTGTAGTTGATGTCGCCAATTTCTGCGATGCCGCTCGGGATCATCGTCGTGTTGCGTTTGATTGCGTCGTTGACTTCGGTTTGTGTCAGCCCATAGGCCTCCAACATCACCGGGTCGACGTAGATGTGGATGCGGCGCTTGGTTCCACCATAAGCGGCTGGCGCGATGATGCCTTTAACTCCGCTGAGCATCTGCCGCAAGGCGTAATAGGCGACATCATACAATTCCTTTCCGGACTTCTCATCGCTTGAGGCGGTGAGCAACATGAGCGGTGTCGAAGCGGTCGGATCAAACGGCTGCACCATCGGCGGCAAGGTTCCCGGCGGCTGGTAGTACATATCGCTCATGGCATACGCCGACGTATTGGCCATGGCTTCCGCCGGATCGATGTCCTCGCGGTAGTGGTTGGTGACGATGCTCACCCCCATCAAACTCTTGGATTCCTGCTTCAGGATCCCGTTGGATTGTCCGGTCCAACGTTCCATGCGACTGGTGATGTCCTTCTCAACAACCTCAGTGGGCATGCCGGGATAGAGGGTCAGTATCTGCATCGCAGACTTCCGGAATGCGGGCAAAATGTCCACCTGCATCCGGGGTACAACGACCACTCCCAAGATGACCAACGCGAGCAGCGCGACCGCTACGAAAAAAGGATTCTTAAAGGGACCTTGGATCATGCCTCGAAGGTCGGACGCGAAGTCGGGTGAATCGCGTAAAAACCCAGCAGTTACTCACAAATCATTCCACGAATGATCTGCTTCCGAAATGAGCTGTTGGCCGCAACGTGGTGTTTGACATCGCTACCGCCGAACTGCGGTTTTTGCGCTTACGTTTGTTCTTCAAAACAGCTCAACATGGATCTTTACGTGATTTTATTTGTCCTCTCTACGCTTTGGGTGGGTCCGTTTTGGTTTGCCATGCTCCTTCAGCCGGAAACCGCAAAAACGAAACAGTTGCTCGATGGCCCTTGGTTCTTAATCGGCCCCATCGCGATTTGGTTTCTCGTCATGGGCTTGAATCCACAAGGCCTCGCAGACTTCATGAACAGCGGATCTCACCCCGATGGGTTTTTGGCGGGGTTGGCCGAGGGGATGGGAACAAAGGCGGGAATTAGCGCTCTGTGGGCACACGTGGTGGCAGGTGATATTGCTGTGACACGGTGGATTTGGCAAGACAGCCTCAAGCGCGCTGCGCGGCCTTGGGCAACTCGAATTGCCGTCTTTTTTGGCGTGATGATGATGCCTTTGGGGCTCGCTCTTCACCTGCTACTTCGAAGCAGGAAACCCCGTGGCTAACTTCCCAGGAATTCAGTGGTTTCAGTCCCTTCGAATCCAAACGCAATTTCTGAAAACACCGTTGCATTTCTCTTTGATTCGATTACCGGATACTCTGTATTCGGTCTGCTGCATTGTACCTATAATAGGAGTGTACTGAAATGACGCGCTGTCCGGGTAAAGTATGACTGTAATGGTCGTGTCCACGTGTAAAAAGTTATACGTCCCAGAATGTGCTTCACCGTTCTGAAATTCAAACGTGTAATATCCTGGGATTCCGTCGGCGATATCCGCGTCCTCAAACACCATCAATTCCGGTCCGTTTTCTTCGCAATTGGAACATCCGCTATCAACGTCAATGTCATACGTCCCCAAGATTTTCTCTTGGATGGGTTTGCACCCAAACAAAGCAAGAGAGCAACTCAAAAATACGATCACGGATTTCATATTGCACAATATCGGGAACTCTCGGCGACCCGCATGGCATTCGCTTCTGCTTCCGATGAAAGCACACTCCATGTAAGGCGCTATTCGACTTTACGCACGATGTCTCTCAGCAGTATTACACGAACAATACCGAATGCATGAAGCGGTTGACCCCTTTTACCAAAAACGGGAGACCGCATTGCTGCCACCTCCCATTTGGTAGCGCGAGCGGGACAGTTCTCGAACTCTTTTTACGCTAACCTCAATGAATCCAGGGCTTTGAAGGAATCCCTCAAACGCGAGGGTGTTTTCGATGAAACGCGAAGAAAAATCGAGTTGTCTTCGTCAGATTCCACTTCGACCCTTACTGAGCGCTCAGCGCTTCGAGCATCGTTGTTGCAGCTAGTTTCCCAAGTTCATTTGCAGCCAAAGGACTGGCACCTGTGATCAGCTTCCTGTCCAAGCATACGGACTTATCCGCTTTGGAATTGACCACTTGGACACCGAGGCCTTTTAACTTCTCACTCAATCCCCAAGGCATTTTGCCGGGCAAGTAACCCAGCTTCGGAGTCATTGCATCCACGGAGTCAGGGAATACCGCCATACGATACCCGTCGTACATGAATTTCTGATTGTCCCGAAGGGTACTCAAGAATGCCCCTGGACCATGGCATAAACTGATCGTAAACACGTCGTTTTCATGTGCCCATTGCACGGCCTTGCACACATTCTGGTCTTCTGGAATGCCCAACATGGAACCGTGTCCTCCGGGCACAAACAAGGCGCTATAAGCGGCCTTCTCTTCAGCAGAAGCCTCATTGAAGTCTGCTAATTTCTTGGGGTTTTCAAAACTGCTTTTGAATTCCTTGCAGATGGCCTTTACGGCTTCGTCCTTTTGCGGAAACGCCCACATTTCAAAAACCACGGGCTTTCCCGTTGGAGTTGCAATTTCGAAATCGAAGCCAGCATTTTTCAAATGCAACATGGGCACCAAGGCTTCAACAGGATGGTTCCCCGTCGAAAACAGATGGCCATTTTGCATCTTCATGTTTTTCTGTTCCGTGAAAATCACCAAGATTTTTGAGCGGCTGCCAGTGTATTGAGGATACGTGATGTCTTCAAAATCAGATTTGGAAACTGTTCCTAATTTCAAGGCCAATTTTGACGGTGAATACGATCCGTCCGATTCCAGTTTTGGAGCCAATCCAAGTATTTTTTTTAGCATGTCATTCAATTGTTGCGTTTGTCTTTCTGTATGTTCCTTCCGGTTAGATCCTTATGCTAACCTGTCACATCCGCACAATAATTTTGCCTTTTGCTCGCCCCGATGCCAGCTTTACAAAAGCATCGATGGCTTTCGAGAAGGGATACACGTGATCAACAATGGGCCGGATCGAACCGCCTTCGACCAACTCCGTTATTTCATTCAGGTGTGCTCCGTTCGGATGCATGAAAATGAATGCATACGTTGCCTTTTTTTCTGAGCACCGTGTAACGAAATCCACTGGCAACCGATAGTCTGACATTCCAAACATCTGCGCGCTGCGCTCATCCAATGGCCCTGCGACACTGACTATTTTTCCTCCTGCCTTGATGACGTCAAACGCATCCAACGTAAAGTGCTTTCCGAGCGTGTCAAAGACACAGTCTGCATCGCTCACGATCGCCTTGTAATCTTCATTGGTGTAATCAATCACCCGATCGGCACCGAGCTCTTTGACCCATGCGACATTCGCTGCGCTCGTCGTTGTATAGACATATGCGCCTTTCGACTTGGCATATTGAATCGCGAAACTCCCCACACCACCTGACCCCGCATGAATGAGAATTTTGTCATGCTCTTTGATACCGACATGATTCAAAGATTGCAGGGCCGTAAGCCCGACAAGTGGCAACCCTGCAGCTTCTTCAAAAGAAATGTTTGCAGGCTTTTTGGAGACGGCTTCGGCAGCTACTGCAACAAACTCTGCAAGCGTGCCCATTTGCTCTTGAGGAACTCTAGCGTAAACCAAATCTCCAGTTTCAAACCCCGCTGTATCGGCACCCTTCTCCACCACCACTCCACTCACATCGTAGCCCAACGTTGCCGGCAAAGGAATCGGCAACAAAGCCCGCAGATTTCCTGCAACGATGCTCTTGTCGATGGGATTGATTGCCGCTGCCTTCACCTCGATGAGAACATCCTGCGGTCGTACAATCGGCTTATCGATTTCATTGAATGCGAGGCATTCGTTGAGCTCACCATATTCCAGGAGCTGCAAAGATTTCATTGTCATGATGCAAAACTACCGAGGCGGATTCAGGTAAATTTTGACCTAGGATAAGAAAGCTATCGTTTGACTTTTTCCGCTCTGATGCGGCTCAGGCTTTCTTGGGTGATTCCCAAAAATGAGGCAATGTGGTAGTTCCGTGTGTGGCGCTCGATATCGGGGTACTGATCCAAAAACAGTTGATACCGCTCTGAAGCGGTTAGCTGCATTTGATTTAAAATCCGCTTGTGCAAACTCACAACATGGCGCTCCAAGATATACCGCTGAAAAGGCTCGTATTCTGGAAAGAGCGTGAGGACTTCGTTGAGTTTTTGTGCATTGAACTCGATGACCGTGGCATCATTCAAGCATTCAACGGTAAGGGTTGCGCGTTCGTTGTTGTGAAGGGCGATGTAATCACTCATCCACCAGTCTTTTACAGCAAATTGCAAGGTGTGCTCCCTCCCACTTTGATCAACACAGTATGACCTCAAGCATCCCCCCGTGACAAAATAAATTTTGTTCACCACGTCTCCCTGCCGAATCAAAACGGAACCTTTGGAGATTCTCGTTTCCTTCGCAATTCCAACAAGGTAATCCTCGGCCTGAGGGCTCAGTGAAACGATGCTTTTTACCTTGCTTAATAGTTCTTCCACGGCAGTTTTAAGTTGCACAGCCACCCTTTCGACCTTGCGGAAAAAGCTTCAATCATGCGTTGTGCAAATATGGGCGAAACGAACCATCCGCTGTTGAGTTCACATCGCTTAGAAAAGCAGGTGTCGCATTGGAAAACATCGATCCCCCGTCCTTCAAGAAAGAAGTTGACCTCATCTTGCAAATAATAATGGGGTAAAACGAGAAACCGCGGAGTGCATTGAACATGTTCTAGTAAAAACTATACGTTCACTAAAACCCCGTACTTCACGCCATGAAATACACGCACTTTACGCTGCTATTTACACTCGGGATTTTGCTTTCGGGATGTACGCTGCAAAAACGGAGCATCATGCCCGGTTGGCACATCGAAATGCGCAGTGAAGGCAGGACCTCCCAAACGGCCGAAAAGCACGAACCCGAGGCCGAACAAGACCCACACTCTCAAAACAAGGCTTCGAATGATTTTATACCTCATACCTCAGAACTTCAAAGACTAAAACCTAGACCAAACGAACGTGACCCACTGATTCCCGCTAAAGCCCTGATGACTCAACAGGTGAAAGCTGAACTTGAGTCATTTCAAAATCTTTTGGAACCGATACATAGCGACAATTCACTCCAATCGAACCAAGCAAAAAATCACCAGCAGAACCCAATCTTGCATTCAGATCAGGAATCCGAAGTCCCAAGAAACATTGGCTGGATTCGCATCTTGCTTTTCTTGTTGGGGTTGTGGTTGGCATTGGCTGGGCTTTTTTCTCTCTTGATTTTCTTGTTCATTGGATGGAATGACAGTCAAGGGAGAGACTTCCTTTGGCAGGCCATCCCTCTTCTAACCGGTGGGTTCTTTGCCCTAAAATGGGCTTTCACCCCAAATTCGAAATGGGGTAAAAGAAGACAAAAAACACCAGCAAGCACCGAGAGCCAAGAACCACCATTTTAAAATGCGTTATCAAACGCTTGAAGCTTTAATTCGCCACCATAATTCGGACATGACCCGAATCCGTTCCATTATCATCAATACCCGGAGACCCAATAACCAAAACATTACCATTTGCAGAAAGGTCGACACTCCAACCACTCTCATCGCCTGAAACTTCTCCGTCTATATCATCACCGTACTGATACCAGGAGCCTGAATCAACATCCAAGCTTTACACCCTAACGAGAATTGATCTGATTGTATTGATTCACTCATTGAGTTTTCTAAGACCATTATCCCAAAACCAAAAACGGGAGACCGCATCGCTGCAATCTCCCGTTTGGTTATAAAATCAGCACAACTCTGTCATGCCGCAAAATCATGCGTCAATCTCACTTTGCTCGTCCACGACCAAAATGGGCTATCGTCGGAAAAGAGTCGTACAAACCATGTTCCAAATCGCTTATAGCTTTTTGAATCAACTCCGCCTCTTGCTGCGAACCCGAAGGGAACGCTTGCAGGAACGCCGCCTTTTGTCTTGGGTTTTTGGCAATTTCGTTCATCAATTCATTTTGGATTAAAGCTCGAATTGAATTCTCATTCACGAAATAGTCAAAAACTGCAAGTGAAATCCGCGCATCTGCCTCCAAAATGGCTTGAGGCATCTCACCGACACCGAACATCGCGAAGGAATTATGTTCGAGATCACCACCATTTGCTAGAAAAGAATCCATCATCTGAGCAGATTGGACAGTAGCTTGTTCTAATTGTAAAAGTCCTTCAGCCCATTCTTGTTGAGTGATGGTGAGACCATCATCAGACAAATCACTTATCACGGATTCAATTGATTCTTGCAGCAAAGCTTGGTTTTCTGGATTATTCAAAATCTCTTCAAAACTCTCAGAAATTGCGACCTCCGATTCTTGCGTTGTTAAGTTCGTCGGCTTCGAAACACCTAATGTTGGTTTGTATTCCGTTCGAGCCAACTGGACGTCCTTTGCATCATTCTTAGTCGAAGTTTTCCAGCGGCTCTTCCGCGTCAATCGAAATTCTTTTCTCTGCGCCTTGGTTACCTTTCTAACACTCATTCCGGCATTAGCGAACATGGTATTCATTTCGTTGAACAGTCTAAACTCCATATCCTCAAATCGTGCTTCAATCTGTCCAACCAGGTTGTTCAGACCATTGCTCCCTAAACCAATCGAGCAATTCACGACATTGAAAAATTCGTTTGTTCCTTCTTCCCACGCAACTGCCACAATGAGTGGTACTTGGCGCATGGAAATTACTTCCGGGCTTACGGCAAAACCCGTTCCGTCATTTTCACCAGAAGGCAAAATGTAGTCTCCTTTCCTCACTGGTCCATTGATCCGGATGGGAACTTGGCCCAAAAATGCAATTTTTTCGAAGTGAGATTCTGGCTGGTCCTTGGGGACGTTACCCAGAACAATGGGGCTCATGGACACTACCAAAACATGATCCGCCTGCGATGTTTCACGAGACACCATCCCCCCAGTCACGCCAACAATTTCACCCGGTAATAAATCGATTCGATGGTTTTCTTTCTCAATCCACTCTGCGTAGTCTGCGCCACCTGATCTATATACTACACCCATTCTGTTGAAATAGGATCCTTGTGCGGCCGCTGCTCCGGTTGTTATAAGTGTCAATGCGACTGTTGCAGTAAATGAATTGAGTATGTCATTGACCATTACAGCGGAGTTTATAGCTGCAGTGCCAGCATGGACAATAGCTTCTGCAACGTCAGAATCTGGCAACCCCGCGCCTGGTATTGCAGTAGCTCCGGACTTGGTGGCTTCTTCTACTATTTTTTTTACTTGCTTTGCAGCTGCAGTTGTTGCAGTTCTCAAATCCAAGGCGGCCAGGGCAATATCAATCGCCCCATCGGCTGTAATACCCGTGTATTCTGGATCACTTAATATGTACGCCGCCGTATTTCCCTTGATTGAGCCCACAGCGTCACCTTCTTTATCGATGAAGGTGATGAAGTCACTCGAGTTGCCAGGGTCTACAGCATCCACTCGAATTGCAATGCCATTTATATTGCCTGAGCCTTTTCCATCAACAATCATGGAGTATTGAGATGCTTTTTTAGCACTAGGATGAGAGGATAGGACGCTTGTCGTTCCGAAGATAATGGAGTTACGTATTGAGAGATTTCCTGCTTCTTGACCAAAATAAACCGTTTCCGCCTTTGACTTGAACTCGCTTCCATTATGGATGATATTTTTTCCCACGGTCAAATCTTTCCCAATGCTCGCAGCCTTGGCAAAATTCGCACTTTCACTGAAGGTAGCCGCACCGCCAAAGTCTTGCGTTCCTGAGACAGTGAAATTTCCGAGAAGAGAAAGTGGTGCAGTCATTTGAATTTGACTTGATCCCACGGTCATGCGGTCATTGACAATCAAATCACCCCCAATATCGACATCCTCAACAACCCTCGCCGCTCCTGCCGTCAATTTCTGCCGGAATTCTCCCACATCTGAACTCACCAAACCTACATCGTTATTATCTGATTCGAGAATCACACCATTCGCGTAACCAACTAAGATTCGATTGTCCACTGCCAATGAATCATGAAAGTGCACATTTTTGGCGACACTCAAGGTTGAGTCGAAAGAAACCGCTCCCCCTACACTTAATGAACCCTTCATATCAAGCGTTGTAGTCTCAATTCCTCCATCGGAAAATGTGGTCCCTTTAATCCTAGCCCAGCCCTCAACTAATAAGTTACCACCAATTGTGACGTTCGTATCCATCCGAACAATGTCAGAAAAGACTGCATCGTCCTGAACATACAACTTTCCTTTATTTAAGATTTGATGTTCAATGGTGAGTGAGTCACTTTTTCCCAGGAGTGACCCGTCATCCAAATTTCTCGACATCCTCGAATGCAAAGTATCCACCCGGTCTAACCAGCGCTCTAAATCAAAAGGATTTATCTCTTTGACCACATTGTTGCCCTCCAATCGTTCCATCAATGGACTTGTCATTTCAGTCACAATTTCGGTGGAAGAGACAATGCACTGGTTGTTCTCATCTTGCCCATTCAAGCAATTGCCATCGCAATCTTTTCCCGGATTTGGGACAAATTGTTCACCTGTGGAAGGATCGCAATTGCAAGCCCGGTCGAGAAGTGGCTCGCAACCACATTCATAAATGGCCCCGGGGCCTGCGCAAACGCCACATTCATCTGGTTCTTCCCCTGAGATGAGGCACGGATCAACATTATCGCAAATCCCATCGCCGTCCACGTCAGCCTCGCATTTTCCTCCACAATTGCCCAATGCATCCAATACTTCTCCTTGACAATTGCAGTGTGATGGATCGGCTAAGCCTGACCCCCCGCAAATATTACAGGCATCGAGGTATTGGCAGTCACTTTCTACGTGCCAGGTTGCATCCAAATTGTATGTACAACTTGTGACGTCCGTGCAACCGGTCGTCTCGGATGCGTCACAAAGGCCATTTCCATTGACATCCGGCTGCGTTCCGGCACAATCACAAAATCCACTTGGCGCGCCAGCTCCCCCGCATTCACCACATTCATCATCAACCTCACAACTATCGTTATCGACATTCGCTAAAGCGTCATAGTTACAGGCGTCTGCATCCATGCAGCCTTCAACTTCACTTGAATCACAAATACCGTTGGCATTATCGTCGGCAAGACAAAAATTCGGATCTGTGACCAACAAGCATTGATCAATGGAGTCCAGCTTGGCACCACTGCAAGCACACCAATCATCCTCAAGATTGAGGGCTTCATCGCCATCACATCCGCATGATCCTCGAGGGACACAAACGGGTTCTATGATTGAAGTGTCGGCTGTTGCAAGAGCATTAAAGTTACAAGCTTGAGAATCCATGCAACCGTAAATCTCATTGATGTCGCACGTACCATTCTGATTTTTATCACCATCTAGAACACCATATGACGGATGCGACGCGTATTGATCTCCTGATGAGTCAACGAGTAAAGAGTCGGTGGAACCGTCAGCAGTGAGAAGTCCGCAATAGTTACAATTCTCAGCAAAAACGCATGGTGAACTCGCTTCCACCCCATTTTGGGATGCAAAGGCATTTTCACTCGTAGCTTCCGGATTAAAGTTACAGGCCGCAGCATTCATGCAACCAAAGACTTCTTCATTGTCGCAAATACCGTTGTCATTGATATCGTTATCTTCGAGCATACCTTGACCATCGCCGTGAGGCGCAGCACCAATTGTCTGGGAACACACCCAGCATCCAGCTCCGTTTCCGTTAGCGTTGGCAACTACTAATACCGTGTGCTCGAAAAGGCAGTTGTGTTGTTCGTTTGCTGAAGAATTGTAATTACAAGCTGTAGCATCCATGCATCCGACTACGGTTTGAATACATGCACCTGCAGCGTCGTAGACCGAACCCTCACCGCATGAATCACCTGTGTACTTACAGTTGGAGTTTATAGTAAAACCTCCGGGGGGAACATAATTGTGAGCGTCAGGATCATTGCAACCGTAAGTTGTTTGCGCTGAAACACCTAAAGAACCAAACAAAATCACACATATTGAAACCAATAGGTTCTTCATCGCAATACTATACTTCATACACTAATATACGACTTTGATGAGCAAATAACTATCTTCAAACTGTTTTACAATTAAATTCAGAGCGTTTTTTTTCCATAGAAAATTTCAAATCCCGCTAAGTTGAACTCTTTGAGATTCACAAAAGCGATCACCACGACAAAGGGATTTCGGAGCTTTTTTCCAATCGCTATTGAGGAAACCTGAAGCAACAGGGATTTAAGGCACGCTTGGACACAGCGACCACGCATTGATAAATTCGATTTGGCAATACGGTTTAAAGCGCGCGATCCGCCACTGGACAATCCAATCTCTCATGCCAATATCTTTTATAAATTGATGATCGCTCTAGAACCGTCACTCAAACGCAAACAGGCCACACAGGCGTCAACATCCCAGACTATTTCTTCTCTAAACCAAAAACGGGAGACCGCATCGCTGCAATCTCCCGCTTGGTACCCGGAGCGGGACAGTTCTCGAACTCTTTGTACGCCAACCTCGATGAATTCAAGGCTTTGAAGGAATCCCTCAAACGCGAGGGAATCTTCGATGAAACGTGGGAAACCCTTG
>CAWVYB010000022.1:0-19911 GCA_963934215.1 uncultured Flavobacteriales bacterium | reverse complement strand
GGATGCTTCGGAACGGCTTCGGCCATGGTGCACGTAAAGCCACAACCAGTTGCTGCTTTTGACATGAATGTTGACAGCGGATGTGAGCCTCTCAACACTATTTTTAGTAATACGAGTGAAGGTGCCGATAGCTATGTTTGGAGCCTTGGAAACGGTCAAGCGCCTGAGAGCATGGTCAGCGCTTCTGATTTTGAGGGGACGTATCAAACCAGCGGTGAACCGACCACATACACAGTTACTTTGATTGCCA
The DNA here is from genome assembly GCA_963934215.1 of uncultured Flavobacteriales bacterium. Classification (GTDB taxonomy): domain Bacteria; phylum Bacteroidota; class Bacteroidia; order Flavobacteriales_D; family Sanyastnellaceae; genus UA16. Next base: position 19,661 of record CAWVYB010000022.1, on the reverse strand, counting down.
TTGATGCCTTGGGTTGCACAGATGAGCGCACAGCAGAGATCAATGTACTGCCAACTCCAGTCTATATTTTGGACTTAGAGTTTGCGGAAGCCTGTTCGCCATATGAAGCGACCATGCCAGTAATGGAAAATGCCGAAACGACTTTTTGGTCTTTCGGTGATGGTACGATGTCCAACGAATCGACCCCTACGCACAGTTGGTTCAATAATTCTGACATACTTGAGAACCATACGATTCAATTCCAAGGATCGAACGCATACGGGTGTGTAAATCAAGCGAGCATGGCCATTGCGGTCAAACCGCAGCCAATTGCAGCTTTTTCCAAGGATTTGGATGAAGGGTGTGCTCCTTTTGATGTCATTTTCTCAAACGAAAGCATCCGTGCCGACTCCTTTGGTTGGGATTACGGGGATGGCCACGAAAACTCCTTTGGTAATACATCAGATCACGATTACACGTACCTGACTGAAGCCACCCTAATGACCTACACAGTCGCATTGACAGCAACGCATGCCTTGGGTTGCAGCGATATGAAGCTGGACTCCGTCACTGTATTTCCGAGCGTTTTCGCAGCGTGGGTAGGATCCGTTGAAGGATGTGCTCCCTTTGAAACCAATCTCGAGTACATCGGGGGCGAACAGGAAACAATCCAGTGGGATTTGGGCAATGATACTGAAGCCACAGGAGCCTTGGCTGCTGCGACGTATGAAGGTGAGATGGGAACCGATGCCAATTACACGGTTTCACTAGCCATTATGAGTGAAAACGGTTGTTCTGATCAGTCAAGCTTTGATATCACTGTTCACCCGGCTCCATTGACTGGCTTGTCCGTTGATCTGGATGCATCCTGTGCAGAAACGGAAATTGTGGTGTCCAACACCTCTGCTTTTGCAGACAGCGTGGTACTGAATCTTGGTAATGGCACAACATTGATCAATTCTGATTTGACGAGCGTACCCGTCGTGTATTCGAATGATAGCGATACCGATCTCATCGTTCTATTGACACAAGATATTTTCACTGATTTCGGTTGTTCTGCAACGGCAACGGTAGCCCATACGGTTCATCCGAAGGTCACTGCTGCGATTGAAACGCCGGAAGCAGCGTGCACTCCAGCGCTTGTTCAATTGGGTAACACCTCCATCAACGCCAACGGCAATCAGCTGTGGATGTTCGGCGATGGAAACACGTCCAACGCAAACGCGCCTGAGCACCTCTTCAATAGCCAAAGCAAAACGGATTCGACTTACGTCGTCACCTTGGTTGCTCAAAGCGCAGCCGGATGTTCGGATACCGCTAGCGTTGATGTTGTTGTCTGGGGAACCCCAACAGCACAGTTGAGCTTGAACAATTTGGAGGGTTGCTACCCTGTTGAAGTCACGTTTGAAAACACCAGCGAAGGACAAACCATGAACACTTGGGCTTATGGCAACGGAGAAACTTCCACGATCAATGATAGCCTGCATAGCAAGGTGTTCTTCAATCCAACGCAAGAGCTCATCGCATATGAAACGGTCCTCACGGCAACCAATGCACATGGATGTGCAACGGAAGCGATGGTCAGCTTTGATGTTGCACCGCATTTGAATGCCGCATTCGACGTTGTAAACGCGGGATGTTCTCCTGTCAACGCACAGTTGATCAACCAATCTGAAGGCGCCGCGTCGTATAGCTGGAGCTTCAACGATGGTTCCATGCCATCGAACGAATTTCAGCCGAATCATTCCTTCGTGAACACCACGAATGAAGACATGACCTTCGAGGTTCAATTGATTGCCCAGTCTGCGTACGGTTGTGTCGACACGGTTTCCGTTGGCGTGGATGTTTACCCCATGCCCTATGCAGAATTTTCCGTAACACCGCTAACACAGACGTACCCGAATGCTACCGTTGGCATCAACAATATGAGCCTATCCTCTGATGCCGCTGTTCAATACTGGAGCTTCGGTGACGGTGCTGAATTGGCCGGAGAACAACCGATTTTCCATACTTACAACACATGGGGAACCTACAATATCACCCTGCTTGTTGACAATGGGTATTGCGCGGATGCGCAAACAGAGCAGGTTCAGATCCTGTCTCCCAACCCAGTTGCTAACTTCACAGGAAGCGGTGCTGGATGCGCTCCTCTTTTGGTCGCGTTTGACAACCTTTCCAACCACGGAGCAGGGTATGTTTGGGACTTTGGTGATGACTACATGACCTCTGAAGAATCTCCTGTTCACGTTTACACACGTCCTGGAGTTTACAATGTTTCACTGACCGCTATCGGCTTTGAAGGACAGGAACATGAAGCCATTCATTATGCGACTGTCGAGGTTTTCCCAACGGCCACTGCAGCCTTTGTATTCAGTCCTTCCCAGGTAGTCGCTCCAGATCAGCCGGTTGAATTCATCAACCTCTCTGATGAGGATGCCACGGAGTTTCTGTGGACTTTCGGCGACGGAATGGTCAGTACGGAGGCGAATCCAATCTACACGTACACCGAGCCTGGACAGTACGATGTTTCCTTGACTGCAAACAATGTCTTCAATTGCCCTAGCACTTTCATTATGGAACAGGCTATTGAAGCGACAAGTGGCGGCTTTATGGAATTCCCTACTGGATTTACCCCGAACAACGGAGGATCCAACGGCGGTGGATACGATCCAGCAAGTCTAGACAACGATGTTTTTCACCCTCATCACTTGGGAATCGTCCAATACGAAATGGTCGTGTTCAACAAGTGGGGAGAGCTCATCTTCCGCTCAACCGATCCATACATCGGGTGGGATGGATACTTCCAAGGACGCATCGCACGTCAAGACGTGTATGCATGGAGGGCAACAGCCCAGTTTAGCAACGGTCACCGCGTTACAAAAGCCGGTGACGTGACACTCATCATCCAATGAACCCATTTCCTATGACCTATAATTTGAAAACCATTGCTATGAAACGCATTCTCATCATCGGGGCCCTTCTGGGCGGATTATTCGCAGTTGAAAGCCAAGCTCAAGACTTGCGCTTTACCCAATACAATGCGATTCCTACGTCAGTCAATCCGGCCTTCGCAGGTTCTTTGGACCGCGCTCGTTTGGTGAGCGTATACCGCAATCAATGGGCAAGTATGCCCGGCTCTTATGTCGGTTGGCATGTCGCTCACGATTGGTTCAATCGCGAGTTAAACAGCGGATTCGGCATCCTCTTCTCACAAGAGGAAGCTGGCGCTGGCGGGTTGAACACCACGCGTTTTGCCATGCAGTATGCCTACGAAGTTCCTCTTGGAAATGGATGGCGTTTGCGTCCTGCGTTGCAAGCAGGTATGGGCAATCGCTCCATCAACATGCACCAACTGACCTTCGGTGATCAGCTGATTCGAGGGCCCCAGGTTTCTTCCATCGAAGACCGACCAAGCATTGCTCAGAATTACTTTGATTTCGGCACTGGAATGCTCCTGCTCGGGAAGAAGACCTGGTTGGGCTGCTCGTTTGATCACTTGAACACACCCGATGAAAGTTTGAACCCGACCTACATCGATCCGATGGATGTTCGTGTTTCTGTGCACGGAGGGTTCCGTATGGCACTCGTTGACCCTGTTCACAATAAGAACCATGGAGACATGGTTGTCGCTTTCAACTACATGGCCCAGGATCAATTCAATCAAATGGACCTCGGAATCTACTATGATACCCAGCCATTGAGTATCGGACTTTGGTACCAAGGTCTTCCATTCGGACACACCATTGAAGGAGGTACGGATGTTGACGCCGTCAGCATCATCCTTGGGTATGGCACCGACAATTGGAAGATTGGTTACAGCTATGATATGACCCTCAGCAGCCTTGGATTGGCAACAACAGGAGGTAGTCACGAAATCGTACTCAGCGCCACGTGGCAGACGATACGGCGCAACAAGCCGCAACTGCCTCGCTACATGCCTTGCCCCATTTTCTGATAGTTAAGCGGATCAGGAAAATCAGTGTGGGCTCTGTTGCCTCCATTTCATTCCCCAGGATGGAAAGGTGGGTGGCAGGGTCCGCATTCATTTAGTCACGATCTAGTCTCGACCAATTTGGTTGACCTCTGGCTCCAATTGAACTCCGTATTGGGCGCGCACATCGTGCATGATGTCCTGCGCAAGCTGCCAAATTTCGGCCCCCGTCGCCCCTCCATAATGCACCAATACCAGCGATTGATTGACGTGTACCCCGTGGGTTCCTCTGTGTTTTCCCTTCCAACCCGCTTGCTCAATCAGCCATCCCGCAGCGACTTTAACGGTTCCATCCGACTGCGGATAATGGGCCACTTCTGGATGGGCCGTTTGCAACCGCTTAAATTCATCCTGACCGAGGACAGGGTTCTTGAAGAAACTTCCCGCATTGCCCAGTTTTTTGGGGTCAGGCAGCTTGGTTGAACGAATCTGCATCACGGCTTTTGCTACATCCGCGTGCGTCCATGATTCCTTAGGCAAGGCCTTAAGTTCCTGTTGAATGGCCCCATAGGCCGTTTGCAATGGAGCGTTTGCTTCCAAGGTGAAAGCTACCCGAACAATGATCCATTGTCCCTTTTCAGATGATTTGAAGACGCTCTCTCGGTAGCCAAATTTGCACGACGCTGCATCGAACCGTTTCAGGGATCCTGTTTGCACATGGATTGCCTCCAGCCAAAGAAAATGGTCTTTCAATTCAACACCATAAGCCCCTATGTTTTGCATCGGAGATGCCCCCACTTGTCCTGGAATGAGCGCCAGATTTTCCAAGCCATGCCACCCGTTCTTGAGCGCTAGCATCACCCAATCATGCCAGTTTTCTCCCGCACCGACCACCACTTCAATGCGGCCATCTTTCTCCTTGAGAACACGAACTCCGCGAATACCGACGTGCAATGCCAATCCTTCCCAGTCAGCGTGCATTAGCATATTGGAGCCTCCCCCCATCACGAGCAGGGCAGCATCTCGCTCTTGTCGCCAGGACAACGCAAAGCGAACATCATCGTCTGAATGCGCCGTAATCCAATGAGCCGCATGTGCTGAAATGCCAAACGTCGTCCACGATGCCAGGTCCATTCCTTCCTGGACTACAGGGTCTTCGGTTGTCTTCGCAATCGTTCCAACAGCGTGTTCTTGCTCAGGTTCTTTCCGTTTCAATCGGAGAGCATTCCATTCTTCGCGAGATAGCTTCACTTGGGCATCATCAGTATGAATCAAAGACTGAATCAATACCTGAGAAGGATAAATCTCAGCTACGTGCTCATGAACCAACCAACGGCTGCTACCTAAAGGCTGCCACTCGACAAAATGCCGTGGACCATCGATTCGATACAACGTATCTGATCCTTTCAAAGCGCGGTAAAGGGGAAATTCTAGAGACATGCTTTCAGGGAGCAATTTCGGACGTACTTCAGAAACAAACGCTTACAAACGGGGTTGTATTTTTGAACAACTGTTTTTCTATCCCATGCCCCATACAATCCAACCCGTTCCTGAAAAAGGACACCCCCTCGTTCTATCGGCCAGAGAAGCAGCCGCACAAGGGCAATGGGATCGTGCCCTTTTGGATTTCAACAAGGCCCTCGAAGTGGACGTGGAATGGAATCGCAATCCCGACTTCAAACACGATCGCGCCATTGCCCTGTTCCACATGGGACAAAAAAATGAGGCACTCCTCGAACTAAACGAAGCCGTCAACTTGCAACCCGATTACGGTTACAGGTTTGCCGCGCGAGGTTGGATGAGGCAAGCTTTAAAAGATGTCCCCGGAGCCATCGCCGATTACACCCAAGCGATTGCCTTGGATCCCGAAGATGCGATCAGCCTCAACAACCTTGGCTTACTCGAAGAACAACAGGGATACCATCAAGAAGCAAAAGAGCGTTTTTCCGCCGCCGATGAACTCGCTGGAATCCTGAAAAACGAATCCATCTCCACGGCAGAATTGAAGCCACAAGACGATCTTCCGTTGCCACAAGCAAAGCCCGAAGTAAAGTCCAGTGCTCCCAATCTCGTGTCTGAAATTAAACGTGCGTTGCGAAACGCGGATGGACGTAAAGAATTTATTGCTTTCCTCCGCAACGGATTTAAATTGTAGCGCTAACAACGCTCTATTGGATTCCGAAAAAAATCGTCGCTCTTTTTTAGACCAGGTGGTTGATTCTGTAATGAAACAACCCGACCCGGCATCGTGCTTGGTTATTTTACCCAGTCAAAGAGCCACGGGAAAATTTCATCGTCGCCTCGCCGCCAAAATGCCCGGTGCAGGGTGGTTGCCCAAAGCATGCACTTTGGGAACCGTTTTGCAAGAGCATGCTGGATTGACTCCAATGGACCCGTTGGAAGGATTGGCCGAGTTATATCTCACGTGGACTGAGCTCAAGGCCCTCGATCAATCGAGCGATAAAGAATCGATTGGATTCACGGCCTTCGGCCAATGGGGACGAATTGCGTTGCGTGATTTCAATGAAATTGATCAGTATTTACTCGATCCGAAAGCTGTGTTCAAGAACCTCTGTGACATCGAGGGCATCGAAGAATGGAGCTTTCAATCTGAGGCTGATTTAAAATCCGGACAACGCCAGTTTCTTCGGCGCTTCATGCAACTCGGACCGCTGTATGAGGCCTTTCAAAAGAAGCTTGCTTATAAGCAATGGGGGTATGGTGGACGCATCGCTCGCGTTGCGTCGGAATCCAAGAGTCTGGAGGCCTACAGCCATGTTTTCGTTGCAGGATTGAGTGTTCTCACGCCTGCCGAACGGGCTTTTCTTCATCGCTATGAACAAAAAAACAGCCTTACATGGCTTTGGGATGCTGACGCAAGCTATGTGACCCAGCCTATGATGGAAGCCGGTTTGTTTATCCGAAATCAGGCATTGCCCCAAGCCATTAACGCTTTGCCTCGGCGCCTAGAAGCGAATCCTCCATCCATCCATATCATCGGTTGTAGCAGCTCTGTATATCAAGCTCAAGCCGTCAGAGAAATTGTTTCCAACATCCCGGTAGATCAACGGGATGGTCGCACCGCTGTTGTTCTTCCGGATGGTGCTTCCCTCCCACTGGTGCTTCAGAGTCTTCCCGAATTGAACAACAAGGGATACAATGTCACCATGGGCTTGAGTTGGGGAGAAACCCCTGCAAGCGGGTTTTTAGAAGCCGTGAAACCACTGGTTTTGCGCAGTGGTCAGCAATTGAATCATGGGGATTTACGTTCAATCATCAGCGACCCGGTAGCGCTCGCAGCATGCGGCAGAACCAAGCTCATCCAAGACGGGTCCCGGGTCATGAACCAACTCGCCAAAAAACACTTGGCCTGGCTTAGCGCCAGTCAACTGGGAGAGCATTCAAATGGTATTCTCGTTGATTTTGTCAATGAGTTGCTCACCAACAAAGCCGCTGACCCCTTAGAAGCTTCCGTTGGATTGGAACGTTGGGCAGGGAGCATTGGAAACATGTTGACGCTCAACGACGCCAAGTCCGAACTGGATCCATGGATCATGGCAAGTTGGGAACGGGTGATGCAAGCCTTTTCCGTTGTCAGGCGATTTCAAGAACAGCACGGTCTTCTTTCCACTTGCGAAGAAGTGTGGAGCATGGCCCTCCAAAGCTTGGCGACTGAGCGCATTGACCTCCTTGGCGAGCCTGAAGACGGCTTGCAAATCATGGGACTGATCGAAACCCGAGCGTTGGATTTTGATCGGGTCATTGTGCTGGATTGCAACGAAGGCGTGTTGCCAAAATCAGCCATTTCAGATAGCTTTCTCCCATTTGACCTGCGTGGCATTTGGGGATTGCCCGGACGGCACGAACGGGAAGCCATCTTCGCCTACTACACCTACCGCTTGCTCAACCAAGCGCGTGAGGTGTTCTTCCTTTACCGGGCGCAAGATGAGGCTTCAGAAAAAAGTCGATATCTGTTGCAATTGGAGCAGGCTTTTCGTCCCAATGGAGAAGACCTTCTTCCTGTTGACGTCTCAACACTGCAAGCTCCATTGCCCGGTCCGCGGCCTGCCATTCCAGCGTTGCAATGGACCCCACAAGCAAGCACACGGCTGGCCGCATGGGCACAAAAAGGAATCAGTCCATCTGCGTTGAACACCTTGATCAATTGCAAGCGTAATTTTTTCTACCAGTACCTCCTCCGTCTAAGCGAACCTTCAGAAGTTCAAGAGGAAATGGCATCGAGCACCTTCGGTTCTGTTGTGCACCAAGTCTTAGAAGATGGATTGAAGTTATTCCTGGACAAGCCCCTTCAACAAGAACACTTGAGCTCCTTGAAAAAGGATGTCCAACACTTGCTCCCAATTGCAATCAAGAAACATTTCAATTCCGACATGGTGCGCCAAGGAGAAAATTATTTGCAGGTCACCATGGCGGAAGCAACGCTCAAAAAAATTCTGACTTCAGAAATGACAGAATTGCATCCCGATAGCCAGCGGGTGATTCGTCATCTCGAACTTAATTTATCTCACACCTTCACAACGGGAGGCCGCATCGACCCCATCCGATTGAACGGCATGGCGGACCGCATTGAACGCGATGGCGACGAGGTCATCATCACCGATTATAAAACAGGGAATGTGACGTCCTCTGAATTGTCTTTGCCTGCCGATTGGGATGAGAAGGTCACATCTGGAAAAGCCTCTAAAGCATTGCAATTGTTGGTCTATGCCGCCATGGCTTTGGAGACCTTGGACGTGAATGGAAACAAAAAAGAAACCGACGGACAGCCTCTTTTGTATGTGCGGGCCGGTGTCCGATCTGGCAAAAATGCGCGTGCTGGATTGCTCGAGTTGAAGATCGACAAGCAAAGCGGTGTGGACACGCGTCAGGCAAAAGAATTGCTCCGCTGGATCAGCCAATCCTTAGACACCCTGCATGACGACACGCCAAGCGTAGAACACAAGGCCGAAGCCGCTTATTGCTCCTACTGCACGGTACTCGACCCATTGCCACAATTCAACTTCTGATGCGTCGCATGGACATCAAAACGCAATCCAAGCTATGGGAATAGTCGCCAAACAGTCAGGTTGGGCCTCCCTTGCCATTGGCACAGGGCTCGTTCTTGGCGCGGTGAATACCATGGTCGTCTTGCCAAGGGCTTTTGAAGGAGCCGAGGCCGAATGGGGGTTGGTCCGCATTATTACATCGTGGGGAATCATCTTGAGTTCACTTGCTGTCGTTGGAGCACCGGGAGGCATCATGCGGTTTTTGGCCCGATACGATGAAAAAGAGCGGCCCGACATCCTCCGTACGTTATTGATTCTGCCCGCAGCAGGACTTCTTTTGGTCCTCCTGCTGTTCGCATTCAACGGACGCGACATCCTGCCTTTGTTCGATGCCGAAAAGGGCTCCGCACTCACCGATCACATCGCCGGGTTCCTTTTGATTACGAGCTTCATGGTGCTACTCCATTTGGTTCGAGCATTGGTCAATCAACAACTCAAAACAGCGATTATTTCTTGGGTTGACGAGGTGTGGCAAAAAGGGAGTTACCTGGTTCTAGGACTCCTCTTGTACTTCGAACAAATCGAATTTGACGCTTTCCTGAGTTGCTATATCGGGTCATGGGCTGTGAGTGCTATTCTGCTCACCATCCAGGCATTCCAACTCCCTCAACGTATCGGGAATACGTGGCGGTGGGATGAATTTAAAAACATCTTTGATTTCAGCCTTTTCAGTTTGTTCGCTGGCGGAGCGGCCATCATCGCGACCCACCTGGACTATGTCATGATTGGCATGTACATCGGACTGGCTCAAGTGCCGATTTACACCATCGGATTCTTTCTTGGAAGCGTCGTAGGAATGCCAACGCGGGCAACGCAGGGAATCTTAGGAGGACTCTCCGCCACACTCGTCGCTCAACGAAAAACGACCGAAATCAATGAAATGAACCGACGCAGTGCTCGGGTCAATTTCCTTTTGGCCGCCGTGATCATGTCCGGAATCTGGGCGGGCATCGCACCGTTCCAGCTCCTTCTCCCAACAGGCTATCGGGGTCTGGAGTTTGTCTTTCTCTGTATCGGACTTCAGCGTTTAATTGTCAGCTTCAATGTCGTCAACAATCAAGTTTTGGCGTTTAGCCAGTGGTACCGCATCGTCCTGCCCTTGAATCTAGGGCTAGTCGTCGTGACTGTTGCCACCAATTACTTGTTTATTGTGACGTTGGGCTGGGGCCTAAAAGGGGCCGCAGTAGCCACTCTTGGGACAGCGTTGTGGAACAACGTGTGGAGGCTGCTCATCGTCTGGAGGAAATATAAAATACATCCCTTTTCCTGGAAACTGTTGGTTATTTCCATTGTCGCAATCGCAAGTGCATGGAGCTTCCATTGGCAGGCAGACGCCTTCACGTATCCGATCGTTGGCGCAATCATCCAAGGGGCTTTGGCCTCCGGCACGACGTTTTTAGTCTGCTACGCGTTGGGCTGCTTTCCTGAATTACGCGACGGAATCAAAGCACGCATCTCCTGGTGGCCTTAAACATTTGAAGGCACGATTTCAGCGTGTCAAACAGCCGCCTCACTCACCCTTACTCGGCCTTCACTCGCAACCATGTTTGCGTGCGGTACAAGAAGTAGATGTACCCTCGGACCTTCAGTTCGTCGAGATTGTCTGATTCCAAAAACATCTCACAATCATAGATTTTTCCGGTCTTTGGATCGCAAATCGTACCCTCTTCCCATTCCATATCGTCCGCTATTTTCATATCTCGAACAATCTCCATCCCCAAAGAAAGCTGATCCTTCCGATCATCCTCACAACCCGTGCAAATTGGGTTTTGATCTTCTTCAGGCAATCGAAATAGCTCGATCACTTGTCCGTAAAAACTCCCGTCACGCTCCGTGATTTCGACAACGCTTTTGATGCGTCCCGTCTCATCATCAATGGTCTTCCATTGACCCAACAAAGGGCTTGATGATTGACTATACGCTGATCCAACAAACAATAACAGGGCGAAAAGCAGGGTAAAATTTTTCATGATATTTCGTTATTTAATGAGTGACTTTCGGGTGCGATTGCACGCTTCTATTTAATATTATCTATCCGGATTTTCGCCTTGCGTTGCGTCCAGTTGGGCGCGACTCACGGCTGCGTTTAATTCAAAGCCCAATAATAAAATGGAACTGCTAGAGTTTAACCAAACCAATGTCAACATTAAAGTACCCAATGAACCATACAAGGAATTGTAGGAGGAGAACTGACCAATGATCCACGAAAAGGTCCAGGTCGTGAGCACAAGCAGCAGTGTTGCAACGGTTGCCCCCACATTGAGAATACCCCATCGCTTCATGGCCCCTGAACCTGCGTGGAATAGGATATTTACGGTTGCATAAACCAAACCGAAAGAAAGTGTCCACCTTGCCAAGGTTAACCATGGAATCGCTTCTGTATTGATCCATTCGTGTGCATCCATCCAGTTGATCACATCACCTGAAAAACCAATAAGAAAGACAGCCAAGCCTAGTAGAATCGATAAGACAAACAGGAGTAGCACCGACAACAAACGGTACAACAACCAATGTGGTCGGCCCGGCACATGCGGGCTTTCCCCAAAACTCAGGAGAATACTATTGACAGAACTCGATGCGTAGAACAGGAGCAAGATGACACCCACCGAAATCAACGTTCCTTGCCGTTGGTTGATCAAATCCGCAACCGTTTGTTCGAATAACTCTACGGCCTGCACAGGAAAGAGCATTTCCAAGCTCTTCAGGACTTCTCCCGTCTCCAATGGAGTATATGGAATGATGCTCAGAAGCAAGATCATCGCCGGGAAGAACGCAAGGAACAGCCGGAAGCTAATCGCAGCAGAACGCATCGCCACTGACCCATTGATCAGGCCAAGAACAAAAAATCGGAGCACATCGTACACATTGACTTCCTGTTTCTTCCAAGGGTGGAATCGACGCAACGAGGCGCGGATCCGATCAAATGTGCGGTTCTTTTGAATCCACTTGAATAGTGGTCCATCGGGCACTGGAGGTGGCTGCAACTCACCCATGCGCCGCGTGAATTCGATCCGTGCTCTTCAGACTAAAATCCAACACTGAAACACTGTGTGTTAACCAGCCCATGGAAATGAAATTCACTCCGGCATCTCCATAGGCGCGCGCATTTGAAGGGGTAATTCCTCCCGACGCTTCCAATGGAATGTCAGCCCCCCATTCAGTGACGGCCTCCGCCGCTTGGTCAGGGGTGTGATTGTCCAATAACAACCGATCAATTAAAGGCAAGCCCGATGGTTTTGTCCAACGCGAACGTGCTTCCATAGCTTCTTCAGCCTCTTTGGCATTGCGTACCTCGACTACAACGGGCAATTCCAATTGGCGTTCGTTTAAATACAGCGCCACTCCTTCCATTGCCTTCATCATAGAACCGGCATAATCCACATGGTTGTCTTTGATCAAGATCATGTCGTGCAGTCCCATGCGGTGGTTTACCCCTCCGCCAATGCGCACGGCCCATTTTTCAAAAGCGCGAATTCCTGGGGTCGTTTTTCGGGTGTCCAAAACACGGCAACCGGTACCTTCTAACGAGGCCGCAACAGCAGCAGTTCGCGTGGCTATACCACTCATGCGTTGGATGAAGTTCAATGCCAATCGTTCAGCTTCGAGGATGGATCTTGCAGATCCCGATATGCGCATCACCTGCGTTCCAAAATCAACAGCATCACCGTCCTGTGCAAGCAACACGCATTGCAACGTTGCATCTACCCTTCGAAAGACTTCCAGCGCCACCTCCAATCCAGCAACAACTCCTGATTCTTTCGCCAGGATAAAGCCCTCTCGTTCCAACTCCAATGGAATGGAGGAGGCCGAAGTATGATCACCTCCGCCCAAATCTTCTTCCAAAGCAAAAACGATGAGTCGTTCCATTTCCGTCGTCAACATGCCACGAAGATAGTTCGGGCAAAGAAGATTCATGCCCCTAACTTTGTCCCATGCAGATGACGCTCATCGCCATTGGAAAGACGCAATCCTCCTGGATACAGGCCGGAAATGTCGAATATGCAAAACGACTCAACCATTATGGTCGTTTTCAATTCATCGAAACGGTCGATATCAAGCCCCGCTCTGGGAAGCCGGACCCGCAGTGGGTTATGCAGCAAGAAGCCAAAATTTTGGACAAGCACCTCAAGGGTGTTGATTACCTCGTGCTTTTGGACGAAAACGGAAAGTCATACAGCTCCATCGCTTTTTCCAAGCACATTGAAAAGCTTCAGGTTCGCGGCTTGAAACACATCGCTTGGGTCATCGGGGGACCTTACGGATTTGACCCCCGCATTCGCAACCTCGCCAACGAACAATGGAGCTTGGGACCTATGACATTTTCTCACCAGATGATCCGGCCTTTTGCCTTGGAACAACTGTATCGCGCCCACACCATCCTCAAAGGGGAGCCATACCACCACCAATAAGCGCAAAATCAGGCATAAAAAAAGCCTGACCGAAGCCAAGCTTTTTTTGAGTCTCTAAACAGGACGTTAGGCGGCTAAAATCGTCACAACGTTATTGAGCACCTCAACCGTTCCTCCTTTCACAGCAAACGTTTCTTCGCCCTGTGCTCCGCGCACCAATACTTCGCCCGCTTTAAGCGTTGTAATCAATGCCGCGTGACGATCCATAATGCCCATGCTCCCGTCCGATCCCGGTAAACCGACATAGGTCGCTTCGCCTGAAAACAAGGTCGCGTCTGGTGTAAGGATGTAAACCGTCATGATACTAAAATTAGGCTTCAGCCATCATTTTTTCTCCCGCTTCAATCACTTCCTCAATGGTTCCCTTCAAGTTGAAGGCAGCCTCTGGCAAGTGATCCAAATCGCCACTCAAAATGCGTTGGAAGCCCTTGATGGTGTCTTCAATCGAAACCAACACGCCTTGAATTCCAGTAAATTGCTCAGCTACGTGGAAAGGCTGTGATAAGAAACGGCTGATTCGACGCGCACGGTAAACCGTTTGCTTGTCCTCTTCAGACAATTCATCCATGCCCAGAATCGCAATGATGTCTTGCAACTCCTTATAACGCTGAAGTGTTTCTTTCACATCCTGAGCGCACTTGTAGTGTTCCTCACCGACTACATCTGGAGTCAGAATCCGAGACGTCGAATCCAAAGGATCCACTGCTGGATAAATACCCAAAGACGCAATCTTACGAGACAATACCGTAGTAGCATCCAAGTGAGCGAACGTGGTCGCTGGTGCCGGATCTGTCAAATCATCCGCAGGAACATAAACAGCCTGAACAGACGTAATCGAACCGCGCTTGGTTGATGTAATCCGCTCTTGCATGGCACCCATCTCTGAGGCCAGGGTTGGCTGGTATCCTACCGCTGAAGGCATCCGTCCCAACAGAGCCGAAACTTCTGACCCTGCTTGAGTGAAACGGAAAATGTTGTCAATGAAGAACAGGATGTCCCGTCCTCCTGACTCTTCATCTCCGTCACGGAAATACTCTGCTACAGTCAAACCAGACAAGGCTACTCGAGCCCGTGCTCCAGGAGGCTCATTCATCTGACCAAATACCAATGTCGCCTGAGAATCGGCCAATTCCTTGGTGTCCACCTTGGACAAATCCCATCCTCCTGCTTCCATGCTCTCTTCGAAGGCCTTTCCGTATTTGATTACGCCGGACTCGATCATCTCACGCAACAAGTCGTTCCCTTCACGGGTCCGCTCACCTACGCCTGCGAAAACGGAAATGCCTTCGTAGCCTTTTGCGATGTTGTTGATCAACTCCATGATCAAAACGGTCTTGCCGACTCCGGCTCCACCAAACAATCCAATTTTACCACCCTTGGCATATGGCTCAATCAAATCGATGACCTTGATGCCTGTAAAGAGCACCTCAGTCGCCGTAGAAAGATCCTCAAATCGAGGTGCGTCTTGGTGGATTTCTCGTCCTGGAGACCCATCCATTGGACCAATACCGTCGATGGCTTCGCCAACAACATTAAAGAGCCGGCCTTTGATTTGTTCCCCTACTGGCATTTGAATGCCCTTGCCCATGGCAAAGACTTTCATACCACGAGCGAGTCCCTCGGTCGCGTCCATCGAAATGGCACGAACGGTGTCCTCACCAATGTGTTTTTGGGTTTCAAGAATCAAGTTCCCTCCTTCTCTTTCAATGCTCAAGGCATCTAAAATCTTTGGGAGAGCAACTCCAGCGGGGAAGCTTACGTCGACTACTGGGCCGATGACTTGCGAAATGGTTCCGTGTTGAGACATGCGATAAATTGCGGTTTGACCGAATAAATTTCCGCGCAAAAGTACAAGCAATTCTGCTTTGTTCCCATCCTATCTTTGCAAAAGTGATTGTGCACTACAATGCCCTCGAATTCTCAGCGGATGTTCCAGTCGTTTTGACCATCGGAACATTCGACGGTGTGCACCATGGTCACCGGGCTGTGATTGCCCTTTTGAAGCAGCGTGCAGCCGAATTAAACGGCACCTCTGTCCTGCTTACATTCGACCCACACCCACGTCTGGTGCTGCATCCAGAGCATCATCGATTGCGTTTATTGAATTCTTTGGAAGAGCGAAAACAGTTGCTCGCGAGTACGGGATTGGATCATCTTGTGATCCATCCATTTACCGAAGACCTCGCTCGGATGACCCCCATTGAGTATGTCCGTGAACTGTTTGGAAAGGGAATTCGTCCGAAAGCGGTCATCATCGGTTACGATCATCGCTTTGGAAGAAATCGCGAGGGGACGTTTGACAGCTTAAAAAATCTGGGTGATGTGTTTGGATTCAGTGTAGAATCTCTGCCTGCTCAAACGGTGGAAAACACACGAGTCAGCTCAACAAAAGTCCGCGAAGCCATTGAATCTGGAAAAGTCCAACAAGCCCGGCAGTGGCTCTTAGAGCCCTACCCTTTGTCTGGAGTTGTCGTCAAAGGACGTCAGGTGGGGCGCACCATTGGGTTTCCAACCGCGAACTTAAAGACTGCTAATCCGCTCAAACTTATACCGGGCAAAGGCGTGTATGCAGCGTTCGCTCAGTACCACGGAGAACCCGAATGGCATCCCGCAATGGTCAATATCGGAACCCGGCCCACCGTTGAACCGCCCACTTCGGAAAACCTCGTGGAAGTGCACCTTTTAGAAGGAGGACGAAAATGTTATGACGAAACCCTTCACCTGCGCTTCATCAAACGATTGCGCAATGAACAAGTATTCGATAATCTCGATGGGTTGAAGTCCCAACTGCAAATCGATTCTGACGCTGCCACACGTTGCTTAAACGAAGCCACCCACCTCGTTGCTCCATGAAGTACTTAAACACATACAACCACCTGCTATTGCGTCGATGGCTTATTCCGTGTCTGTTCGTGCTTTCGGCTTTGCAAACAAACACAATGCAGGCATTCCATGCTCTACCCTCATTCGTTTGTATCACCGACTCACTATGGAAAAACGCCCCCGTATTTTCAAACTTAGATGAAGCTTTGACAGCCAATTCTACTGGAGTTCCCGTTTTACGCCTCGACCTCAGTCGACAGAAAATTCGAGTAGTTCCATCGGAATTGGCACAGCTATCAGAATTGAAACAATTGATTTTAGACCGAACAAAAATTGATGCTTTGCCTTCTGCTTTGTCCGCTCTCAAAGACTTGGAGTATTTCTCAGCCGACATGAATCTGATCACCGCCTTTCCCGAAGTCATCTTGGAATGGAAACAGCTGCGTTATCTCAGCTTAGGAGACAACCTCATCGATTCCATCCCCTTGAATATCGACGTCCTGGATCAGATGCAAACTTTGAATTTGTGGTCCAATTTGATTGCATTCTTTCCGGCATCATTAGGTGATTTACAGGCCCTCTCCTCTCTCGACTTGACCAACAACGACATGACTGCAGAAGAGCAAGACCAACTCAAGACCTGGATGAAATCATCCATTGACTTGCTTCTTTCGGCACCGTGTCGCTGTGAATTCGAC
This sequence comes from uncultured Flavobacteriales bacterium, assembly GCA_963934215.1. Lineage (GTDB taxonomy): Bacteria > Bacteroidota > Bacteroidia > Flavobacteriales_D > Sanyastnellaceae > UA16. The sequence goes on along the minus strand of CAWVYB010000022.1, from coordinate 2,755 downwards.
GATTGATGAACTCCGCTAATAGCGCATCCAAATCATGGCATCGATGGGGTGAACCCATCGCAGCAGGCCTCAATTTGTTGTACACCATTGGCTATTTACAAGGCCATGCAACTTCCTTCCTGTGCGCAGGCATCGGGTCCATCCTCTTCGCTTGGATTTGTTGGCAACGCCATTTGAGAGCTGAATCGGCCTTGTGGCTTTTTTACATCGGTCTCGCGGTGTATGGCTTTTGGAGTGTTCAAGAAACCTGGCCCAATCCGCTTCCTGTCGCCAGTTTGCAAGCGCACGCCTTATCCATCGCAATCGGGCTCGCCATCTGGATTGTTGTTGCTCATCTGCTCACAAAGACAGGCAGATCAGCGCTCCCAGGACTCGACGCCTTCACCACGGTTGGAAGCCTCATTGCAAGTTATTGGATGCTTCAATTCGTGCAAGCAAACTGGCTGTATTGGATCGTTATCGACATCGTAGCCATTGCCTTGTATTGGAAACGAGGGCTCTATTGGGGCGCTGCACTCTTTTGCTTGTATACGTTGCTTGCGATAGAAGGCTGGTTTGACCTGATCCCACCTGGAGCATGGCTCTAAAAGCACGCCCTCTTCGATTGGTGGTGACTGGTGTGGAATCCACGGGTAAGACAACCCTCGCGAGAGCAATCGCTCAGCATTTTGGGTTTCCTCTGGCGCTTGAGGTCGCGCGGTTTGACCAGGCCGTTCGCCATGGCAACCTCAAGGCCCATGATCTCGACCGGTTGACAGAATTGCAGTTTAACGCTGCTCTCGAAGCTGAACAACACGCTTTGAAAAGCCGTGCAGGTGGATTGATTTCGGATACCGGCGGGCTGGTCCTGGAGATTTGGGGAACCACTGCTTTTTCGACTGTTCCGAAAGGATCACGAAACTTGCAGCGTTGGTTTGACTTCTATATCCTCTGCACGCCAGACATCCCCTGGGAACCCGATCCTCTTCGGTCTGTGCCGCATCATGAGGATCGCATGGCCTTGCACCAGGAATACATACAGCGACTTGACGCAGGAGCTTACCACTGGGTTGAAACGCAAGGAAGCGCCCCTAAAGAGCGCTTCCTTTCCATTATTCTAGCCATAGAAATGGCCGTGAAACGTCACATCAACGAATGATGAACTTCACTGGTATGGTGTACTGAACACTCACGGATTTACCTCGTTGTTCTCCTGGTTCAAAATCAGGCAAGCTCTCCACGACACGAGTCGCTTCTTTGTCGAGTCGAGAGTCTACATCTCGCAGCACCCGAACATCTCGCACTTTTCCGTCCTTTCCCACGACGAAATAAACAAAGACGGTCCCTTGAATCCCCGCATCCTTTGCGATCGGTGGATATTTCGTGTTTTTGGACACATACCGAATGATTTCCATCTGCGTGCACTGGTGACGCTCGTCTCCCCGCATTTTCTTGCAATCCCCCATCGCAGGCATGTTCTCAACAATCATAAAAGGAACATCCTCTTCCTCTTCTTCATAATCATCGATGATTTCAATTTCCGTGTCCTCATCCAACTCGATGTCCTCAATCTCAAGCTCCTCTTCAATCTCCTCTTCATCATCGACAATTTCGATCACCGTCGTCTGCTGAGGTGGCGGTGGTGGTGGTGGCGGCTGCACAATGTTGACTGGGATCTCCTCGTCTTCCAATAAATCGGCTTCAAAATCCAAGGACCTCGAAATGGCAACATCGTAAGATGTCCAGGCCAAGGCACTCAACAACAAGGATAAGGACGCCACAAATCCAAGCGCCCGCCAAGCGGTGCGCTTATTTTCAAGATTGGCTTCTGGTGTTTTCCGACTGAGCATATGGTTCACAATTGGAGTTCGAAAATACGCCAAGATCCTTTATTGATGATAGCCATTCTCGAACTTAACGATTTCAATTTCTTAATTCCAGCAGCGATAGACGATTCGAAAAGCAACTCGGCCCAATAAAACACCTGCAAAATCCGCTGCCATATCCAGGACGCTGGCATCGCGTTGAATGAACCAGAGCCCCTGAGCCAACTCCAACGAAACACCATAAAGTATCAACCCTAGGATCGCGAATGCCTTGTATTTTCGGATGCTCCCCGCTTTCCCAAGTGCAACAAACAAGGAGAGCGAGAGAACGCCAAACATGCAAGCATGAATGACCTTGTCAACATGAAAAATGACGGTCCAATCGCGCAGTTGGATATCGGACCCAGGAATGGCGTGCAATCCCAAAATGAGAAGTGCCCAAATCAATGGAATCAACGCGTGCCTCCAAGGAAAGGCGCGTTCAAGACCCGAAGCGTTAAGATCTTTAGGCATGCCTTCGGCGTTCAATCAGCCGATCAAAGCGGCATAGTCAACAGCCGAGAGAAGACCCTCAACTTCTAAAGCGTCCGAAACTTTAAATTTCACAATCCAGCCTTCGTTGTACGGGTCGGTATTGACCAATTCGGGGTCATCCTCCAATCGCTCATTGAATTCAAGGACCTCTCCCGCCAGAGGAGAGAACATATCGCTCACCGTTTTGACCGCTTCAATGGTTCCAAACACCTCTTCAGTTGCGACGGTATCACCAATGGTATCCACCTCAACAAATACAATATCTCCTAACTCTCCTTGAGCGTAATCCGTGATGCCTATGGTAGCCACATCGCCTTCAAGGCGCACCCACTCATGTTCTTTGCTGTAGAGCAAGTCTTCAGGAATATTCATATCAAAATGGCGAATTATTGATTCAAATTGAAACGCAAAGCTAC